>DHGK01000156.1:1883-5072 GCA_002402755.1 Planctomycetes bacterium UBA4800
TCCGGGGACAGTCACCGATTTCCTGCGGGAAATCGGTGACTGTCCCCGGACGGGTCTCGATTCGTTCATCGTACGCCTCCCCTCGCCGTCACAGCCGCCACGGCTCGCGCATCGGTCTTCCCAGCAGCCTATTCGCTTCATCGTCGCCCTCGAAGCGCTCCTTCTCGGGGTCCCACTTGAGCGTGCGCCCCAGGCGGAGCGCGATCGCGCCGATCGTGCAGATCGTCGTCGAACGATGGGCGATCTCGACCGGCGCCGCCGTCTCCTTCCGCGTGCGGATGCAGTCAAGGAAATTCTGCATGTGATCGTCGCTCGCGTACGTGTGGAACTCGTCCGGGCCGATGACCTCGTCGCGGAGCGAGGCCGGCGAGGTCTCGAGCCGGTCGTCGCGCCACGTGTAGACCGTTCCCTCCGTCCCCTCGTACGTGACGCCCATGCGCTGGCGCGAGACATCGGCGTCGACGAGCGTGACGCCGTTCGCGTAGCGGCACTCCAGGCGCCACCTGACGGCGGTGTCGTACAGGCCCTCGTCGGGGAAGAGGCCGTGTCCCGAGATCTCGACGGGCCCGGTGAGGTCCGTGCCGTTGCCCTGCTGCGCGCTGTCGACGTGGTGGACGCCCCAGCCCGCGATGTAGCCGGCGCAGTAGTCCGAGATCCAGTACCAGCTATGGCTGGACTCGACGCGCTTGGGCGTGTGCGGCGCCCAGGGCGCGGGTCCGAGCCACATCTCGTAGTCCAGCTCGGGCGGCACCGGCGTCACGGGCTGCGGTCCGATGCGCTGCCCCTCGGGCACGCCCACGCGGATCGTCCTGAGCGTGCCGATTCTCCCGTTCCGGACGAGCTCGGCGCCGGCGCGGAACGAGCGTTCCGAGCGTTGCTGGGTTCCGTGCTGGAATACGATGCCGTAGCGGCGCACCGCCTCGACGACGGCGCGTCCCTCCCGGACGGTGTGCGTCAGGGGCTTCTCGCAGTAGACGTCCTTGCCGGCGCGCGCCGCGGCGATCGTCTGGAGGGCGTGCCAGTGATCGGGAGAACTGATGACGACCGCATCGAGATCGTCCCGCGCCAGGAGCTCCCGGAAGTCGTTGTAGGCGGCGCACTCGGCCCCGCCGTAAGCGGTGTCGACCTGCTGCTTCGCCGCGAGACGCCGCCCGGCGTGCACGTCGCAAACGGCGATGATTCTGGCCGAGGGCTTGCGCAGCAGGTCGTAGGCGAGCCACGTCCCGCGCCCGCCGGTGCCGATGACGCCGATCGTGATGCGGTCGCTCGCAGGCACGGGGACAGTCACCGATTTCCCGCAGGAAATCGGTGACTGTCCCCGGAAGAAGCAAAGCCCCGTGCCTGCTCCAATCCGTCCGAGGAATTCCCGCCGCCGCATGTCGCGCCTCCTTCTTCTCTCCGGCCGCCGCGACCATCGTAGTCAAGCCCCCGGAAGGGGACAATACCGATGCATGTGAAAGCGGCTTGCCCGGCCCGGAGCGAACAAGTAGCATCGGGGGAATCCGGAAGCTGCGGGAAGTTGGTGACTGCGCCCGGACGGCTCTCGCGCTGGACTGTCGAGGGGTGCGGAGGTTAGAATCTCGTCGAGCGGCCCGGAGACTTGAGATGACGTACCACGGCGTTGAGTTCCCCGAGCAGAAGATCGCCGATTTCTGCCGCCGGAACGGCGTCCGCCGGCTGTCGCTCTTCGGGTCCATCCTGCGCGAGGATTTCCGGCCGGACAGCGACGTGGATGTGCTGGTCGAGTTCGAGCCCGGGCGCTCTCCCGGGCTGCTGGGGATGGCCGGGCTGGAGCTGGATCTGTCGGCGCTGCTCGGGCGCAAGGTGGACCTGCGCACGCCGGCGGAGCTGAGCCGCTACTTCCGGGACGACGTGCTCAGGCAATGCAGGGTGCAGTATGCCCGGGGATGACCTGATCCGCCTGCGCCACAGGCTCGACGCATCACGGGAGGCCGTCGCCTCGGCTGCCGGACGCTCCCGCGCCGACCTGGACCGCGACCGCGTCTGGGCGCTGGGTCTGATCAAGTGCGTCGAGATCGTCGGCGAGGCCGCGGGCAAGATCGGCAAGGACTTGCGGGCCCGACACCCGCAGGTGCCGTGGGCGCCCATCGTGGCCATGCGCAACCGGCTGGTTCACGCGTACTTCGACATCGATCCGGAACAGGTCTGGAAGGCCGTCACCGAAGACCTGCCCGCCCTGATCGCGCAGATCGAGGATGTCCTCTCGCAGGAGGAACGCCTCTCATAATCCCCCGATCTTTGCGAACCCGGCGCGAATCCGGGGACTGTCCCCGGACGGGCGGCCTGTCCCCGCGTACGGGCGGCACGAGCTGCAACGATGCCGCGCGACGCGCGTCTTGTTTCATGGAAGCCGGTTCATAGACCTGGTGCGCGCCGGAGAAGAGTGCCATGCAGTTCTTACGCCTCATCGCGCACGAGCGGTCGCTGTCGCTGGCGGTCGCCGTGTTCCTCGTGATGACTGCCCGGGCGGCGCGTGCCGCGGATGGCGCCGCGGCGCTCGGTCTTCCGTATGATCTCTCCAAGGTGCGCGGCATGGAGCGCCTCCCGCGCGACGAGCACGTTCGCGCACTTCTTTCGGCACACGGTTTCGTCATCCTGCCGCGCGAGCACCGCCAGATCTTCAGTCCCTACCTGGCGAGCTTCGACGCGGCCTATGTGCCGCCCTTCGTCACGGTGGACAGCGCCGTACGCACGTATCAGGTCATGCTGACCGAAGGGTTCAGAAGCCTCGAGCGGGCGCAGGCGCCGCGTCTTGCGGCGATATCGGCACGGCTGCGCGCGGACATCGGGGCGCTCCGGCTTCGGGATTCGCCGTGGCGCGAGGCCAAGGACCGGCTCGAAGCCTGGGCGGCGGTCGGACTCCTGCTGCAGGACGAGAAGGCCGATCTCGGCGTTCTCTCGGAGGGAGCGCGGACGCGCGCCGCCCGCGAGCGGGAATTGATCGGCAAGGGTGAGGCTGCCGAATCCGCGATCTTCGGCCGCGGCGAGCCCTTCCTCTTCGGGCACCTGGCGCCGGCGGGCTTCTATGCCGATGAGCCCCTTCTGGCCGAGTACTATCGAGCCGTCAAGTGGTACGAGCTCACGAGCTTCAGAGTGCGCGAGAACGCAGAGCTTCCGAGCGCGCTTCTCCTCGCGTGGTGCGTGCGCGGCGACCCGGAGCTTCGAGAC
>DHGK01000262.1 GCA_002402755.1 Planctomycetes bacterium UBA4800
CCACAGAGAAGACAGAGGGCACAGAGAACGGAACGTGAGACGTTACATGGCTCCGCGGTGGTCTCTCTCCGTTGTCTTCTCTGTGCTATCTGTGCCTCTGTGGTTTCTTCTCCGTCAGATGACACGCGTGTGCACCCGAACACGGCGAGAAAACCGTGAACGGTTACGCGCGAGGCGCGGGGACGAGGCTACAGCAGCTTGTCCTGCCACAGAGCTGCGAAGCCGAGAAACGAGACGAAGCCCGCCACATCCGTCAGGGCGGTGAGGAAGATGCCCGAAGACTGGGCGGGGTCGAATCCGAGGCGCTTCATGGCCACGGGTATGAACGCTCCGGCAAAACCCGCCACCGCCATGTTGACGACCATTGCGGCCCCAAGCACGACTCCGAGGTACGGGTTGCCTTTCCACGCCCACGCCGCCAGCGAGGTGATGACGCCGATGAGGACGCCGTTCAGGAACCCCACCCAGATCTCGATCAGGATGAACCGCCGGGCGTCCCTGGGCCGCACCTCGCGGGTCACCAGGCCGCGGATCATCACGGCGAGCGCCTGGGTTCCCGTGTTGCCGCCCTGGCTCGCCACCACGGGAAGAAACACCGCCAGGACGGCGATGCGCCCGATGACATCCTGGAACAGCGCCACGACCGACGCCGCCAGAAACGTCATGACGAGGTTGATGTAGAGCCACGGCAGGCGCCTCGAGATCTTGAACCCCACCCGCGAGGAAGGACGTTCTTCGGCGCCCGCGCCGAAAACGATCTGGAGGTCCTCGGTGGCTTCCTCCTGTTCGGTCTCCAGCAGCGACTTGAGGTACACGATCCCGAGCAGGCTTCCGCGCGCGTCCACGACCGGCAGGGAGATGTACTGCGTCTGCCGGGCGATGTGGGCCAGTTCCTCGCGGTCGAGGTACGCGGGCACCGCGGCGATGTCCGTCTTCATGACGGACTGGACGGCGGTGCCGGGGTCCGCGAGCAGCAGATCGCGCATGTTCAGGATGCCGAGAAGCTTGTTCTCTTCGCCCACCACGTACACGTAGGACGCGGACGACGCGATCCTTGGGGCGAGGCCCCGCAGGCGCCCGATCACCTCCTGCACCTTGAGGTCCTTGTGGAACGCGAGGTAATCCATCTTCATCAGCCGGCCGGCGCTGTCCTCGGGATAGGCGAGGAGCTCGAGCAGCTCGCGCCGGCGGTCGGCGGGCATCCTCTCGAGCGTCTCCTTATGGGATTGCGCCGGCAGGGCGCGGAGGATATCCGCGGCGCAGTCGGTTCCAACCTGCGCCAGCGCGGTGCAGGCCGTCTCGGATTCGAGCGCCTGCAGGAGGGCGGCCGCGGCGGCCGGGTGCATGTGCTCAAGGCACGCGGCGATCGATTCGGGCGGAAGGAGCCGAACGACGTCCGCCGCCTCTTCGACCGGCATGCCCTCGAGGCAGAGCCCCGCCTGCCGGCCGTCCACGTCGACGAACCGCCTGAGCATCTCGACGACCGACGTGCTGCCGCCGTTCCTCACGTGACCTCCGTCCCCGCCAGCGGCTGCCACCGCCCGCCGCCCCGCGCGAGCAGCCACGCGAACTCGCGCGCCACGCCGGCGGCGACGTCGGCCGCGCGCAGTTCCTCGGGAAGGACGCTGAAGGTATAGGTCTCGATCTCCAGGTGCGGCGCCAGGGCCGTGCGCAGGACCCGCATGACTCGCCTGTCGAGCAGGTCAGAGGTCGAGGACAGGCGCTCGTCGCCCTCGAAGAAAAGCGGCACGTGAAAGTGAATGCGCCACTCCTCGTCGGGGCGGCGGCCCGATTCGTCCCAGACCCGCGTGCGGGCCGCGATGGCATCGGGCAGATCCCTGAAGGCCGCGATGCGCCCCGCCGCGGTCCTGACCCTGACCTGGTGCAGGTAGACGGGATCGCAGAACGGCCGCAGGCGGTCGATCGTCGCGGCGTCGGGATAGGCGCGCAGCGCGGCGCTCACCTGGACCTTCGGAATGCGGATCCCCGCCCGCGAGAGCAGCATGAGCGCGAGCAAGGGCTGCTCGAACTCGACGGCCGAGTGCGCCGTGTCGAGGCAGATGCCGATGTGCCTCCGGAGCGCGGCGCGGGCCCCGGCCTTCCCGAAGCGATGGGCCTTCGCGAGACGCGCCGCGCCCAGCGCGCGCAGCGGCCCGGTGAGGAAATCGATGGCCTCGCCGGCGGTCTCGATGAAGCAGTCGGGCTCGGGCTCGAGCGCGAGGGCGATGTCGGCGCCGCGCGCATCGCGAATGCGCGCGCAGTGTGCGGCGACATCGGCCAGGTTGTGCGCCATCGCGCGGACGTCGGCATCCGACTTGATCCAGGGCTTGTAGGAGCCCGGCACGGTCGAGATGCTGCCCGTGCACCCCTCGGGGACGAGCGCGGCGAGAATATCGGCCAGCGCGATCGTGTAATCGCGCCGCGCCTTCGTGCGCCAGTCGGGAGCGTAGACTTTCTCCTTGACCCTGGCGCCGTGAAACCGCCCGTAGGGGAAACCGTTGATCGTGAAGATGTACAGGCCGTGCGCGTCCAGGAACGCGCGCAGCTCGGCCAGGGTGCGGGGATCGGCCAGCGCGGCCGCGGCGCGCGCGCTCAGGCGCAGGCCCAGGCCGAACGGCTTCCCCGCGGCGACCAAATCCCGCACGCGGAGGGCGTCCCGCCGGATGGCGGCGAAGTTCTCGCGCCAGGTTTCGCCGGGGTGAATGTTCAGGCAGTAGGTGAGATCCAGCCGCGGCGTGCGTCGAATGATCATGTGCGCGCAAGCTCCTCGAGAACGTCGATGCCTTCCTCGTAGAGGCGGCGGTCGACTTCGTGCACCTCGACCTTCCTGCCGATGCCGTCCGGCAGCGTGATCGTCAGCAGCCCGCCGAGGTGCTCCCTGAGCTGCTCCAGGCCCGCGAGCACCGCGGGCGCGCCGTCCGGCCCGCGCGCGGCGAAGAGGGGATGGTAGACGGGCAACCCGCAGTCCCGGAGGCCCGCCAGGATGCGGTCGAACTCGGCCTGCGCGAGCCGTCCCGTCCGCATCGCGTAGTACGAGTCGAGCGCGATGCCGGCCGCGACCGCCTGGCCGTGGCCTTCCGCGCCGCCCGCCATCGTCTCGATCTCGTGTCCCGCCCAGTGCCCGAAGTCGAGCGGCCGCGCGGAGCCGAGCTCGAACGGGTCGCCGCTCGTCCGGATGTGCTCGAGGTGAATCTCGGCGCAGCGGCGGATCGCCATCTCCATGATCGCCTGGTCGCGGGCGCGCAGGTCCCGCGCGTGCCGCGCCAGGACGTCGAAGAACTCCGCGTCCTTGATGATCGCAACCTTGAAGGCCTCGGCGACGCCGCCGATCCAGTCGCGGTCGCGCAGGGTGCGCAGCAGCGCGAAATCGTTGAGCACCGCGAAGGGCGGCGCGAACGTGCCGGCGAAGTTCTTGCGGCCGTGAATGTCCATGCCGTTCTTGATGCCGATGCCCGCATCGGCCTGGGCGAGCGTCGTGCTCGGCAGCCGCACGAACCTGAGCCCGCGGTGGACGAGCGACGCGGCGAAGCCGACGACGTCGAGCACGGCGCCGCCGCCGATCGCGGCGACGAAGCTCTGGCGGTCGAGGTGAAGCTCGCCGATCCTCGTCATGATGTCCCTGACGACCTCCATCTCGGACTTGGCGCACGCGCCGCCCTCGACGATCTGAGGGGGGGCGGCGAACTGGAAGGCGTCGCGGAACTCCTCGGCGCAGGCGGCGACCTGCGCCGCGAGGCCGGGGTGCGCCGCCGCGACGTTGCTGTCCAGGTACAGGAGGACGCGGTGGCGCCGCCCCTCGCCGAGGCGGTCGAGGGTCGAGGCGAAGAGCCGGTTGCCGGGGGCGAAGACATCGCGCGTGAACCACACCGGGTACTCGAAGCCGACCGTGAAGCGCTCGTGCACCACGCCCTCGCAGTCGCGCGATGCGGCCTGTCGTCGTTCGTCGGGCATCATGCGGGGTTCCGGGTGCGCGCCGCCCCGGCCCAGGCTTTCTCGCGGGGGAGGAGCGGCGCGGGCTTGAACTTCGGGCACTGGCCGAGGAAGTAGCACGGGTTGTTGTAGAAGACGGTCTCGATGCGCGGTTCCGGGTGGCCGCGCCGCCGCATCTCGAAGATCGCGTCGTGGAGGGTGCCGGGGTCCGACGGGCCCCAGTCGCCGGACGCATCGACCAGCATGTGGTCGATGCCCCAGACCTCGAGCGCGTCGACGACGCGCCCCGGCGAGTTCTTGGTGATCGGGTAGATCGTCATCGCGGCCCAGAAGCCCGCGTTGCGGATCATGCCCAGCGTGTGCTCCTCGGCGTGGTCGAAGCACACGCGCTCGGGGTCGACGCCGCCGCGGCCCTTCAGGTAGTCGAGCATCATGCGCGTGCCGTTGAGCTTGTCCTTGAGGTGCGGCGTGTGGATCCAGATGAGCTGGTCGCGGGCGAGCGCGAGCTCGACCTGCTCCTGGAACACGGCCATCTCGTTCCTGGTGTTGCGGTTCAGGCCGATCTCGCCGATGCCGAGCACCGTGGGCTTGTCCAGGAACTCCGGAATGAAGGCGATGACCTCGCGCGCGAGGGCGAGGTTGTCGGCCTCCTTGGGGTTGATGCAGATCCAGGCGTAGTGCTGGATCAGGTACTGGGCCGCGCGCGTGGGCTCGAACTTCGTTATGTGCGTGAAGTAGTCGTAGAAGGCCTGGGCGGAGGTGCGGTCGTAGCCGGCCCAGAAGGCGGGCTCGCAGCAGGCGACGGTGTGCATGCGGGCCATGCGCTCGTAGTCCTGCGTCGTCCGCGCGATCATGTGGATGTGGGGTTCGATGACCTTCATGGCGTCTCCCTTACAGGGGCGGGTCGGAGAGGGCGGTCAGGATGCACGCGGCGCGGTCGCCGTGTCCGCGCGCGATGATCTCGAGCGCCGCGCGGAGCTTGTCGAGGCGCGGGTCGGCCTCGATCTCCTCGGCGCCGACCGCGCGCTCGATGCGGTCCCACGCGGCGGCGGTCTCGACGAGCGCCGAGCGCATGTCGAGGAAGTACATGTCGAGAAGCTCCCGCGCGCTCCTGGGCGGCGGGAGGACCGGCGGCGTCTCGCCCTGCAGCATGGTCAGGCTCCTTCCGGCACGCGCGCGCCGCAAGGAACGGCCGCGCGCCGCCGCCCCCATGATACCTGGATGGGGCGGTGGGTGTCACCTGCAGGATGCGAAAACAGGGCGCGGCGTCCAGGGCGCTGCATCTCGTGAGCTTTGCATGACGTGAACGGCCCCCAGGCCCCGGGCCGCCTTGCCGGCAGCATCGGGAACTCCACGACCTGGCGCTCGAGCTGGTCAGCCGACAGCCGGCGGCCATTCGACCGCAACAAGGGAGGTAACCGTTCACGGTTTCCTCACCGTGTGCACGCAGGCGGACGGGCGTCCTCTCCGAGGAAGCACACCACAGAGACACCGAGAGCACAGAGAAGGACGGAGAGAGA
>DHGK01000279.1:0-456 GCA_002402755.1 Planctomycetes bacterium UBA4800
GGGGCGCGCCTGCGGCCGCTGCGACAGTTGTGTCCTCAGGCGGCGCGGGTTCGCGGAGGCCGGGGTGGAGGATCCGACGCGCTATCGCGCGTGAGAGAGGAGCGGTATGCGGGTGTGCATCACCGGCGCGGCCGGGTTCATCGGCTCGTGGACGGCCCGGGCGCTGCTCGCGCGCGGCGACGAGGTCATCGGCATCGACAGCTTCGATCCGTACTACGATCGCGCCATCAAGGAGCGCAACCTGGCCGAGCTGCGCGGCCAGGGGCGGTTCGCCTTCGCGGAGACCGACATCCGCGCGCCCGAGACGGCTGCGCTGGTCGCGCACTGCCGGCCCGATGTCATCGTGCACCTGGCGGCGCGGCCGGGCGTCCGCGCATCGCTGGAGGACCCGGTCACGTCGGCCGACATCAACGTGCGCGGCCTGGTGCTGATGCTCGACGCGGCGCGCGCGGCGGG
>DHGK01000279.1:571-1250 GCA_002402755.1 Planctomycetes bacterium UBA4800
TGCGCTTCTTCACCGTGTACGGGCCCCGCCAGCGGCCCGAGATGGCCATCGCCGCCTTCGCGCGGGCGATCGCGGCGGACGAGCCCCTGACGGTGCTCGGCGACGGCTCGGCTCGGCGCGACTTCACGTACATCGACGACATCGTCGACGGCGTCGTGCGCGCGATCGACAGGCCCGGGGGCTGCCGGATCTACAACCTCGGCCGCGGCGAGACGGTCACGGTCCTGGAGACGATCCGGACGATCGAGGAGGCGTTGGGGAAGAAGGGGCTCCTGGAGTTCGGTCCCGCCTCGCGCGGCGACGTGTCGCTGACGTCGGCGGACATTACGAGCGCCCGGCAGGAGCTCGGCTACGCGCCGCGCGTGTCGCTCCGCGAGGGCGTGGCGAGGTACGTCGCGTGGCTTGGAGGCCGGAGGCTATAGCCTATAGCCTATAAGCCTCCAGCCTCGGTCATTCCTCGGGGTGCTGCAGCCGGTAGAGCCGGTAGTACGTTCCCCGGCGCGCCAGGAGCTCCTCGTGGGTGCCGGTTTCCGCGATGCGGCCGTCCTCGATGACGAGGATCCGGTCGGCGCAGTTGAGCGTCGAGAGCCGGTGCGCGATCAGGAAGGTCAGGCGGTTCTCCATCAGGTGGACGAGCGCCTCCTGGACGAGCTTCTCCGATTCGCTGTCCAGGGCCGAG
>DHGK01000279.1:1293-1707 GCA_002402755.1 Planctomycetes bacterium UBA4800
CGCCGCGCTCGCCGATCTCCGTGTCGTAGCCCTGGGGCAGCGCCGCAACGACGTCGTGAATGTTGGCCTTCCTGGCTGCGGCGACGATCTCGTCGAAGGAGGCGTTCTTGCGGCCGTAGCGGAGGTTCTCGACGACCGTGGTGTTGAAGAGGAAGGGGTCCTGCCCCACGATCGCGATCTGGGCCAGGAGCGACTGCTGCGTGATCGTGCGCGTGTCGATCCCGTCCATGAGAATCGCGCCCTGCTGGGGCTCGTAGAAGCGCGGGATGAGGTCGACCAGCGTCGTCTTGCCGGCGCCGCTCGGCCCCGCGATGCCGACAACCTCGCCGACGCCGGCGGTGAACGAGACATGCCGCAGCACCGGTTCCCCGCCGCCGTCCGATCTGTACGCGAAGGAGACGTCGCGGAACTCGA
>DHGK01000279.1:1764-9469 GCA_002402755.1 Planctomycetes bacterium UBA4800
ACGCGCTCGGCGCCCGCGAGCGTCTCCGCGAGGTGGCCGTACGCGCGCGTGATGGTCTTGAGGGGCCGGTAGATCGAGAACAGCGCGCCCAGGAAGATGCCGAAGTCCCCCAGGCCGTGGGTCTGGCGCGTGATGAGGTAGCCGACGGCGAGCACCACCGCCGCGACGCCGGCGTTGTACAGGACCTCGAGCGTGCTCCGGCTCGTGATCTTGGCCTTCTCCATCTTCATGGCCAGGCGGATGTACTTGGCGTTCTCCTTGGCGAAGTTGCGGCGCTCCTCCTCCTCCATGCTGAAGGCCTTGAGGATGCGGATGCCCGTGTAGAGCTGGTGGATCTCCTCGGTGACGATGCCGAGCTGCCGCATGCGGCCCTTGCCGTGCTTCTTCACCTTGCGGCCCGCCCGCCACACGGGGTAGAAGAGCAGGGCCAGGAAAGGCAGGCTCACGAGCGTGAGCGTGGGATGGACGGCGAACGCCACGGTCAGGCTGAAGACGATCGTGAAGGGCTCCTCGATGAAGCTCTCGAACATGAACTTGAGGAACTCCTGGAGCACCGCCGTGTCGTGCATGGAGCGGCTGATCAGGTCGCCGCTCTTCTGGCGGTCGAAGAAGGCCACCGACTGCCGGCTCAGGTGGGCGTAGACCTCCTCGCGGATGTCGGCCGTGATGCGCAGGTAGACCTTGCGCGAGAAGTAGTCCTTGGCGAAGCTCGTGACCCCGATGCCCGCGGCCAGNNATCAGCGCGATCACGCAGAACGCCTTGATGTACTGCAGGCGCTCCTCGTTCGTGAGCGTGTCGCCGGTCGACCAGGTCACCTCGCCGTTCGTGAAGCGCCAGCGCCCGCCGCCCAGGTCCTCGGCGGTCTCGGGGCCGAAGACCTCCATGCGGACGAAGGGGCGGTCATGGCCGCCGTCCCCCCATTCGCCCGCCGTCTCGGGGCCGGCCTCGATCCACAGATCGCGCAGCGTGCCGCCCGCGCACTCGTACGACATCCCGGTCGCGCCGGCAGTGAAGCCGCCGTCGGCCGTGAGCTCGACGAAGCGGTCGTACTTGCGGTAGGACCTGGCGACGCGCACGTCGCGGCCCAGGAACTCGCTCGCCGTCTGGTAGGCGCGCAGCGTCACGCTCTTCTGGCTTCCGCCGAAGTCGGAGAGCAGGACGCCGTCGACGAGGAGCCCGATCATCCCCAGGCGCAGCGTCAGGCAGGCCGTGTAGGAGGCCGTCAGCCCCATGACCATGACGATGCGCCACGTGTACGGCAGCGCATAGGCCAGGATCCGCCTGACGGTGCTCAGCGTCTTGATGGGGCCGGACGGGGTTGCAGCCACATGCCTCCGCGATCACACGAGACCGGATCCGCCTCCGGCGGCCCGGACCTTCCGAGCCCGCCATCGTATCCGTCCCGCGCGGGAAGGCAAGGCGCCCGCGCCGCTCAGAGGAAGGCTTCCTTGCGCAGCTCGTGCTTCCGGATGAGCTGCGAGAGCTGCGGCCGGTGAATGCCGAGCAGCTCCGCCGCGCGCGTGATGTTCCCCTTCGCATGCCGCAGCGTCCGCATGATGATGTGCTTCTCGAGGATCTGCTTGGCATCGCGCAGGCTCACTTCGCACCCGGCCAGGTCCTGGATCTCGTCGGCCAGTTCCGCGGACGGGTTCAGGACGTGCTTCAGGTGCTGGAGCAGCTCGCGCGGGTTCCCCGCCGGATCCTCCGGCCTGTACAGCAGGTGCTGCTTGACCGGCAGGAGCTTGCGCATGCTCGCCAGCAGCGAGCTCACGGATGCCTCGGTTTCCTTGGGCGTCGCATCGGCCCTGAGCAGCGCGACGACGATGCTGTCGCCGAGCACGCCGGCGGGGTTGTCGCGGCCGATCACGTACTGGATATTGCGCGCGTGGTGCGGGGCCAGATCGCCGAGCGGGAACGGCAGGCGGATCCCCAGGAGCGCGAACGGCTTCCCGCCGCGCGCCTCCTGCGCCTGGGCCTCCCTGACGACCTGCGTGAAGTACGGCTCCACGAGGAACGGCGTGCCGGGCCAGGTCGTGGCCGCCAGGAACGTCCGGCGGTTGCGCCACGCCGCGCCGGCGTGGAACTGAAACTGCTCCAGGATCTCGCGCGTCCAGGGCGGGAATCCGCCGTCGCCCTCGATCGTCTGGTCGCCGTAGAGCACGCCCATGACTTCCGTGCCGTGCATGATCGGCAGGAGCACGGCCTCGCGGTCCTTGAACTCGGCCAGCGCGGCGCGGCTTCCGAACTTCTCCTCCTCCTCCCTGCCGGTCGTGATGAACACGGTGCGCCGCCTGAGCGCCTCGTTGACCAGGGTCTCGGCGTAGCTCAGCCGTCCCGTGAGCGTCTCGGGCCGGAGGCCGCGGTAGGCGACGTACTGCCAGCCCGTCGCCGTGGCCTCCACGAGGAAGCCGCGGTCGGCCTTCACGAGGTCGAGCCCGAGGCCGAGAAGCTGCACGTAGAAGTTCGCGTGCGTGGTCGCCGCGGCGAGGTGCCCGACCTTCGAGAGCAGGTCCTGGTACGCGGCCGCGTCGATGGTCTCGGACCAGCCGTCGCTCGCCTTCTCGCGGCCGGCGGGGGACGACGCGCGCGCCCCGAACTCGCGCCGGAGCCGCTCGTAATCCTCCTTGAAGAGCTTGCGGCGCTTGTCCGTCCAGAAGCGGACCGCCTCATCCTCCGACAGGCTCGCCGCGACGCGGTCGAGGATGTCGCCGGCCTTGCGGTACCAGCTCTCGGCCTCCTCGTGGCTCTGCTCGAAGTGATAGGCCTTGCCCAGGGAGTACAGGATCTCGAAATGCAGGCGCACATCGGCCACCGAGCGCGCGATCTGGAGCGCGCGGTCCAGGTACTCGCGCCACTTGCCGGGGACGCCGGTCTCGGAGAGCCGGTACACGAAGCCCTTGATCTGAAGCGCGCGGGCCTGGAGGAGCGGCGCGCGCAGCTCGTCGGCGCTCGCCTGGGCCTTGCCCGCCGTCTTCAGCGCCTCGTCGAAGAGCTCGCGGTCGTAGTACGTGTAGGCGAGGTCGAGCTTCGCATCGGTCTCCTCGCACTTCATGCCCAGGCCGGCGAACAGATCGCAGGCCTTCTGGAGATGCTTGGCGGCATCGTCCCACTCCCGGTGGAACGTCGCGATGGCGCCCGCGAGCTGCTCGCTGCGGGCCTCGAAGACGCGCAGCTTGAACTCCTGGGCCAGGATCTGCACCTGGCGGAGGTACGCCTCGGCCTGGCGGATGTCGCCGAGGAAGAAGTAGGTCTCGGCGAGCGCCATGAAGGCGGAGACGAGATCCTCGGTGCGGCCGCTCTTCTCGGCGACATCGATCGCGCTCCGGTAGCACGCGATCGCGTCGCCGATGTCGCCCAGGCTGCGGTAGGCATCCCCGGCGTCGATGAGGTCGCGGCCGAGGCCGCCCCAGTCGCCGAGCAGCTCGTGCGCCTCGGCCGCCTTGCGCTGCTCCTCCAGGGCCTTGGTGAAGTTGCCGCTGCGCGAGTACACCTCGCCGAGCGCCGCGTACGAGGCCGCCATGCCCGGGAAGTCGTGGACGGCGCGCTTGGCATCGAGCGAGCGGTAGAGGTAGCGCGCGGCGCGGAAGTAGTTGCCCTGCGCGAGGTACAGGGCGCCGAGCTCGTCGAGGATCGGCCGCGCCGCGTTCTCGCCCGCCGCGCGCTCGACGGTCTCCAGCGCCTGCAGCAGGCTCTCGATGGCCAGGCCGTAGGTTCCCCGCGCGCGGTAGATGCGCGCCAGGAGCTGCCTGAGGTCGGCGCGCTCCATGGCCGCATCATCGCCCTTCGCGCAGCTCAGGCCGCGCAGGCAGTAGTTCAGCGCCTTCTTGGAGTCGTTGCGGTCGAGGTGAATGGCGGCGATCGCCTCCCAGAGGCGCGCCAGGCTCCGCTCGGGGAGCTTCTTGGCGAAGCCCCTGGTCGCCATGCGGAGCGCCTTCGAGTGGCGTCCGGCGGCCATGTAGACGCGGGCCAGCCGCACGTAGAGCTCGGCCTTCATCTCGTCGCCGAGCGACGGATCGCCGGGCTCGAAGAGCAGCATCTTGAGGTTGCGCTTGGCTGCCTCGACGCGGCCGATACGCTCCTCGATGTCGATGATCTTGCGCGTGACTTCCGCGGGGGTCGCGCCGCACGGCGGCGCGGTGCGCAGGATGCCGAGCAGGTTGTACAGGACGACCAGCGCGCGCTGGAACGCGAAGCTCCGCGTCAGGAACTCCGCGGCGCGCAATCCGGGCTCGATTGCCGCGTGCGGGTCGCCGCCGCTCACGAGGTGCTGGCACAGGGCGTAGGGGAGGTCCGGGCGGTCCCGGGGGCCGTCGGCGGCGAGGCTCGCGGCGATGCGGTCGTGCCACAGGGCGCGCTCGGACGGCGTCAGGATCTGATGCGCAACCGTGGCCAGCTCGTGGTTCGCGAGGAACCATCCCTCGGGCGATCCGCGCACGAGCTCGCGCTGCTGCGCCTCGCTCAGGAGACGTTCCAGCCCCTGCCGTTCCATGATGCGGCCGAGCAGGTCCTCGGTCGCGGGGCGCCGGAAGAGCGCGAGCACGGAGACGAGGTCCCTGAGCGCGGGGCTCAGCCGCAGCACGAGGGCGCGGACGATGCCGTCGGCGGCCAGTTGCTCGGCGCGGGCGACGGCCCCGTCGGCGCCGGCCTCGGTCGGGGCCGCCTCGCACAGCCGCAGCAGCACCCGGCACCGGAGGGGATTGCCGTGGGAAAGCGCGAGGAAGCGCGTCAGGTTTCCGTTCGAGAGCTTGCGCCAGGGCGAGGCCGACAGAAGCCGCTGGCACCGCGCTCGATCCGCCTCGGGAAGGTCCATGACCGTGACGAACCGTTCCTCCAGGAGCCCGGCGAACGCCCTGACGTGCGGATCGTCGCCGTCGTCGAGCGGGGAGGCCGACACGACGGCGAGCAACCTGGGCATCTCGGACTGCACGGCATCGTTGCGCCGCGCGAAGGCGGCGGTGTACGTCTTGCGGAGCGCTCGGCCGAGGAATCCGAGGAACTCCGGCACGAGCGGGTCGCCGCAGTTCAGGTCGTCGATGAGGATGGCGAAGGGCTCTTCGCGCGCCAGGTCCGTGAGGAAGCCCGCGAGGGCCGCGAAGAAGGTCGGCTTCCAGACCGGCTCGGCGGGCGCGTCCTTCCCTCCGGCCGGGTACACCGGCCCGAGTCCCCATGCGTAACGTTCGAGGACGCGTTCGACCCCCTGGCGGGAGGCGCGCAATGCGGCCACGAGGTCGTGGAACACATGCAGCGGGTCCGTCCAGCCTTCATGACAGCGAAGAAAGAAGCTCTTGACGCTGAGGCCGGCGGCGAGCCGTTCCAGGACGGTCGTCTTCCCCGCGCCGCTGCCTCCGCGGACGATGCACAGCGCCGGAGGCTCGGAGCGCTCGTCCGGTTCGGGAGCGCCCTTCGTCTTCCTGGCCTCGGAGTCCTTCTGCGGCGGGTGAGAGTTCTCCCCGAGCCTCTTGCCGGCGAGGGCCGCCTCCGCCAGCGCCAGGAGGCGCTCGATCTCGGACTCGAAGATGACCGGGGGCTGTGCGGCGGATTGCCCGGCCTGCTCGGAAACCTTCTCGACTGCGGCGTCGCGAGTTTCGCTCTGCAGCATAGGGTCCTTTTTTCTTCTCCTCTTTTTCCGCGCGCACCGTTTTCGAGTCGAGTCCGGGCGGCGGGTGATCGAACCGTACATCTTAATGACGGCGCGAAGGATGTCAATGGATGGTCTCGACTTTTTAATGCAGGGACTTTTGGGGGTGTAAGTCTTTAATTCGGATCGCGTTGCGCGTTATCGGACGTGCGTAACGATAAGTTACGCCGCAGGAGGTCCCGGACGCTCAAGTCGGCCAGGGTGCCGGCAACGCCCTTCTCCAGCAGGAGGAGCAATTCCTTGACGGCCTCGTCTTGGAAGCAATCGGCGCCGCGCGTCGCCGTCGCGATGCCCGCCCCGAGAAGATCCCGCAGGAGGACCTGGTCCGAGTCGCGGGAAAGATAGTATACGTCCTCGTCGGGCATCGACGGGTGGAAGTACTCCGGAACGAGGGGATCGAGCGCCTGCGGAATGACCTCGCGCGGACAGGACCAGCGCTCGGCAAGTGAGTCGATGGACGGCGCCTTGAGGCCGCCGGCCGAGGCGCGCGCGATCTGGAGGGCCGCGGCGACGGCCACCAGCCCCGGAGGGGCCTGAAACCGCGCGACGGGCGCGGCCAGGAGCGCGAACGTCTCCCGCGGGTTCTGGACCGCGAAGCTCAACTGGGCGCCGAGGAGGATCACGGCCCACGCAACGTACAGCCAGACGAGGAACACGGCGATGGCGCCGAGGGAGCCGTAGAGACTGATCGTGACGGCGCGGGGAATGGTGTAGCTCATCCACGCCTTCGCGAGCTCCCAGAAGAGGCCGGCGAGCGCCGCGCCGGCCAGGGCGGACCCGAGCTTGACCCGCGTCGCGGGGAGCAGGAGGTACAGGAGGAAGAAGGCGAAGGCGGCGACCAGGACCGGAAGGCACAGGCCGTAGAGCGTGCGGAAGAAGACGCTGGCCTGGATGAGCTCGGCGATGATCTCGTGGCTCTCGAACCGGCTCTTGAGGAAGGATGAAAGCGCCAGCAGAAAAGGGCTCACCGTCAGCACGGACCAGAACACCATGAAGCGCTGCAGGCGCGAGCGCTTGCGCGCGGTCCGCCAGATGAAGTTGAACGCCCGCTCGCTGGCCTCCAGCAGCCAGACCGCCGTGAAGATCAGCGCGCCGACCGCGAACACGAAGAGAGGGGTGCCGATGCGGGTCGACAGCGGATCCTTCTCGACCTCGCCGAGCCAGCCGGCCAGGTCCTGCTTGAACGTGCCCTCGACCAGGTTGTCCAGGATGCCCTGTCTGAACTCGCCCCAGTAGGCCTGGAGCCCGAAGGCCTTCATGAAGAAGACGAGGAGCACGCCCGCCGGGATCATCGAGACGATGGTCACGAACGCGAGGCCCGTGGCCTGATCGAAGGACCGGTCGCGCAGGAACTTGCGGAAGGCCGACAGGAGCGGCCGCGCGGGGCGGAGCACGAACCGGCACGCCGCCGGAAGGGCGGCGCGGTCCTCGCCGTTCATGAAGCGCGCAATCTCTGTCCAGACGGTCGGTCGCGATGGCATGGCGGCGCTCGGGCGGTCCGGCATCCGGACCCTTCAGGTCACGAATCCGCAGCGAAAAAAAAGCTCCTCACCGTCCCTACTCGATGAGGAGGTTGTTTGGGTCTGAAATAAACGAGGAAAAAGGAGGAACCTACCGTTTGGAGCGTAGGGATAGGTAGGTTGGAGTTGCCGTGTTTCGTTGCCCCATGAAATGTTCTATCGGACTTCACTCCTCTTCTTTCGCATTCCAAATTCAGCGCCCGCCGAACTCGACGCGCGCGGCAGTGCGCGCGTAAAGTATTAGGGGACATAGGGTAACGGGGTCGGGGACAATACGCAAGGAAAAAATCGGGGGCCGGTGAGCGGAGATCGCAATCCGGAAAGAGTGGTAGCACAACGACTTATGGCAAGGCACGCCGATGATGTCCTATAATTAATCTATTAATCTCGGCGCTCGCGCCTAGCCTGCGGTCGTCTTCGAGCTTCCCAAGTGAGTGGCCGGGAAGACGATAGGGCCTCGGGCGTGGGAGACCGCGCGCGCCGGGCGGCCCGCCACGCTCCAGGGTCGGCGACCCCGTGGTCCTGCAGGCGCCGGCCGTAGCCGGC
>DHGK01000353.1 GCA_002402755.1 Planctomycetes bacterium UBA4800
CGCACTGCAGGCGTTGCCGCCGTATGTCTCGCCGCGTGGTTTCTTGCCGCCGGGCTGCGGGCGCAGGACTGGCCGCAGTGGCGCGGGCCGAACCGCGACGGCAGCGCGCCGGGCGCGGTGCTGCCCGCGAATCCGGCGCTCAAGGAGGTGTGGAAGGTCCCGGCCGGCGCCGGCTACTCGGGACCCGTGGTCGCCGATGGCAAGGTCATCGTGTTCTGCCGGCGCGGCGAGAAGGAGACCATCCTCTGCCTCGATGCGCGCACCGGCGCCGAGCTCTGGACGGACGCGTACGACGCGCCGTTCAAGCCCGAGGAGTACTCCAAGGTCCACGGCAAGGGACCCTTCTCGACGCCGTCGATCGCCGGCGGCAAGGCGTACCTCCAGGGCATCGCCGGCGTCCTGAGCTGCTACGACCTCGCCTCCGGGAAGCTCGCGTGGCGCAAGGACTTCTCCGGCGAGTTCAAGAAGCCGTACCCGCTCTGGGGCGCGGCGGCCTCGCCCCTCATCGAGGGGAAGCTCTGTCTGGCCTGGATCGGCACGGAGGGCGATGGCGCGCTCGCCGCGTTCGATAAGGACACGGGCGCGCTCGTCTGGAAGGCCGCCGAGCTGGAGCCGAGCTACTCGTCGCCCGTTGCCGCGGATCTGGCGGGAACTCGCCAGGTGGTCGCGCTCACGCGCACGCAGCTTGTGGGCGTCGATCCCGCCAAGGGCGCAACGCTCTGGAGCGTCGACTACAGGGTGAAGTACGAGCAGGGCATCGTCACGCCGATCGTCCGGGGCGACACCGTCGTCATCGGCGGCTACGAGCAGCCCACGCTGTGCGTGCGGGTCGCGAAGTCGGGCGCCGCCTGGAATGCCGCGCCGGTCTGGAGCGCCGAGAACGCGACCTTCTTCATGCCGTCGCCGATTCCGCACGGCGATTTCCTCTACGGACTCGCGCGGGAGAAGAAGGGCGCGCTCGCCTGCATCGACATGCGGGACGGCAAGGTGCAATGGATGGGCGAGGGCGGCCTGGGCGAGTACGCGAGCATGGCGAGCGCCGGGAACACGCTCCTCGTCCTGACGGCGAAAGGCAGCGTGCTCCTTGTCGCCGCCGATCCGGGAAGCTGCCGGGTGCTTGCGCGCCTCGAGGGCGCCGGCGACGGCGTGTGGTCGCACGCGGCGCTCGCGGACGGCGCGCTCTTCGTCAAGGACAAGACGCACATCGCGCGCTACGCGCTCGAGGGCAAGTAGGATGCCGGCGTGATCAACGCCGCGTCCGGACGTGTCGCGCAGGGCCGCGCCGTGCGCGCTCCCTTCACTCGATCCTGCCGAGCGCCCGCAGGACTCCGTCCAGGATCGTCATGGGGTGCGGCGGGCAGCCCGGGATGAAGACGTCGACGGGCAGGATGTCGCCGGCGCCGCGGCGGACCTCGTCGTGGTCCGCGAAGAGGCCCCCCGAGATCGCGCAGGCGCCGGCCGCGATGACGATCTTCGGCGCGGGCACGGCCTCGTAGGTCGCGCGCAGCGCCGACTCCATGTTCCTCGTGACCGGCCCGGTAACGAGCAGGCCGTCGGCGTGGCGCGGCGAGGCCACGAACTGGACGCCGAAGCGGCCCAGATCGAAGACGACCGTCGTCAGGACGTTCGTGTCGGCCTCGCAGGCGTTGCAGCCGCCGGCGCTGACCTGCCTGAGCTTGAGCGACCGGCCGAAGAGCCGCCGCGCCTCCGCGCCGAGCGCATCGGCGCGCCGCCGGCCCTCGGCCGTGATGACCAGGTCCTCGCGCGTCCGCGCGCAGAGGCGGTATTCGCGGCCGAACGCGATCCCGCCGCCCGGGCAGGCCCGTTCGCACTCGCCGCAGAAGATGCAGCGACCCATGTCGAGGCGGAGGCGGCCGCCGGGGTCCTGTGCCAGCGCGTTCGCCGGGCAGGCCTCGATCGCGGCGCGCGCATCGGCGATCTTCCCGTCATCGATCGCGGGCAGGCCGCGGAAGCGCTCGGGCAGGACGGGCGCGCGGCGCGGATAGCCGATCGTCCTGTGCTTCTGGCGAAGGCGCGCGAGGAGGACCTTCCACATGCTCGTGCCTCACAGATCGTGGCCGCAGTAGGACAGATTGAAGCTCTTGTTGCAGAGCGGGAAATCGGAGATCTGCTGGCCGCGCATCGCCATGGCCAGGCCCATCCAGTTGTGGAACGAGGGGTCGACGACCTTGTAGTGGGCGATGCGGCCGGCCTCGTCCGTGATGCACGCGTGGCAGATCTCCCCACGCCAGCCCTCGACCAGCGCCACGGCGAGCGCGTTCGGCGCGCACGGCCCGACCGGCGCGAGCACGGGGCCCGCGCTCAACATGCCGAGCTGCGACTTCAGGAACGCGATCGAACGCTGGATCTCGAGCGCGCGCACGAACGCGCGCGCGAAGACATCGCCGCTCCCGAACGTCGAGACGGGAATCTGCGCGTACCTGAAGATGCCGAGCGGGAAATCGTGGCGCACGTCGCGCTCGATGCCGCAGGCGCGCGCGGCGGGGCCGACCAGGCCGAGCGCCTGGGCGGTCTCGGCCGTGACGGCGCCCGTGTCTTCGAACCGGCCCATGACCGAGCTGCTGTGCCAGAGGAGTTCGATCGCGCCGGCGGCATCGCGCTCGGCGGCCTGCAGGCGGCGCTCGAGATCCTGCACGTGCTCGTCGGCCAGGTCGAAGGCCGCGCCGCCGGGGCGCACGAGGCCGCGACCGAACCTGTTGCCGCAGATGACCGCGGTCATGTTGAGAAAATCGCCGCGAATGCGGCCGCAGTACGATGCGGTCGGCAGAAAGCCGACGTCGCCGGCCAGCGCGCCCAGGTCGCCGGTGTGGTTGGCGAGCCGCTCGATTTCCAGCGCCACGCCGCGCAGGACATGCGCCCGCGCCGGCACGTGCGCGCCCGCGAGCGCCTCCAGCGCCTCGCAGCAGGCGAGCGCGTGGCCGATGCTCGTGTCGCCGGCGAGGGTCTCCATGTACGGGAGCGTGCGGGCGCTCGGCCCGCCGCGGAGCCGCCGCTCGATGCCGCGGTGCTGGTAGCCCAGCGAGATCTCGAGGTGGAACACGTTCTCGCCGTGGCACTGGAACCGGAAGTGCCCGGGCTCGATGATGCCGGCGTGCACGGGCCCGACGGCGACCTCGTGGATCTCCTCGCCTTCCATGCGGAAGAAGTCCGCGACGCCGGCGACCGGCGCCTCGGCGCGGCGCCAGGCGTCCTTGCCGTCGCGGTAGGCGCGATGGAAGCGAATTGGCTTGAGCCACGGGTGGCCGCGCGGCACGACGCCCCACTGCTCGGCGATCTCGCGCTCGAACCAGTGGGCCTGCGGGCACTCGGGCGTGAGCGCGCTGTAGGAGTCGTACACCGTCGTCGAGGCCGCCTGCAGGATTCCGCTGTACTCCTCGGCCAGTACGGCCAGGAGGCGCACGGCGCCGCCCGGGGCGGGCCGCCCGAAGAACGTCGCGATGCGGGCGCCGCCGTTGACCGCGTCCAGGACGTGCGCGCGGAATTCCCCGACACCGAGCTCGGGCACCCGATCGAGCGCCGCGACGCCGCCGTGTTCGAACATGAGCAACGGGCTGCCGCTCATTGCGCCGCTCCTCCCAGAATGCGCGCCGCGGACGAGAGCATGTCCTGGAAGGGCCGCGGCATCCACAGCCCGAGGACGAGCAGCAGCGCGAGCGGCGCCACGACGAGCGCCCCCTCGAGCACGGACGTCCGCCGCGGGGCGGGCGCGGCCGCGGGCGTGCCCCATGCCATGTCGATCGCGTGCCGCAGGGCGCCGATGAAGACCACGCCGGCGCCGGCGAGGAAGATGACGAGCGTGCCGTAGGCCCTGGTCTCGGCGGCGGCCTTCACGATCAGAAACTCGCTCAGGAAGATCGCGAAGGGCGCCAGGCCGATCAGGGCCAGGATGCTGCCGAAGAGCCCCGCGCCCCAGAGCGCGTGCGCCTTGAGGGCGCCCGTGATCCGGCGCATGTCGTGCGTGCCGTAGATCTGGCCCACGCGGCCGGCGCTGAAGAACCCGAGCGCCTTGCACACCGAGTGGTTGAGCGTGTGGAAGAGCGCCGCGAACGAGCCCAGGGGGCCCAGGCCCAGCCCCACGGCGATGATGCCGAGGTGCTCGACGCTATGGTAGGCCAGCAGCCGCTTGAGGTCGTGCTGCGCGAGGATGAACGCCGCGGCCAGGAGAATCGAGAACAGCCCGAAGAAGACCAGCAGCCCGCGGCTCCAGCCGGCGTTGCCGGTCGCCATCTCGACGATCGGGATGAAGCGCATGATGCAGTACAGCGCCGTGTTCAACAGGAAACCGGAGAACAGCGCCGAGACGGGCGCCGGCGCCTGGCTGTGCGCATCCGGGAGCCAGCTATGGAGCGGCGCGAGGCCGGCCTTCGTGCCGTAGCCCACGAGCAGGAAGATGAAGGCGAGCTTGACGACCTTCGGATCGAGCCGGGGCGCGATGTCGTGCACGTACGTCCAGTTGAGAAACTGCGTGCCGCCGAGGCTGCAGGCGGCCGCCGCCGAGCCCATGAGGAGCGTCCCCATGAACGCGAAGGCGACGCCCACCGAGCACACGATCAGGTACTTCCACGTCGCCTCGAGCGACACGGGCGAGACGTGCAGGCAGATCAGGAAGGCCGTGAGCAGCGTCGTCGCCTCGACGCCCACCCACATGATGCCCAGGTTGTTGGAGAGGACGACGAGCGCCATCGCGGCGAGCGCCCCGTACCAGAGCGCGCCGAAGCGCCGCGCGCGCCGCCGCGAGAGCGGCACCGGCTCGGCGCCGAAGTACACGCGCGCGAAGACCGAGCTCAGCGCGAAGATCAGCATCATGACGGCGAGGTGGTAGGCCGAGAGCGCGTCCAGGTGGAGCCACCGGCCCGTGGTCATGAGCGGCCCCTGCGCGAAGACCTGCCAGACGACCGCGCCCGATGCGGTGGCGATCGCCGGCACGCCCGCCGCCGTCGCGGCGAGGATCGCGCGCGCCGACGGCAGCGCCAGGCACAGCAGGCTTCCCGCGGCGGGAAGCGCGATGACGAGCCACAGGACGTCGCCGGGCATGGGCACGCTCATCCTTTCAGTGCGCTCAGCCGGTCCGCATCGATGTGATCGAACTCCTGGCTGATGCGGTAGATCATGATCGCCATGACGAACACCGCGACGAAGACGTCCAGCAGGATGCCCAGCTCGATGAGAAGCGGGACATCCGGGACGACCGCCAGGCCGAAGGCGGCGATGCCGTTTTCCAGCACGAGGTAACCGGCGACCTGCGTCACGGCCTTCTTGCGGCTCACGATCACCAAGAGGCCGATCAGGATCGTGCAGATTGCGCCGGGGACGACGAGCGCGGCCTCGGGCGCCGCGGCGGGCAGCGGCAGCTTGGCGCCGAGCCAGAACGAGATCCCGAGCAGCCCGAGGCCGAGGAGCAGCGAGAGCCCCCAGCCGACGTAGGGCTCGACCTCGCGCCGCACGTCCGCGCCGCGAATGGCGTTCGAGAGGAGCCGCGGGAAGACGACGCCCTTGAGCGCGATCACGGCCGCCGCGAGGAACAGGGTCCTGAGCGTCACGCCGGACGACGAGACGAGGGGCAGCAGCCCCGTGAGCACGCCCTGCGCCGCGACGAGCGTGATGCAGAACGCGAGGCGGCTCGTCCCCAGGAGCGCGAGGTTGAGGACGAGCAGCGCCGCCATGATGCCGTCGGTCATGCCGTGCACGCGGTCACCTCATGAGCAGGATCAGCGCGAGCACGGAGAGCGCGCTCGCGGCGATGAGAAGCTGCGGCACGCGCACGAGGCGCAGCCGGGCCATCGACGACTCGATGGCGCCGACCAGGACGGCGAGGAGGATCATGCCGGCCGCGGCGGCCGCGCAATCCACGGCCCACGCGCCGGTCCTGACGGGGACGAGCACGGCGGCGAGCAGCGCGCCCAGCACCCACATCTTGAGCGCGGCGCCGTAGAGAATGTACGCGAGGTCGGGCCCGCCGTGATCGAGCACCATCACCTCGTGGATCATCGTCAGCTCCAGGTGCGTGGCCGGGTCGTCGACCGGAATGCGCGCGTTCTCGGCGAGAAAGACGATGAGCCAGGCCGCGGCGGCGAGGGCCAGCGCCGGCCCGGAGGCCGCCCACGCCCGCCCGTCGACCGCGCCCAGGCACGCGCTCAGCGAGGCGGCGCCGGGCGCGGCGCGCGCGACCGCAATGATGCCGAGGAGGAGCGCCGGCTCGGCGAGCGCCGAGAACTGCACCTCGCGGCTCGCGCCCATGCCCTCGAAGCTCGATCCCGTGTCGAGCGCCGCGACGACGGTCGCGAAGCGCGCGGCGGCGAGCAGGTAGACGACGAGGAGGAAGTCGCCGCTGAAGGCGAGGAGCGCGGGCGCGCCGCCGAAGGGGACGAAGGCGAGCGCGAGCGTCACGGCCGCGAGGCCGGCGGCGGGGCCGAGGCGGAAGACCCAGGTCGTCGTGCGGCTGTAGACCGCGCCCTTCCGGAGGAGCTTGATGATGTCGAAGTACGGCTGGAGGAGCGGCTGTCCCGCGCGGCCGGCGGCGAGGGCCTTGGTGCGGTTGATGATGCCGAGGAGCAGCGGGGCGAGGACGAGCGCCGCCGCGAAATGCACCGCCGATTCGATCCGCATGGCCGGGCCTCACAACGCGAACACGAGCAGCGCGAGCAGGGTCAGCGCGATGTAGAGCACGTACACGTGGACGCGCCCTTCCTGCACCCACCGCAGCCTGGAGAACAGGGAGTCGACGAAGGCGAAGATCGGCGCGAAGATCCGCTCGCGGGCCGCGTCGTCGGCGTGCGTGGCGAACGACGCCTTCTTCGGGAAGAGCCCCTCGGGCGGCCGCAATTCGGTCCGCACGCGCAGGAACGGCCGGAAGAGGTCGAGCAGCGGCTGGGCGAACGACGAGCCCGTGTACTGCATGCGCGCGGTCGGGGCGGCGTAGCCGCAATCCCACGTCGCAGCCCGCGTCACCGCGCGGCCGCGCAGGAGCCGCGCGCGGAGGAGCGCCGCGAGCGCGGTCGCGAGGATGAGCGCCGCGGACGCGAGCGCGATCACGAGGAGGAGCCGCCCCGCCTCGGCGAGCGGCTGCGCGAAGAGCTCGGCCGGCGTCCCGGTGATGATCCCCACCGCCGGCGCGAGGAACGGCATCAGGGCGAAGGCGCCCAGGCCGATGGCAACGCACGCGGCGGCGAGCGCCAGCAT
The DNA here is from genome assembly GCA_002402755.1 of Planctomycetes bacterium UBA4800. Lineage (GTDB taxonomy): Bacteria > Planctomycetota > UBA8108 > UBA8890 > UBA8898 > UBA8898. The sequence continues at coordinate 7,201 of DHGK01000353.1, forward strand.
GGGCCCGCGCATTGCCAACGGGCCTTCGCGGGCGCGCGCGGCGTCCTCGCTCCGGCCCTCGCCGAGGAACACGACGCCGAAGGCCTTCGCGAAGCACGCCGCGGCGAGGCCGCCGATCAGTGCGAGCGCCGCGACGAGCGCGGCCGCGGGAACGGCAATGCCGGCATCGGCGAGCATGACGCCCTTGAAGGCGCCGAGGTAGATCAGGAACTCGCTCGCGAACCCGTTCAGGGGCGGCAGGCCGCAGATCGCCGCGGCGCCGACGAAGAACGTGAACGCAGTGACCGGCATGCGCGCGGACAGGCCGCCCAGGCGCTCGATCGCGCGCGTTCCCGTCGCATGCAGGACGCTTCCCGCGCACAGGAAGAGGAGTCCCTTGAACACCGCGTGGTTGAGGACGTGGAGCAGCGCGCCGGCGAAGCCGAGCGCGGCCAGCGTCCAGTTCCCGGCGCTCCACCCCAGGAGCCCCAGGCCGAGCCCCAGCGCGGCGATGCCGATGTTCTCGACGCTGTGGTAGGCCAGCAGGCGTTTGAGGTCGTGCTGGGCGAGCGCGGACACGACGCCGAACAGGCCCGAGACGATGCCGATGCCGATGAGGAGCCAGCCCCACCACGGTTCGGGCGGGCCGACGAAGCTCAGGCACCGGAGGAGCGCGTACAGGCCGGTCTTGATCATCGCGCCCGAGAGCAGGGCCGAAACGTGGCTCGGCGCCGCGGGGTGCGCCTCGGGCAGCCACACGTGGAGCGGGAAGAAGCCGGCCTTGGTGCCGAAGCCGATCACGGCGAGCGCGAAGATGAGCGCGGCGAATTCGCGCCCGGCGCCCTTCAGGCTCGCCATGTCCTCGAAATCGAGCGAACCCGCGGCCGTGCCGAGCAGGACGAACATCGCCAGGACGAACGCGGCGCCGATATGCGTTGCGACGAGGTAGGTCCACGCCGCTTTCCTGACTTCGGGCTTCTCCGCCTCGTGGGCGACGAGGAAGAACGAGGACAGCGACATGACCTCCCACGCGATCAGGAACAGAAGGCCGTTGCGCGCCACGGCGACGAGCGCCATGCCGAGGACGAGCACGTTGAACCAGCACCACGCAAGGCCCGTCCTGCCGCGCTCCCGGCGGAGATAGCCGAAGCCGTACACCGCCGTCAGCGCGGCGAGGCCGAAGATGACGAGGCAGAAGAAGGCCGAGAGTCCGTCCATGCCGATCGTCAGGCTTCCGAAGGGCATGTCCCACGGAAACGAGCGCTCGTACGAGCCGTTCAGGCGGAGGCACTCGATCGCGGAGGCGAGGCCGAGCAAGGCCCCGAGGACGGCGCTGCCGGCGCCGAGCCCGGCGCTCGCCGCGGGAAACGCGCGCAGGAGGGCCGCCCCCGCGCCGCCGCAGAGCAGCACCGCACAAGCCAGCAGGAAGCAGTCCATCATAGGCCGCCGGCCTCGTCAGGCGAGGCGGGGGCCGCGGCGGGGCGTTCCGCGAGGCCGGCCTCGATGCGGCGGATCGCGGCGGCGATCTCCTCCGGCCGGCCGCGGCGGTCGAGCATCGCCTTGAAGCCGGGGTCCTGGAGCGCGAAGGCGAGCCGCGACAGGAGGTGGAGGTGCGTGCGCACCGTCGGGCTCACGAGCGAGAAGAGCGCGAAGACGGGTTTGCCGTCGACGGCCTGGAAGTCGATGGGCTTTGCGAGGAAGCACAGCGTCACCTGCGGCGTCGGCACGCGCAGGACGATGGGGTTGCGCACGTGCGGCACGGCGATCCCCTCGCCCATGCCGGTCGAGCCGAGCGCCTCGCGCGCGGTGAGGACGCGCAGGAGCAGCTCGCGGTCGACGTTCTCGGGAAGCGGCATCGCGTACACGAGGGCCTTCAGGGCCGACGGCTTGTCCGCGCCCTCCAGATCGTAGACGATGCCGCCCGCGGCCAGCGCCTCGTCGAGGGTCGGCAGCGCGATTCCTCCCTCGGGCGTGCTCTCCTTGAGGATGGCATCGACGGCGGCGACGCGGTTGGCGAGCGCCCACTCCAGGAGCTCGGTGCGGTTGAAGCGGTGCTGATCGTGAACCTGGTAGGCGGGCAGTTCGCCCCGGGCCACCATGCGGTGGACCGTTCTCTCGGAAAGGTCCAAGAGCCTGGCTGCCTGCCGGACGGTAAGCTCCATACGCGATCTCCCTGAAAGAGACCAAGCCGGCAACGTTACAGGACGGGGGGAGACGTGTCAATAATGCGTTTTACGGGGGGGAGGCGCGATGCCGCGGCACGATCGCCGGAGATTGCGGAGCCGCCGGCGGCTGCTGCGCGCCGGCCCGCCCCGGGCGCCGCGCCTCAGTCCTGGATCGCGTCGAGCAGGTCCTCGAGGATCTCGCTCGCCTCCAGCAGCGCCCGGCCGTTGTGGTACGGGCTCTTCCAGGGGCCGGCCTTCGCGCCGCTCGGCGCGCCGTCCGGGAGGATGTCCGCGTGCCAGTCGCCGCCGCGCCAGTCGGCCTGTCGCGTGTCGATCCAGTCGAGCGTCTTCCGGAAGCACTCGAAGTACTCCGGGTCGGCGGTCAGGCGGTACATCCACAGGGCGCTCAGCATGCACTCGGCCTGCACCCACCAGGTCTTCTGCCGCCGGTCCGCGGGCGCGTTGAAAGGCCCGGAGTCGTAGAAGCCGCCGTGCTCCGCGTCGTAGCCGTACGCGTGCGAGTAGGCGAAGAGCGCGCCGTAGACGCCCATCAGGGGCGCGTTCGAGAGCTCGAGCGCGTTGCGCGCGGCGATGAGCAGCCACACGTTCTCCAGGTCGTGCCCGTAGGACACGCGGTCGTACTCCGGTCCCGCGAGCGGCGTCCAGTCGCGCTCGAACTTGTCGGTGCACGCGCCGATCTCGCCGCGGACGACGGTCGAGCTCTGGATCAGGACGAGGTCGTGGAGGCGCTCGCGCGCCAGGGGGTCCTTGGTCGCGGCGTAGTACGCCGTCAGCGCCTCCAGGAGATGGAGGTGCGTGTTCATGAGCTTGAGCCCGGTCTCGACGCCCATGTAGTTGCGGCCGGCGGTCCGGGGCGCCCAGTCCGGCGCGAACGTCTCGACGTAGCCGCCGAACGTGCGGTCGTACGCGTGGGTCTCGATCAGCGCGAAGAGCTTTCGGGCGAGCGCCTCGGCCTCCGGGTCCTTGGTCGCGATGTAGTACTCCGAGAGCGCGTACAGGCCGAAGCTCTGGCCGTAGAGGTGCTTGTCGGTCAGGCGCGCGTGCGCGCCGGAGGCGTCGACCGCCCAGTAGAAGCCCCCGAATTCCTCGTCCCACATGCGGTCGCGGAGGAACTTGTAGCCGTGCGCCGCGGCCTCGAGGTGCGCCTTCGTGCCGTAGGCCGATCGCGAGAGGCGCGCGAAGAACCAGACCGTCCGGGCCTGCGTGACGATGTGCTTGTCGGCCGGGCCCCGGTAGGCGCCCGCCGTGTCGTGATTGAGCTTGTAGCCCCCGTGCTCGGTGTCGAGGACGCCGGGATGCCAGAACGGCACGACGTTCTTCGTGAGGATGCGGTCGATCCGCTGCTTGGCGGCGAGCACCGCGTCGCGCGCGGGCTGCTCGGCGCGGCTCGGGGCGGCGCACGAGCACAGGAGCGACGCGGCGAACACGGCGGAGCACAGTCTGGAGGTCATGGCGGTCCTCGCGTTTCCATTCGATGCGGCCCCCGCACCGCATCGTCGAGCCTCAACTGTAGCCAATCCCGGCCGCGCAATCCAGGGGGCCGGATTCGCCGCCGCGCGGCCCGGCGGTTTGCGGCCGGGGCGGCCGTTCGCTATGATGCCCCCTGCGGGCGCGAGCGTCGCGCCCGCCTGCCGGCCCTTCAGTCTCTGCGGCGGTCGCGGCGCCCGCGGGCGGCGGTGCCCGGGCTCGGCCGCGCGCGTTGCAGGTGAGACGATCCCCGTGCCCTCCGCTCACGGCCAGGTCAGAATCGGCGTCGCCGCGGCGGTCTTCGCCTTCGTCACGTGGGGGCTCCTGCCCGTCTACTGGAAAGCCATCGCGGTCGTGCCGCCGGCGGAGATCATGGCGCACCGCATCGTCTGGACGATGCTGTTCGCGGCGGCCGTGCTCGGCGCGACGCGGCGGTTCGGGGAGGTCGCCGCCGCGCTCCGGTCGCCCCGCGCGCTGGCGACCTTCATCGGCGCGGGCTTGCTTCTCGGCGCCAACTGGTTCACGTTCATCACGGCGGTCAACACCGGGCGCGTGTTCCAGTGCAGCCTCGGGTACTACATCAATCCGCTCGTCAACGTGGCGCTCGGCTGCCTCTTCCTGAAGGAGCGCTTCCGGCCGTGGCAGCTCGTCGCGATCGCGCTCGCCGCCGCGGGCGTCGCGTACCTCACCGCGTGCGGCGGCGAGTTCCCGTCGATCGCGCTCATCCTCGCGCTGACCTTCGCGTTCTACAGCCTCGTCCGCAAGACGGCGTGCTACGAGGCGCTTCCCGGCCTCTTCCTGGAGACGGCGGTGCTGCTCGCGCCGGCCCTGGCGTACCTGGCCTGGGTGGGCGCCGCGCCGTGGGCGGCGCCCGAGCGGGCCCCCGCCCACGTGCCGGCGCTGCTTGCCGGCACCGGCATCGTGACGGCGCTCCCGCTCCTGACGTTCGCGTTCGGGGCGCGCAGGATCAGGCTCACGACGGTGGGGTTCATCCAGTATCTGACGCCGACCGGGATGTTTCTCCTCGGAGTCCTCGCGTACAAGGAGGAGTTCGCGCGCCACCACCGGATCGCGATCGTCATGATCTGGACCGCGCTGGTGCTATACTCGCTCGATGCCGTGCGGGCGGCGCGCGGCGGCGCGGCCGCGCGGGACGGCGCGGCGGCGGCCGGCGGCGGCGGCGAACGGCGGGAGGCGTGACGCGTGGACGAACGCGCGGACGAACGTGCGGCCGAGGAGCGCAAGGAGCTCGAGGACGAGCCGCGGGGCATCGCGCGCCTGGTCGTGTTCATGGCCATCGCCGCGGCGGCCCTTGCCGCGGCGTTCCTGACGCCCCTCGGCGAGTACTGCTCCAAGGAGAAGGTGGGCGCGCTCGCCGAGCGGCTCGGTGTCTGGGGGCCCGTGCTGATCCTCGCCGTGGGCACGTTCACGCCGCTTCTCTTCCTTCCGAGGTGGCCGGTCGCGTTCGTCTCCGGGCTCCTGTACGGCGTCGCCGCCGGGACGGCGCTCTCGACCGTCGCCTCGACGATCGGCGCCTGGCTCAACTTCTGGCTCGCGAAGACGCTCCTCGCGCCCGCCGCCGACCGCCTGCGGCGCCGGTCGAGGCTCGCGCGCCTGAACATCCCGGCCGACAAGCAGTTCGTGGTGATCTTCCTTCTGCGCGCCTTTCCGTTCTCCAACTTCGTCATCACGAACCTGCTGGCGGGCGCGCTCAAGATGCGTCTCGGGAACTACCTCCTGGCCACGTTCTTCGGCATGATTCCCATGTCGCTCATGTATGCCGCGTGGGGCAAGCTCCTCAAGAAACCGTCCTCGGAGTTCTACTGGGTCGCGGCGTTCACGCTGGTCCTGATCCTGGCCGGCACCTGGTACACGAAGAAGTACCTGATCGCGTGGTTCAGGCGGTGGGGGACCACACGGGCGCCGGCCGGGGATGCGGGCGGCGGGCCGGCTGCGGCCGGCGACACGAGCGCGCCGCCGGCGCCGGCCGGAGGCGCGGGCGCGCCGTCCGACCGCGCGTGACGGCGTCCTACGCGCGCGGCGCGTTCTCCAGGGCCCTGAGCAGATACGCCATGTTGTCCGCGATGTCGTCCATGGTCTGCATGCCCTCGGCATCGCCCGCGGCCTCGCCCGGGTGCAGGCCGAACGCGAAGTTCCAGTAGGAGCTTCCCACCATGAAGAAATGGTTGATGGCGAAGAACG
>DHGK01000185.1 GCA_002402755.1 Planctomycetes bacterium UBA4800
GCCCCCGGCTGAAGGAGCATCGACGATGACACGGATGCGGCGGATCGTGGTTCTGGCGGCGTTGCTCGGCGCGGCGCATTCGGCCCGTGCAGTTGCGCCGGCGCCCGGAGAGCTGGCCCTGGCGCGCGAATGGACCGGGGCGCATTTCGTCAGGGCGGCCGCCGGCGCGGCCGCACCGCGCGAGCCGGCCGCGCCGAGCCTGGAAATCCTTGCCAACTACGGCCCCGTGCAGCGGAACGGACGCGACGGACAGCCGCTCCGAATCGCGACGCGGAGTTTCGAGCACGGGATCTACTGCCATGCGGTGAGCCGGATCCTCGTGCGGCTGCCGGGCCCCGCCCGCCGATTCCACGCCACGGTCGGGATCGACACCAACGGGAACTGGAGCGGCGGCAGCGCCGAGTTCAAGGTCTTCGCGGCCGGGAAGGACCGGTGCCGCTCGCCGATCATGCGCCGCGGGGAGCCGGGCGCGCCGGTCTCGGCCGACCTCGACGGGGCCGCACAGTTCATCCTGGCCGTCGGCAACGGCGGCGACAACGTCAACAGCGACCAGGCGGCCTGGGCGGAAGCCAAGGTCATCCTGGCAGACGGGCGGGAGCTGCGGCTCGGGGATTTCCCGATCCTCGACGCCGGCGCGCCGGCGAGGGAGGCGGGCCGGCTGCCCTTCTTCTTCTACTACGACGGCAAGCCTTCCGACGAGCTCCTCCCCGCCTGGTCGCTCGACGAGACGATCGAGAAGCCGGAGGGCGGGCGCACGCGCGCCGTCCAGTCGTACCGCGACCCCGCGACCGGACTCGTCGTGCGGTGCGTGCGCGTCGAGTACGCAGGTTTCCCCACCGTGGAGTGGACGCTCTTCTTCAAGAACACGGGGCGGGCGGACACGCCGCTCCTGGAGTCGATCCGGCCGCTCGATGTGTGCGTGGCACGCAACGGCGAGCGCGAGTGCGTACTGCACCATTTCGTGGGGAGCATCTGCGCCGCGAACGACTACGAGCCGCTCGAAGCCGTGCTGGCGCCGGGGTCATCGAAGCGAATCACCACGCAGGGAGGGCGGCCGACCAACAGCAACCTTCCCTACTTCAACCTGGAGACGGGCGGCCGCGGCGGAGTGATCGCCGTGGTCGGCTGGGCGGGACAGTGGGCCGCGGATTTCGTCTGCCGGCAGGACGGCGCCGTCCGGATCTCGGGCGGGCAGGAAACGACCTCGTTCCGGCTGCATCCGGGAGAGGAAGCGCGAAGCCCCCTCGCCGTGCTCCAGTTCTACGAGGGCGACTGGCACCGGGCGCAGAACGTGTGGCGGGCGTGGATGATCCGCCACAACCTGCCGCGGCCCGGCGGCAAGCCGCTGCGGCCGCAGGCGGCCGCGTGCAACGGGAACCTGTATCCGGGCATCATCACCAACGCCGCCGAGGAGCTGCATTTCCTGCGAAGGTACCTCGAGGAGAAGATTCCGCTCGATTACTGGTGGCAGGACGCCGGCTGGTATCAGTGCGGCGACGGCGGGTGGCCGCGCACCGGCACCTGGGAGGTCGAGCGCGCGCGCTGGCCCCGGGGAATCCGCGAGGTCAGCGATTTCTGCCGCGGGCACGGCATCGGGACGATCGTCTGGTTCGAGCCGGAGCGCGTCGCCGCGGGCACGTACCTTGCGGAGAACCGCCCCGAGTGGATCTTCGGCGGGCGGTCCGGCGGGCTGCTCAGGATCGGCGACCCCGAGTGCCGCGCGTGGCTGGCCGACCACATCGACCGCCTCATGACCGCGGAGGGGATCGACCTTTACCGGCAGGACTTCAACATCGACCCGCTTCCCTTCTGGCGCGTCGAGGAAGCCGAGGACCGCCAGGGCATCAACGAGATCCGGCACGTCGAGGGCTACCTGGCGTACTGGGACGAGCTCCTGCGGCGGCGGCCGGGGATGCTCATCGACTCCTGCGCCTCGGGCGGCCGGCGCAACGATCTGGAGACGCTTCGGCGCGCCGTGCCGCTTCTGCGCAGCGATTACCTGTTCGAGCCGGTCGGCGAGCAGAACCACACCTACGGCATTTCGTTCTGGATGCCGTTCAACGGAACGGGGTTCATCGAGATCGATCCCTACCTGATCCGGAGCCAGATGTCGCCCGAGTTCACGCTCGGCTGCGACACGCGCCGGCGGGATCTGGACTACGATCTCCTGCGAAAGCTCGTGCGCGAATGGCGCGAGGTGTCGCCGTGCTATTTCGGCGACTTCTGGCCGCTCAGCGAGTACCGCAAGGGGAACGACGCGTGGATGGCGTGGCAGTTCGACCGGCCGGACTCGGGCGAGGGCTTCGTCCAGGCCTTCCGGCGCAAGGACTGCCCGGAGGCCTCGCGCCGCGTCGTGCTCCGCGGGCTCGTGCCCGACGCGGATTACCAGCTCGCGGATGCGGACTCGGATCGCTCCTGGAGCGCGACCGGACGGAAGCTCATGGAAGAAGGGATCGCCTTGGAAGCGCCCCGGGCGCCGGCGGCGCTCCTGATCACCTATCGCAGGACGGCCGCGTCCGGCGGGTGAGGAGGACTTCCGCGCGTCCGTTCCGCCGCTCGCCCGCGCCGGCCCTTTCCTTCGCGCCGCCGCGCGAGTACGATGACAGACCCCCAGAAAAAGGAGGTGTCGAATGCTCGCACGAGCGCTCGTCGGTGTGGTCGCGGTTCTTGCCGGTCTCGCGTTTGCCGCGGCGCCGGCTCCGGATGCGGACGGCTGGTACGCGCTCTTCGACGGCAAGAGCCTGGACGGCTGGAAGGCAGGCGAGAATCCGGCGACGTTCAGCGTCAAGGACGGCGAGATCGTGGTCAACGGCCCGCGCGGCCATCTCTTCTACGCCGGGCCGGTCGGGAACGCGAGCTTCAAGAACCTCGAGTTCAAGGCCGATGTCCTCACCGCGCCGGGCGCGAACTCCGGCATGTACATCCACACCGAGTTCCAGGAAACCGGCTGGCCCCGCAAGGGCTACGAGATCCAGGTCGACAACTCCCACACCGATCCGCGCCGGACGGGCGGGCTGTACGGCGTCCAGGATGTCATGAACGACTCGCCCGCCAAGGACAACGAGTGGTTCACGCAGCACATCATCGTCTGCGGGAAGCGCATCATCGTCAAGGTGAACGGCAACGTCACCGTGGACTACACCGAGCCCGAGAACGTGCGGCGCGACCGCCGGCTCACGCGCGGCACCGTCGCGCTCCAGGGCCACGACCCCAAGAGCCTCGTCCGCTACAAGAACATCATGGTCAAGCTGCTGCCCGACGACGACGCCGCGGGCTTCGCGCCGATCTTCGACGGCGCGACGCTCGCGGGCTGGGAGCAGAAGAACGGCACGGCCGAGTACCGCGTCGAGGACGGCTGCATCGCCGGCAGGACAAAGGAAGGAAGCCCGAACTCGTTCCTCTGCACGAAGAAGCTCTACACCGACTTCGAGCTCTTCTTCGACGTCAAGGTCGACTCCCGGCTCAACTCGGGCTGCCAGATCCGGAGCAACAGCCTGCCTGGGTATCAGAACGGCCGCGTCCACGGCTACCAGGTCGAGATCGCGACGGGCACGACCGCCGGCCTCATCTACGACGAGGCGCGGCGCGGCCGCTGGCTCAGCGAGAAGCGCGGCGACGAGCGCGCGACGGCAGCGTTCAAGGACGGCGACTGGAACACGTTCCGCGTCGTCTGCACGGGCGACACGATTCTCACCTGGGTCAACGGCGTGCCCGTCGCGGCCGTGAGCGATGCGATGACGAAGACGGGCTTCCTCGGCCTCCAGGTCCACAGCTTCCAGGGCAGCCCGCCCGCCGAGGTCAGGTGGCGCAACCTCCGCCTGCGCGAGCTCAACGCGCCGGCGAAGTAGGCGCGGCGGGAGGCGAGGTCATGCGTCCGCTCGTGAGGCGCCTGGCGCGCATCGCGGCCGTCGCGCTCCTCCTTCGCTCGAGCGCCGCCCCGGCGGCTCCGGCCCCGCCGCCGCCCGGCGGGACGATGATCGGCATGTACGTTCACCAGCACTGGCCGTACAAGCACCCCTACGCCGCCCGGACCTGGACTTACGATGACTGGCGCGGCTACACGGGCGGCCTGAAGAAGCTCGGCTACAACACGATCATCATCTGGCCGATGCTCGACGTCATGCCCGAGCCGCCGACGCCGAGCGACAGGGAGCAGCTTGAGAAGCTCGCCCGCGTGATCGACATGCTCCATCACGACATGGGCATGCGCGTCTACCTGACGCTCGCCCCCAACATCATCGCCCACGACGCCGTCGCCGGGCAGAGCACGTTCCAGGAGCGGCACTTCTACCACTGCAACCTTCACGTCAACCCGGGGGACGGCGAGGCGCTCGATCGCATGATCCGCCGCCGCGAGCGGCAGATGCGGCCGCTCGCCGCCGCCGACGGCGTCCTCATCATCGACAGCGACCCGGGCGGGTACCCCGACTCGACCAACGCGGAGTTCGTCCGGCTCCTCGCGGAGCACCGCGCGATGTTCGACCGGCTGCGCCCCGGGATCGAGCTCGTGTACTGGGTGTGGTTCGGCTGGCCTGCGTGGAACCGGTACTGCACGACGGGAAAGCTCGAGTGGGGCCGCCCCGAGGAGTTCATCGAGGCCCTGACGATGTTCAAGGACCTCGAGCCCGAGCCCTGGGGGCTCGCCCACGGCCTCGAGCCCGCGAGGAAGCTCGGCATCGAGTCGCGCGTCATCGCGCTCCAGTACGGCGCGATCGAGGGCGAGCCCTCCTTCCCGCTCACCAACTTCGGCGGCGACGGCGCCTGGAAGGCCGGCGGCGCGCTCGGCCCGCGCGGCGTCATCGGCAACGCCCAGACGCATTGCCTGCAGCTCCCCAACACGCTGGCCTTCGTCCGCGGAGCGCAGGGCCGGCCGGTCGTCGA
>DHGK01000131.1 GCA_002402755.1 Planctomycetes bacterium UBA4800
CCGTTCTCCTCGGCCGTGCATTCCTCGCAACGCGACGTTCCGCCCACGGAGATGCCGATGCGCGCATTGTCCGAAATCGTGCAACGCTGGAGCACCGCTTCCATGGAGGAGAGCTTCAGCCCGTCGGAACGATTCCCGCGAATCTCGCAGGCGTCGAGCGTCACACGCCCATGGTCCGCCCGTATGCCCTCAGCGGCGTTGTCGGCGATCACGCAGGCGCTGAAGGACGGCGCGGCATTCGGGAGGCACACGATTCCGGCGTCCGCGTTATCGCCGACGATGCACGCCTCGAACCGGGAGCCGCCGCCGCAGATGACGCCGGCGCCGGCCGAGCCGACAAAGGCGCAGTCGGCGAAGGTTGGGTCCTCTCCGGCGCCTGCGTGCAGACAGGCCGCACCCCCGCCCGCGACCGTCACTCCCGAGACGATCGCTCCGGTTCTGAACCCTACCATGGCGCCCTGGAACACGGTGTTCTGCGCACCGGCCCCCCCGAGGAACGAAACGCCGGCGAACGAGAGCCCGTCGAGCCGATACTCTCCGGCGCCCACAATGACACGGCGCACGCTGCCGCCTTGTCCGGCACACGCGCCCTTGTCTGCTCCCATGTCCGCGCCGCCCTCGCCGGTCCCGCGGCACGGCGAATCCCCGGCGAGCGTATACGAGAAGCCGAGCGCGTCCGAGATGTCGCGGAACGGATCGTCGCGCGTTCCCGTCCCGTGCGCCGGATTGGCGCCGTCGACATAGACGTCGGCTGCAAGCCCATCGTCGCAGAAGAGCGGATCCGCGTTGATGTTGCCCGCCCCCGCCGGCGCGCTCGCCGACTCAAGACAGGAGTACGAGATACCCGGGGGTGCGGCCGCATCGAGGGAGCCGCCGGCATTGCCCCACACGATGCAACCGACGATTGTCGGCGCAACGCCGGTACAGGCGATGCCCCCGCCGCCGGCATCGGCGGCATTGTGCGCCACCGTGGACCGGCGCACGATCGCCGAGGAGCCGGAGAAGAACATCCCGCCGCCTTTCACGCCGGCGAAGTTCCCCGTGACCGTGCAGTCTTCGAGCACGGGGGAAGCGCCGGAAATGAAGAACCCGCCGCCGTTCTCCGCCTGCACGCCGTTGCCAGACACGATGCAGTCCGTGAACGTCGGCGCGGCGCCCGCACTGCAGGCAATGCCGCCGCCGGGATTGGCAACGACGCGACACTCCAGGACATCGCCGGCGCCCCCTTCGAACGTCATGCCGCGTTCCGTGTTCCCGCGTATCTCGCAACGCAGGAATACGGGACTTCCGCCAACGCAGCGCACGCCCGTGCGGCAGTGCGCGACGACACACTCCACGATGGTCGGCGCCGCGTCGGTCGACAGGATGCCGCAATCGCCCGTGGTGACGATTTCGCACGACTCGATCCGCGGGGCACGACCGGGCCCGATGTCGATTCCGGCACCGCTCGTCCCCGTCACGGTCACCGCGGCGAGCAACGCTCCGCTGCACAGGCCGCGAACCGGACCCACGAACGTCGTACGACCCGCGCCTTGCCCGCGAATGCTCACACCCTGCCTGAGGACCAGTCCCGAGACATCGTACGTTCCCCCGCCGACGTGCACGAGCCTCGTCTGAACGCTGTCGGCCGCACACGTGCCGCGCGCGGCCCCCATGGCGATGCCACCCTCGCCTGCAGCTATGCACGGGGAGTCCGTTCTCAAGGCGTAGTCGTACACGAGCGCCGGCGCAAGCTCCCGATACGGATTCGCCGCGCTGCCGTCGCCCGGGAGTTGATGTGCGGCATCGACATAGACTTCCGCACCCGTGCCCCACGCGCAGAACAACGGGTCGGCGTCGATGTTTCCTTGCCCTTCCGGGAAAGGGTTGCCCTGAATGCAGGAGAAGGCCGTATCCCATGTCGCGGACTGCTCCCCCCGCATTCCGTCGGCGCCGTTCCCCCACATGATTGCGTTGCGCAATACGGTCGTCGAGCTTTTCGACCATACGGCTCCGCCGGCGGCGCTCGAATTGGAGGCGATCGTGACACGCGCGGCATTGAGCGTGGTCATCTGGCTGATGTAGATTCCCCCGCCGCCGTCGAGCGCGTAATTATCCGCAATGAGGCAATCGTCGAGCGCGACTTCGGCGTTGCGCGCGACGATACCTCCCCCCTTCGCGACACGTACGATGTTGCCGGTAATGGAGGAGCCGCTCACCGTGAGCGGACGCGCGACCTCGACCAGGATGCCTCCTCCCTCGGTCTCGGCGCGATTCCGGGCCACCACGGCAGCCGTGATCGTCACCCGAGCGCCCAAGGCGCAGATGCCGCCGCCCCGGCCGGCGCTATTGCCCGTCGCCTCGCCTTCGTGGATCGTCAGCGACCCCTGCTCCACGTACGCGCCGCCGCCATCGCCTGTCGCTGCGTTCCCGGCGAAGCGGCTGCCGCGCGCGAGCAGCGTCGATGCGTGCAGGCGGATGCCGCCGCCCTTCCCGCCCGTATTCCCCGAGACCACGCATGCATCCAGAGTGACCACCGCATTCTTCGAGGCCCAGAGTCCGCCGCCATCGAACGCCGTATTGGCGCTGATCGAACAAGACTCAAGCGTGGGAGCGGCAGCCGTTCCAACGTAGATGCCGCCCCCCTTGTCCGCACTGTTGCCCGCGAGCACACAGTGGACGAGATGCGGATCCTCGCCCGCGCCGACAACCACGCCGCTCCGCGCGCTATTCGTGATCTTCAGATTCTCGATGCGCGCGCCCGTCGTGGGGCCGATGACGGGACCCTCGACCACGGTTGTGTCCGAGCCGGCACCGACCAGACTCACGCCGTGCGCGAGATTCGTGCCGCGATTCGGGTAGACGCCGGCGGCTACATGCACGACGCGCGTTGCAGACCCTGCGCTCGCGCAGGTTCCCCTGTCGGCGCCGATCGCGCCGCCGTCTTCCGACGCGTGCATACAGGGTGAAGCGACCGCAAGCGCATAGTCGTAACCGAGCGCGCTCTCGATCGCCGCGAACGGGTGTTCCTGCGTGCCCTCTCCCGGCGCCGGACTCGCCGCATTGACCCACATCTCGGCCCCCGAACCCCACGCGCCGAAACCAGGATCCGACGCGATATTGCCGGGGCCGGGCCATACGCTCGCTCCGTCGACGCACGAGTACATCACGACCGCACGCGCGGGGTTGTCCGCATCCGAGACGTCCAATGCGAGGGAGCCGCCGGCATTGCCCCACACAATGGTTTCGCGCACTACCATGCTCGTCCCCGGGTCGCCGCGGACGCCGCCGCCCTCGACCGTCACGACGTTGCCCGCGATTGTGCATCGCTCCAGAGCGACGCTGGCACGGTCCCGCAGCCTGACGCCGCCGCCGAACTCCGCCCAGTTGCCGGTGATGCAGCAATCAGCGACGGCGAGCGATGATGTCCCCATGCAGAGAATGCCGCTGCCGCGGTTGCCGGCAATCGTGCAACCTTCCGCGGTGCAGTCCTCTGC
>DHGK01000016.1 GCA_002402755.1 Planctomycetes bacterium UBA4800
CCCTCGGCGACCATGTCGGCCGCGACCTTCACCGCCGCGCGCGCCGTCCGCTTCCCCGCGCGCGTCTGCAGGACGTAGAGAACGCCGTCCTCGACCGTGAACTCGATGTCCTGCATGTCGCGCATCGCGTTCTCCAGCCCGGCGCGGATGTCCTGGAGCTGCTCGTAGAGCTCGGGCATCTCCTTGGCGAGCGTCTCGCCGGTCTCCGGGTTGCGGATGCCCGCGACCAGGTCCTCGCCCTGCGCGTTGTAGAGGAAGTCGACGTAGAGCTCGGGGCGGCCCGACACCGGGTCGCGCGTGAACGCGACGCCGGTCCCCGAATTGCCGCCCGAGTTGCCGAACACCATCGCCTGAATCGTCACGGCCGTGCCCGCGAGGCCGTCGAGCTTGTGCAGGCTCCGGTACTCGCGCGCCCGCGGACTCTCCCACGAGCGGAACACCGCCTCGACCGCCTCCCTGAGCTGCGCGAAGTGATCCTGCGGAAACGAGCGCTTCGTGCGGCGCTCGAACACCTCGAGCGACCGGCGCGCGACCTGCCTGAGGCTCTTGGCGTCCAGCTCGTAGTCCTCGACCACGCCGGCCTTCTCCTTGGCCTTCGCGAGCAAGGCCTCGAAGTCCTGGCGCGGCACGCCGCAGACGACGTCGCCGAACATCGCGATGAGACGCCTGAAGCTGTCCCACGCGAAGCGCGGGTTTCCCGAGAGGCGCATGAGCCCCTCGACCGAGTCCTCGTTCAGGCCGAGGTTGAGCACCGTCTCCATCATCCCCGGCATCGACACCGCCGCGCCGCTCCGCGCGGACACCAGGAGCGGCCGGTGCCGCGCCCCGAACTGCCTGCCCGTCGCGCGCTCCAGCTCCGCGACGCCGCGCCTGAGCTCCGCGTCGAAATCGGCGGGAAGGCTGCCGTCGGCCAGGTAGCGCCGGCACAGGTGCGTCGAGATCGTGAAGCCCGGCGGCACCGGGAACCCGAGCCGGCACATCGCCGCCAGGTTCATGCCCTTGCGCCCGAGCACCTCGCCGCCCTCAGGCGGAATGTCCGCGCGGCCCGGGCTGAAGAGATACAGCCAGCGCCCGTCGTCGCTCATGGGTTCACCTCCTCGCCGGCCGGTCGAACACCGCGCGGTGCAGGGCGAATCCCGCGCGGGCGAGGCTCTCGGCCGCCGCGGTCAGCTCGCCGGCGCAGTCCTTGACCAGCATCGCGAACGCCGAGCCCAGCTCGGGCCCGTCGAGCAGCGTGCGCCGGAACTCGCGCCTGAGCTCCCCGGCCCGGTGCGAGAAGCCGTCCAGGCGGTCGATGCTGCGGCTGAAGTCATCGAGCGCCGTCGACTCGTCGAACGCCTCCTCGGCCGACGCGACCGCCTTGTACCCCTCCTGCGCCGCGCGCACGCAGAGATCGGCGGCCTCCTCCAGGCCGAACCTGAGCTGCTCGGGCAGCTTCTCGGGCGCGATCAGGCCGATCAAGTGCGCCGCCTCCTCGAACGCGTCCTGCGCATCGTCCACCAGCACCGCCGGGCTCAGCGCGTCCGTCCCGCCGGGCCGCCCGCCGCTCTGCTTCCGGATCCGGTTCAGGATGAGATCGCTCTCCTCCTCCCAGAGGTGCAGCCGCCGCGCGCTGCGCGCGATGAAGTCGCGCTCCCCGCGCGCGAGCGCCCGCAGCATGTCGCGCACGGTGAGCGCGCCCTCCACCACCAGCCCCATGAGGTCGCGGCAGCTCAGGAGCGGCCCGCGTGCGAGCGTCCGGAAGTACCGCACGAAGGCGGCCTTGACCCGGTCCCGGACGAGGAGCTCCGACTCGTTGCCGCGCAGCCCGAGCGACGTGATCTTGAGCGTGTCGCGCAGGAACGCCAGCGTGGCCTCGTCGCCGAGCACGGAGTACAGCGGCTCGCCCGGCCTGATCGTCCCCGGCTCGAGGAGCTCGAGCGCCTCGTAGACCAGGTCCCGCCCGCCGAGCTTGAGAAACGCCATGTGGCCGAGCTCTTCCTGCGTCGACCAGGCGAGCACCTCGACCGCGTCGTTGCCCTTGACGAAGGTGCGCAGGGCCTTGCGCGCCTTGTTCCAGTCGATGAGGAACGCGAGCTTGGCCCCGACCTCGGTCAGAACTCGGCAGAGCTGCCCGCGGTCGCTCCACGGGATCGTCCCGCGCACGAGGAAGTAGTCCGACGACTCGGGAAGGTCCTTGGCCTGCTTGATCGCGCGCGCCTGCCAGCGCGGCTCCAGCGCCGCGAGCATCGACTGGAAGAAGTCCGCCCGCTTCTCGTGGACATCCGTGTACGTCAGCTCGACGGCGCCGGACCTGACGGCGCACAGGAAGACGTGCGCGTCGGTCTCGCCGATGTCGTTCTGGATGAGAAGCTGCGTCTTGAGCCGCGTCGCGGTGGTGTCCAGGCCCGGGTGATCGAACCTGAGCGGCGAGGTGCGGTTGACGCCGCGCATGAAGGCCGCCACCAGCTCCCTGTCCCCCGCCTCGATGCCGAAGACCGCGGCGCCGTCGATCTTCTCCTCCGCAAGCTCGTGTCCCAGGCGGTTGAGCACCTTGTGCGCATCCATGACGAGGAGGTGCAGCCCGTCGCCGCGACCGCGCTCGCCCGACAGCATGCGTCCGATGAGCGCGGCCGCGAGCCGCCCCTCCTTGGCGCGCGCGATCTCCTCCTCGCACAGCCGCAGCCGGTGCGCGAATTGCCCGGCCTCGGGCGCGCCGCAGGCGCTCACGGCCTTCACCATGGCCTTCGTCTCCTGCGCCGCGCGCTGGAGCACCTCCTTGCCCCGCGGCACGATCACGTCGTCGCCGTCGGCCGAGGCCTGCGCCGCGACCCCGTCGAGCCACTCGTCCTCGATGCCGGCCTTCTCGCGTTCGCTCTTGAGGTCGTCGCCCGCCGGCGCCGGGTCGAAGGCGCGCGACTGGATGTGCCCGAGGAGCGCGAAGTAGTACTTCGCGCGATCGTTCGCGGCGAGCCCGTCCCTGAGATGCTCGAACTTGTGAAAGGCCGACTCCTGAAGCTCGGAGAGGATCTTGTCCTTGCGCATGGCGGAATCCCTTGCCGTCCGGTATGCCGCGCGCCCGGGCTCAGAAGCTGCCCGCCGCCTTCGGCTTGGTCCAGCGCTCGACGCTGCGAATGCGCAGGCCGCCGGCCTCCCAGGAGGCCGTCCCGAGGGAGCGCGGCGCGAAACCGGTCCAGCGCTTCTCCTTGAGCACCTCGCGCATGAGGCCGAGCACGCTCTCCGCCAGCTCCTTCTCCGTCGAGTCCTTCATGCCCTTGACCCCGCCCGCGATGCTGTCCTCCAGGAGACTTCCGAGGGCCCGGAGCTGCTCGGCGCCGAACGATCCCTGCGCCGCGTGCGCGATCATGGCGTTCGGCCTGCCCGCGCCGGCCGCAAGCTCCTTCATGCCGGCATCGTCGTTCAGGCCGGGCAGGTCCTTCCCGAACCGCCGCACGGCCTGCTCGATCGTGTCGCGCGCGCCGATGAGCAGCATGCCGTCGGCGACGCCGCCCAGGAGCTGCATCGAGGGCATGTCGACGAAGACGAAGAACTTGCGCTCCATGTACTCCGTCTTCTTGATCGCGCCGCTCGTCATGCTGTTGATCTGCCCGAGCATCGTCTCCCACGGCTCGGTCTTCTGGAGCTCGATCGCGATCAGGAAATCGCCCATGGCGGCGCCGAGGTCCCGCTCGATGGCATCGTCGTCCTTCTTCTTCTTCGCGTCCGCCTTGGCGGACGCCTTGGAGTCGACGACGACGGTCAGCCGCTCGCCGATGGTGCCCAGGAGATCCTTCTCGAGGTCCAGGCCCATGAAGAACGCCGAGAACTGCGCGCGCCAGGCATCGGCCATCGACGGGTCGACCTGCGCGGCGTAGACCATCGTGATCAGCTTGGGCAGGAGCGTTTGCAGGAACTTGGCGTCCATCGCGCCGCACACCTGCGCGGCGTCATCGCCGCTCCACGTCCAGGCCGGAAAGCTCAGGCCTTCCTTGCGGCCGAGGACATGCAGCAGGCCGGGCTGCGCGCCCCGATCGCAGCCGATGAAGTACTCCGAGACGGCCGCCTTCTCGGCATAGCCGCCCTTGAGCGCCACGGTCGTGATCTCGCCGAAGAGAAGATCGACGATGTCGAGGGCAAGCCGAGTCTCCCCGGCCCCGCTGCCCTCCGCCCCCTCGCGCGCGGCCTGCGCGGCGGCCATCGTCTTGACGAGGCCGAGCAGCGAGCGCACGTCGCCGTACAGCATGACCTCGTCGCCCTTCCAGCCCATCGCCTCCCTGGCGGCGCGGTAGTCCTCGCCCCCGCTCAGCGCCGGCGCGCCCTCGCGGACATCGAAAAGCTTCTCGAGCATGCCCTTCGAGAACGTCGCCACGAGCCACGTGTCGATCCACGCCACGTACCCGCTCATCCGCTCGCCGCCGTCCTTCTTCTCGCCGTTCTTCTTCTCGGCGCCCTGCGTCGTGCGGGGGCCGGTCACGATGAAGTACGGCGCGCCGTGGTACTCCTCGCGGCGCAGGGAGGAGTCCATGCCTTTGTCGTTGGCGTGTTTGACGCTCGTGTCCAGGAACTGCTCGAACGCCTTGGCGAACTCCTCCTTGCCGCCGCCGGCATCGATGCAGAACGCGAACTCAAACGTGCTCGGATCCGGCGTCCTGTCCTCCGCCGAGGCCCGGAGAATCGGGCCCATGTCGCCGAGAATGCACCCGAGCCGCGTGGGGTGGACGAGCAGGAAGTCGAGCGGCTGCATGCCGAAGATGTCGCGCATCTCGCGCTCCCACTTCCCTTCCCAGAGCTTCGCCCAGGCCTTCCGCAAGTCGTCATCGACGAATCCGGGGGCGACGTGCGCCTGGAAATCCTCCCACAGGGTCTTGAGGGGCGGCATCTGCACGAGCGCCATGGCCCCCCGCGGGGCGATGTCGGCGAGTGACGCGCCCGGCCCCCCGTCCGCGGCCGCGGCCGGGAACGCGATCGACAGGACGGCGAGGAGCGGGAGGGTGCGGGCGAGGGCAGTCGGCATCATTTCGCGTTCTCCTTGGGCGGCGCCGGCGGGGCGGCCCTGGGTTTCGGGGGCGGCGGCAGGTAGCGCCACCCCGTGTTGGGGTTGTCCTTGTCAAACACGAAGGCGTCACGATTCTGCAGGAAGTCCTTCAAATAGTCCACGGGGATGGCGAATCCCAGCCCCTCCCCGTACATGACCTTCATGTTGGTGATGCCGATCACCTCGCCGCGCTCGTTGAAGAGCGGCCCGCCGCTGTTCCCGGGATTGATCGCGGCCGTCGTCTGGAGGTAGACCAGGCCGTCGAACGGCCGGTTCCGCATGCTGATGATGCCCTCGCTCACCGAGCGCTCGAGGCCGAGCGGGCTTCCGATCGCGAACACGGCGTCGCCGACCGCCGCCTGCGCGCTGTCGCCGAGGTAGACGTGCTTCAGGCCCGCGCGCTTGTCCGCGGGCAGCCTGAGGAGCGCGATGTCGAGCGTCTCGTTGAGCGCCGCGATCTCCACGTCGCCGATCGTCTCGCGCGCCAGCTCCTGGCCGTCGCGGCGGAAGACGGTCACGTGGATCTTGCGCTCCTCGGCGATGACGTGGTGGTTCGTGATGACGTAGCCGCCCTCGGCATCGATGATGAAGCCCGAGCCCTGGCCGCGCGGCGTGCCCACCCGCACCACCGCCTCGCCGAACTCCTCGGCCTTGCGCTTGATCGGTCCCGGCGCGAGGTTGCCGACGAAGAAGATGTCCTTGCGCACGGTCGCCGCGGCGGCCTCCTCGCCCGCGCTCACCTGGAGCACCTCCTTGCGCGGCACGGCCAGCACCGTGAAGCCCAGGTCCAGGTAGAGCGTCTCCGCGCTCTCCTTCACGATGTCCGCAACGACCGTGCAGCCGCCGCGAAGCTTCACCTCGACGCGCTCCGGCGCGTCGCTCTCGGCCGCCCCCGCCGCCACGGTGCCGCCGTCAACCCTGACCTCGACGCGTCCCGGCGCATCGCTTTCCGCCGCCCCCAGCCCCAGGGCCGCCGCCATTGCCGCCGCGAGAAGCCGTTGCATGTCACTTGTCTCCCTGTAGCGCGTCCTGCGGATAGAGAAGCAGGCGATCGTTGATGAGCACCAGCAAGTCCGCGAGATTGTCGCCCGTGACATCGCCTGTGAGGAGCTGCCGCACGGCCCCGGCCGACCCGAAGCCCTCGGCCTTCTTCTCGACGATCGGGAAGTCCATGACCTCCTTGAGGGCGCCTCCCTCCTGGACGAGGATGTGGAGCCTGAGGTCCTTCGACGTCACGAACGCGATGTCGTTGCGGCCGTCGCCGTTCAGGTCGCCCACGGTCAGGGCCGAGACGTTCTGCCCCTCCTGGCCGCGGCCGCGCGGCTGCTCGCTCTCAAGTTGCGCGAGGCGCAGCTCCTTGACCTCGGCCGCGACGATGCTCTTGAGCGCGAGTTCCTCGTCGGACCTGACGAGCAGCGCCACGTCGCCTCGCCGCGCGCACACGATCTCCGGCCGGCCGTCGCCGTTCAGGTCCGCCGCGGCGAGCCGCTGCGCGCCGAGCCCCGGCAATTCCAGGCTCTCGACCGGCTTCATGAGGCCGTCGGCGTCCTTCTTGAAGAGAAAGAGCTTCTTGCTCGCGCCGTCGTAGGCGAGGATCTCCGCCCGGCCGTCGCCGTCGTTGTCGGCGACCACGGCCTGCGCGAGCGCGGCGCCGCCCACGGCGTCGTACTGATCGACGACCGTGAGCTTGCCGCCGGCATCGAGGCGCATGACGCGGATGAAGTTCTTCTGGACGAAGAGGAGCTCCGCGCCGGGATCGCCGGAGAGCGCGCCCGCGCTCACCTGGATCGCCTCGGCCTTCTCGAGCAGGCTCTTGGTGCCGCTCTGCGTGGGGTCGAGCTTCTTGGGCGCGCCCTTCTCGTCCCAGACGACGATCTCGGGCGCCGTGAACGACGGAAAGACGAGCAGCTCCTCGCGGCCGCAGCCGTTGAAGTCGCCGGCGAGCGCGCCCTTCAGGCGGCCGCCGAAGGTCAGGCGGGCCTCCTCCTTGAGCGCGTCCTTCTCGATCGAGCCGATGACGAGCGCGTGGTCCTTCGAGCCGCCGCTCATGCCGACGGCGAGCCGCTCCCGCCCCTCCGCGTCGCGCACCTTGACGCAGCAGGTCGGCGCCTCGGGAAGCCCGATGATGCGCGGGAAGGCGAGCCGCTGCCCGTCCCACCGCATGACGCCGAGGCTCTTCTCCTGCCCGCTCATCACGATGAGCGCGGGCTTCTCATCGACGGTCGCAAAGAGCAGCACCTCGACCTCGGCGAGCGTCGGCCATCGCTGGAGCGCGCCGAACGCGCCGCCCGGCCGCCCGCGGAAGACGCCGATGTCGGCGCCGTCGGCGAGCGCCACGCAGAGGTCGGGCAGATTGTCGCCGTCGACATCGCCGATCGCGAGCGCCTTGACCTCGCTCTCGGCGCCGCCGGGAAGCGCGTAGGCCAGGATCCGGCCCAGGCCGCTCGCGCTTTTTCGCTTCGCCAGCCCGAACACGCTCACCCTGAGGGGGTTCTGCTGCACGGCCAGGATCTCCTCACCGGGCGCATCGCACACATCGCCCGTCGCGAGAAAGCTCATCGACGCGATGCGGAAGGCGTGCTCCGGGCCGAAGGCCTCGCCCTCCCCCCGCCTGAGCCTGACCTGGTGCTCGCCGGGCGCCGTGTAGAGGAGGTCGACTCGCCCGTCGCCGTCGAAGTCCTTGAGGAACGCCTGCTGGAGCGTCTTGCCCTCCAGCGGAATGAGCCGGTCGGCGGCAATACCCTGCGCTTGCGCGAAGACCTGGTAGCCGCGCTTGGTGAGGAGCAGAAGCTCGGGACGCCCGTCGCCGTCGATGTCGCCGGCCTTGAGCGAGTGGGGGCTCGCCAGGGGATCGTGCACGGGAAAGATCTTGGGGTCCTCGTCCCACTTCTTGCCGCCCCAGTGGATCTCGAGGCCCTCGGGCTCGCCGTGGAAGGCGATGTCGGGCTTGCCATCGCCGTTCATGTCGGCGATCGCCAGGGCGTGGATGCGCTTCTCGGTCAAGTTGTCGGCGCGGCGGAAGCGCGTGTCGGACGCGACGTCGTTGATCTCGGTCGCGTCCGACTCGGCCGCTTCGCCCGGGGCGCGCCCGAGCAGGAACGCGACCGAGCCCTTCGCGTTGTCGACGAAGGCCAGGTCGGCGAGCGCATCGTCGTTGAGCGCGGAGATCTCGATGGCGGCGGCACGCTGGCCGACCTTGAAGATCTCGATGCCCGCGAAGCCGAAGGGCGGCGCATCGCCGCCGTGCAGGCATACGCTCCCCCACAGGAAACAGGTGCACGCAAGGCCCATGGTTCCTCCTCTCGTTCAGAACGAGATTGTATTATAAGACAACCATCTATATCGGAGGAAGGGAAGGGGAGATGTAGGCTGGAGGCTATAGGCTATAGCCTCCGTCAATACGCCTTCGCGAACACCACCCGCCCCTTGCTCTCCTTCCCGCACACGACGCACTTTCCCGGACCACCCTTCTCGCGGTCCAACGGCACGCACCGGATCGTGACCGTGAGGTCGTCGGCGATCTTCCGCTCGCAGGCCTCGCCGTCGCACCAGTGCGACATGGCGAAGCCGCCGTGGATCTCCGGCTTCTCGGCGTTCGCGGGGGTGAAGAAGGCGGCGAAATCGTCCCAGGCATCGATGGCGCGGGTGTGGCGCGCCTGAAACGCCGCGGCGCGGTCGCGCAGGTTCTGCTGAATTTCGTCGAGCACCGCCGCGATGCCGGCGACGAAGGCGTCCCGCGGCTGGCCCGCCTTCTCGCGCGGCCCCTTGTCGCGCCGGCCGACGAACACGGCCTGCTTCTCCATGTCGCGCGGGCCGACCTCGACGCGGAGCGGGATGCCCCGCTTGATCCACTGCCAGCCCTTCTCGCCGGCATTCATGTCGCGGCTGTCGACGACGACGCCGACGGGCGAGCCGTGGTAGGACTGCGCGCGCAGCGCCGCGGCGAGGCTCTCGCAGTAGCTCATGATCGGCGCGCGCTCCTGCTCCTTGCGCACGATCGGCAGCACGACGACGTGGCTCGGCGCCACGCGGGGCGGCATCACCATGCCGTCGTCATCGCCGTGCACCATCACGAGGCCGCCGATCAGGCGCGTCGAGACGCCCCAGGACGTCGTCCAGGCGAAATCCCTGCCGCCGTCGCGCGTCTGGTACATGATGCCCGAAGCCTTGGCGAAGTTCTGGCCGAGGAAGTGGCTCGTCCCGGCCTGGAGCGCCTTGCGGTCCTGCATCATGGCCTCGATGCAGAGCGTGTTGACGGCGCCGGGGAAGCGCTGGCCCGGCGTCTTCTCGCCGGTCAGGACCGGCATCGCCAGATACTCCTCGGCGAAGGTTCTGTACACGTCGAGGATCTTGCGGGTCTCGACCCAGGCCTCGTCGCTGGTCTCGTGCGCGGTGTGGCCCTCCTGCCAGAGGAACTCGGTGGTGCGAAGGAAGAGACGCGTGCGCATCTCCCACCTGACGACGTTGGCCCACTGGTTGATGAGGATCGGCAGGTCGCGATAGCTCTGGACCCACTTGGCGTACGTGGCGCCGATGATCGTCTCGGACGTCGGCCGGACGATGAGCGGCTCCTCGAGCTTGCCCGCGGGAACGAGCTTGCCGTCCGGGCCGGCTTCGAGGCGGTGGTGCGTCACGACCGCGCATTCCTTGGCGAAGCCCTCGACGTGCTCGGCCTCCTTCTCCAGGTAGCTCAGGGGGATGAAGAGCGGGAAGTAGGCGTTGACGTGGCCCGTGGCCTTGAACATGCCATCGAGGCCGGCCTGAATGCGTTCCCACAGGCTGTAGCCCCACGGCTTGATCACCATGCAGCCGCGGACCGAGCTTGCCTCGGCGAGCTCGGCGGCGCCGACCACCTGCTGGTACCACTCCGGGTAATCCTCGTCGCGGCGAGGGCTGATCGCATGCGTGTCCTGCTGTGCCAAGGGCGGCTCCTTCCGAAGCAACGGGGAACGCGCCTCCCCGAACGCGCCCGGGAGGCGTATCACGGCAAAAGTAGCGTTGCGGGGGTCAAAAGTCAATCCGACCCGGCCGCACCCCCGCCTCGCCGTCCCCACACGCCCCGGTCCCGCTCGCACTCGACCCGGCGCTCGCGGGCGGCGCTCCTGATTGACTCGCCCCGCGGAGGCCGATACGATCATGGACGGCGCGAACGGCAACGCCCGATGACGGCAACGCCCGATGCCGAAACGGAGCTGCAGCAATGACCCGAGAATTCAACGTCGTGATCGAGCGAGACGAGGACGGTTACTTCGTCGCGTCGGTGCCCGCGCTCAAAGGGTGTCACACCCAGGCCAAGTCGCTCGACGTGCTGATGAAGCGCGTTCGAGAGGCTATCGCGCTCTGCCTCGAGGTCGAGAAGCCCACGTGCAACGAGTTCGTGGGCATCCAGCGAGTGGCCGTCAGTTCATGAGCACCGTTCCCACGGTCAGCGGCGCCCGCCTCATCAAGGCGCTTCGCCGGCTCGGATTCCAGGCGATCCGCGTCAAAGGAAGTCATCACTTTCTCCGTCATGCCGACGGTCGTTCCCGTGCATCGGGGAGAGACGGTCGGGTGCGGCCTGCTCGCGCAGATCCTGCGCGATTGCGAGATCACGCGGGAAGACCTGCAGCGCGTGCTGTGAGCGCCCCCGCCGCTTCGTCGTCGCGGCGCTCCGCCATGCACCCGCTGCAAAGAAGCGCCCCGTTCACCGCATAGTGAGCGGGCCGCTGTGCCCTCCGCGTCTCCCTGTGGTCTTCCTTCTCGAACATGACGCCTGTCCGTCTGCGCGAACGCGGTGAGAAAAGCGCGGGCGGCTACCGCCGGCCGGCCGCGCCTTTTCCCGGCCGGGCGCCTCGGGTACGATGCCTTGGCGTCCATGAGGGGGGAACGAATGCCCGACGCGGCCGCGCCAAGGGACACGTTGCCGCCGAGCCCCGCGCTCGCGGCTCTCGGTGCGCTCGCGCGCCGCCTCGCGGGGCCGATTCTCGGGAAGGAGCTGCGCGTCGCGAGCCGCAGGAAGCGCACGTACGCCCTGCGCGCGGCGTACGTGCTCGGCCTGGCCG
>DHGK01000034.1 GCA_002402755.1 Planctomycetes bacterium UBA4800
GGCATTTGCCTTCTGACCGAGGACCGCAAGTCGCAGGGACTCATCCTCGGCCACAGCGTCAGGGAGAACTTCGGCCTGCCGAACCTGCCGCACCTCTCGGCGTTCGGGTTCGTCAAGGCGCGCGCGGAGCGCCGGGCGTTCCAGCGCTTCATCGATGTCCTGCGGATCAAGGTGCCGCACCAGGAGCAGCCCGCCAAGAACCTCTCGGGCGGCAACCAGCAGAAGGTCGTCCTCGCCAAGTGGCTCGAGGCCGACTGCGATGTGGTGATCTTCGACGAGCCGACGCGCGGCATCGACGTCGGCTCGAAGTACGAGATCTACCTCCTGATCAACGAGCTGGCCGCGCAGGGCAAGGCGATCATCATGATCAGCTCCGAGCTGCCCGAGGTCCTGGGCATGGCCGACAGCATCGCCGTCATGCACGAGGGCAGGATCACCGGCCGGATCGCGGACGCGGCGCGGGCCACGCAGGAGCAGATACTGAAGCTGGCGGTGGAGTGACACGCATGGCGACCGGAAGATTCGCGGCCGCGCGATCGCGGCTCTTCAACGACTACGGCATGCTGCTCGGGTTGCTGGTCCTGTGCGCGTTCTTCACGGCGGCGACGTGGGAGGAGTACGCGCCCTCCGGCGCGGCGGCGGGACGGGATGCGGCCGCCGCGGTCGTGCGCGCGCACGGGGCCGCCGCGTCCGTGCTCATCGTGACCGGCGGCGGCGATGAGTCGGCGGCGTTCGCCGCCGCCTGCAAGGAGGCGCTCGAAGCGGGCGGGGCCACGGTCCTGCGCGTCGCGGCCGGCGACCCCATCGCCGTGCGGCCGGTGCTGGAGGAGATCGCACGCGGCGCGACGAAGATCGACGCAATCGTCGCGACGGCCGATGTCGCCGCGTGGAGCCTCTTCGACAACCTGGGAGCGAAGTTCCCGGCGCTGGCCGGAGTCCCGGTCGTGACCCCGCCGAAGCATTCCTGGCCCACCTTTCTCACCATGAGGAACCTCAGGAACATCATCGACCAGATCGTCATCATCGCCGTGCTCGCGATCGGCATGACGATGGTCATCATCACGGGCGGCATCGACCTCTCGGTGGGGCGCTTGATCGCACTCTCGGGCGTCGTCACGACCCTGCTCATCCGCGACCATGCGGGCGGCTACGATGCGCAGCCGTTCGGCATGGTCCTGTGCTGCGCCGGCGGCATTGCCGTCTGCGCCGGCGTCGGCGCCTTCTCCGGCGTCATGGTCACGTTCTGCAGGATTCCGCCCTTCATCGTGACGCTCGCCATGATGCTCGTGGCCGAGGGCGCCGCCTATCTTCTCTCGCACGGCCAGTCGGTCTACCAGGTACCGCCGACGTTCGCGTGGCTGGACCGCGGGTCGCTGGTCGGCGACATCCCCAACGCGGTCGTCCTGCTCGCCGTCCTGTACGCGATCGCGCATGTCGTGATGACGCGCACGACGTTCGGGCGCTACATCTACGCGGTCGGCGGCAACAGCGAAGCGGCGCGCCTGAGCGGCGTCAGGGTGTGGAGCGTGCTGCTCGCCGTCTACACGCTGTGCGGCGCGTTCGCCGGCCTGGGCGGCGTCATCACGGCGTCGCAGATCATCTCCGGCGACCCGAAGGCCGGCAACATGTACGAGCTCTACACGATCGCCGCGGTGGTGGTGGGCGGCACGAGCCTGGCGGGGGGCGAGGGCAAGATCCTGGGGACGCTGATCGGCGCCTTCATCATCGCCGTCATCGGGAACGGCATGGTGCTCACCGGGGTGGAGAGCTATACCCAGAAGATCGTGGTCGGCCTGGTGATCCTCGGCGCGGTGCTTCTCGACGCCCTCAAGAAGCGCGGCTTCGGGAGGGGGGTGGGGCGGAGCTTCCTTCCCGCGCCGCGGCCGTGACCCCCCGCCGGCGAGCGTCCGAGCGGCCGTTCGCGTCTACTGGGGCGCCCAGTGGCGCGAGCGGGAGCCTCGCGACACGCGCCGGAGGACCTTCGTGCCCGTGATGTCGGCCGGCAGGCTGCTCACGTACCCGGCGAAGCCGCCCGCGATGTCCTTCACCTCGACGAGCCAGGCATCGGGCCGCTTGCCGGTCACCAAGGCGGCCCATGTGCCGTCCTCCTGGGGCACCATGAACTCGGGGTACCAGACAAGATCGCGCCAGTACGGCTCGTCGTCGTTGTAGACGTACCAGACCTTCGCCTGGATGATCTTGTTGGGCGAGTCGATCCTGGCGCGGAAGAGCGTGCCCGCGCCGTACTTCCTCCCGCCCCAGACGAAATCCGCGCCGGCGGGCTCGTGGCGCATGCCGCCGATCTTCGTGACGGGCCGGCCCTCGAACACGTGGGCGACCCACATCATCCAGTCCAGGGGATGCTTCTCCGATTGCGAGGCGTGCCGGTAGTTCGGGACCATCTCGACGGTCCAGGGAGGATGCATCCTCTCGACGATCCGGTTGATGTCGTACATCGCGTAGCCGTCCTCGTTCGTGCCGCCGATGTAGAGCACCTCGGCGTCGGTCCATCGCTGGGCGTACGGCGGAAAGGCGGCCCGCTGCGGTCCGGCGAGGTGGGCATCGGTCCACGCCGATTCGTTGCCCATGTACACGACGCCGCGGACGCGGGGGTCCATCGCGGCCGCCGCGTGCGCCGGCGTGGCGCGCTTGCTGTGACCGCCGATCACCGCGCGGATCTCCTCCGGCGCGATTCCGAGCACGCCCGCCATCACGTCCATCGCCCGGAGGTAGATGGCCGCCAGCCGTATGTGCGGGTGCTCGATCATGTCCTGCCCCTTCCGGCGGAATCGATCGTGGAGGATTCCGATGGAGACCTCGCGGCCGGGCGTCTCGTCGTCCTCGCCGGGCACGGGGCAGATCATCGTCGGATAGCCGGTCCGCGCGGCGATCGGCTCGCCGTAGTTGCCGAGAAACGCGCCGCGCCACGGTCCGGTGGCAAGGCCGTCCCAGCTTCGCTGGCCGACGATGACCACCTTGCCCCGCCGCGGCGGCGTGTCGCGGACCTTCTGGTCGGCCGGCATGAAGACGACGCAGGGGTGTCCCCACTTCACGCCGTCGAGCTCCTGGCTGTAGAACTTGACCTCGACGCGGCGGAGATTCTGCCGCGGGTCGGTGTCGGAGGGGACGATCGCATCCTTCTCGATCGTCCACGCACGCGGCGGCAGCGTCGGTTCGAGCCGCAGCCAGAGCTGGCGCGCCGTTTCGACGGGCGTCTCCTCCGCCGGCTGCGTCTCGGCCGCGCACGCCGTCATCGCCAGCGTCAGGAGCACGGGAATCGTTCGGTTGCGCATCGGGCAGGTCCTCATCGAGTCAACGGTTGATGGTCGTCGAAGCACCGCGGTCACCGTTCACGGTTTTCTCGCCGTGCTCGGATACACAGACATGCGGCATCTGACGGAAAGGAAACCACAGAGGCGCAGAGAGCACAGAGAAGAAAACGGAGAAGGACCGCCGCACTTGACACGGCGCCGCGTAACGTCTCACGTTCCGTTCTCCGTGCACTCTGTCTTCTCTGTGGTGAGTCAGAACGAGCACCGCGAAGGACGCCGGAATGTGATGGACTGAAGGCGGAGATTCGCGTGTTCGGGATGCCCTGTGAACGGTTACCGTTATCGGAACCGCGCGGAACATAAA
>DHGK01000266.1:0-2767 GCA_002402755.1 Planctomycetes bacterium UBA4800
AGTTTATCGGTATTGATGAGATCGACGCCGGCCGACTGCATCGCCTTCCACCCGGCCGGCGTGTCGGGAATCGACCAGAAGCGCAGCCTGCGCCCCTGGTCGTGCGCGCGCCGCGCCAGCGCCGCGAGCGCGTCGAGCTCCGCGGCGGGCATGTCGCCCTGTCCCCGCCACTTGAAAGTCTGCGCGAAGTTGGCGCTGACGAGCGGGATCAGCGCTGCGGGCGCGCCGGACTCCAGGTCCGGCAGGCGGCCGTCGATGAAGGCCAGCCGCTCGCTCTCCGCGGCCAGGACCTCGACGGGCCGGTTTCCCGAGAGGATCACCGTCACGGCCCGCTCCGCGACCTTGCCGCCGGCGAAGCTCGTCAGGATGTCGCCGTACTTCCGGAGCAGCGGCCGCAGCGCAGTATAGAGCGCCGCGCCATCGGTCTTGAAATCGACGAGCAGGGTCACGGCCGGCCCGCCGCGATGCACGCGCCCGCCGTTCTCCCGCGCGCGCTGCGCGAGGGGCGCGAGATACAGCGCTTCGAGCGTCCGCCCCGGCCGGAGGCCGGCAACGGTGTGCGCCACGAGAAGCTCCCCGCCGGCGAGGAAGACATCGGCCTCGACGGAGCAGAACCCCCGATCGAGCGCATCGAGAAGCGGCCGGGGCTGCTCGTAGTCGTTGTGCGAATGGGCGTTCGGAAGCGGCCGCACGGCCGGCTCGCCGGCCGCGCCGCCGATCTCGATCTCGTGCTCGGCCCGCGCGCCGCGGTCCTGATCGTCCCACGCGACAAGCGTCACGCGGTGGCGGCCCGGCCGGCTGTAGACGTGCGTCACCTCCGCCGCGGTTTCGGGCGGGCCGTCGCCGAGATCCCAGAGAAGCGCGCCGATCGCGCCGCCTGCCGCCGCCTCGACCCTCGCGCGGAACGCGACGGCCTGCCCCGCAGCGGCGTTCGCCGGCGCCTCGATCGCGACGCTCGGCGCCGCGCGCGCGAAGGGCTGCGCCGCCGGAAGGCGATCGTTTCCGTTGCCTTCGACGGAGCACTCCCGCCACTCGAGCGGCGAGACCCGCTCGATGCCTGCCGCCGCGGCTCCGCCGTTCCCGCGGATCCGGCAGCGGATGAGCTCGAGCGCGCCCACATCGCCGCCGAGCGACTGGATCCCGAGCCGCCCGTTCCCCGCGAACTCGCAGTCCTCGAGCACGAGCCCGCGCGCATGGTCGTTGATGCGGAACCCGTGGCCCTCGTCGCCGGGGTAGCGCGGCGTCCCGCGGCCGAGCGTCTGGTCGGCGAACCGGCAGGCGTGGAAGTAGTGACGCGCGAGCCCCGACGTCTCGCCCTGGAGCTGCGCCCCCCACTGGATGCACCGGCGGACATCGTTGCGCGCGTAGAGGACGTTCTGCTTGCGGGTCGTTCCCGAGACCGAGATGCCGATCATCTGGCCGTCGTCGACGGTGTTGCCGGCGATCACGCAATCGCTGCCGATGACCTCGATGCCGATGAACTTGACCGCCCCCGAACTGTCGGCGACGACGTTGCGCCTGACGGCGCAGCGGTCGCAGCCGCCGATGCTCAGCCAGTGGTCAACTCGGTTGTCCTCGATGACGGCGCCGTCGCAGCCGCCCCAGACCTCGATGCCGAGGCCCTCGCCGCCCGAGCCCTCGACGCGATTCCCGCGGATCACGAGGTCGCGGGAGCCGTTGTCCCCGAAGATGCCGCCCCGGCCCGTTCTCCGCACGACGCAATCCTCGACCGTGTTCCGCGACGAGCCCCAGGCAAGGCGGACGGCGCAGCCGAACTCGGCGCCGAGGCCGATGTCCTCGAACGTGCAGCGGCGGATCGCGCTGTCGGCGACGCCCTTCTCGCGGTTCGGACCGGTTCCGGACCACAGGATGCCGTGCGGGCCGAAGGCGGCGCTCTTCGCGAGATTCCTGACGGTCACATCGCGCACAAGCAGGCGCCGCGAATCGCGGCCCGTGATCCCCTGGTGGACGAGCGGACTGCCTTCGCCGTCGAGAGTCATGCCGGCGATCTCGATATCCTCGACGCCGTCGAGCGCTGCGAACGACCCCGGCTGCTTCCCGCGATAGCGCAGCGTCGTCCGATCCTGTCCGGCGCCGAGAAGCCGGACGCCCGACTTCGGGCGCAGCGCAGAGGAGATCTCGTAGTCGCCGGCGGCGAGGACGATCGTGTCGCCCGGCTCGGCGGCGGCAAGCGCCGCAACGAGCGCGGCGCCCGCCGCGCCCGGACCTCCCTCGCCGCCGCCGGCGCGGACGATCCGGGATCCCGAGTCCGCGGCGGCCGCGCCGATGGAGATCGCCGCGAGGAGCGGACAGAGAGACCGGCGCGCTCTCACCCTCGCCTCCCGGGCTCCTCGATCTCCTGGGAGCCGGGCTTGAGCGCGATGCGTTTTCCAGACGGCATGACGGCGGTCGCGCCGACCCCGTCGGGGATCTCCGCGTGCAGGCGGAAGGTCCCCTCGTCGACTCGCCAGCGGCTCACGATCCGGCCGGCGGGCGTCGCCAGCTCGGCCTCGGCGCCGGCCAGCGGCCCCGGTTCGGGCGCGATCAGCACTTCCTTCCACCCGATGCCTCCCGGCGCCTGCCGAATTCCGGCGACGTAGCCGTAGTACCACTCGATCACGTGGCCGAGCATGCAGTGGTTGAGCGACTGGTAGCCGTCCATCGTGGCATCCCAGGTTTCGGGAAGCGACGTCAGCCCCTTGCTCAGGATTCCGCCGTAGCTGCCGACCCCCTCGCGCGCGTAGACGCGGTGGAGCGCGTCCGAGCG
>DHGK01000266.1:2802-6791 GCA_002402755.1 Planctomycetes bacterium UBA4800
CGGTCCGCCGGCGGCACGACCTCGGCGCAGAGCGCCATCGCGTTGGCGCACTGCGGGCTCCCGAGGTGCGCGAGCTTGCCGGTCGACGGATCGCGGAAATGGCGCTGGAAATCGGCCGCGATCCGCGCGTGCATGGCGCGGTACTTCGCCTCCTCGTCGCGGAGACCGAGAACCTCCGCCGCGTGGGCGACGGTGAGCGCGCAGAGCGCCCATGTGGCCGTGGCCGAGAGGCGCGTCGGCGTGAAGCGCGACGGCCCGGGCCCGTGGCCGTGGCCGTAATCGTACCAGTCGCCGAGCCCTTCCGGCGCGAGCCCGTCCTTGGCCTCGGTCTGAAGGTAGTCGGTGAAGCCGCGCATCATGGCGAAGCTGTCGCGCAGAATCCGCGCGTCGCCGTACCACTCGTAGTGATGCCACGGGAGCCGCACGGCCGCCGCGCCCCATTCGACCGTCCAGTTGAAGGCGCCCGGAAAGCGGCCGGCAGGATAGCTCGGCGCGACGGTGAGGACGCGCCCGCTCGGCTCCTGGGCGTCGCGGATGTCGCGCGCGATCTTGGCGAACCACTCGCGGCAGTCGTAGCGGTACTGGAACGCCGGCGCAAGGAGGTACGCGCACTCGAGCCACCCGAGCTTCTCCCTGTGCGGGCAGTCGGTCAGGACGTGGCTCATGTTCGAGCGCACCGCCCAGTCGACCAGCCGGTGCGTGCGGTTGAAGAGCTCGCTCGAGCAGCGGAAGCTTCCGGCCTCCGGCAGCGCCGTCCGCACGTGGACGAGATCGAGCGACCGGATCACGGGGAGGTTCGCGGGATTGGCATGGCCCTCCGGGACCGCGCCCGAGACCTCCACGAACTGCATGCCGAGGTAGAAGAACACCCATTGGTGGACGAGCGGCGCGCCGTCGCTCACCAGGTCGCAGCCGACAACGTAGGCGCCGAACAGCCGGTCGCCGGCGTTCTTGTGCTCGCCGCAGCGGAACGAGACCTTGTCGCCGGGCTTTCCTCCCGAAAGCTCGACCCGGAGCTGCGCCGAGGAGTTCTGGGCGAAGCTGTAAAGGAAGACGCCCGGCGCCGGCTCCTTGACCGACACAGGCGCGAAGCGCTCGAGCGCCCCGAAAGGCGGCCAGGTCTGCGGCGCCAGGCTCGCCGCCGGGCCCTGCGCGATGCGCGCCGCCTCCCACGCCCCATCATCGAAGCCCGGGCGGTCCCACGGCTCCCGGCACCGGCGCGCGTCGAAATCTTCGCCGGCGAAGATGTGCGAGAAGACGACCGGGCCGCCGGCCGTCCGCCAGGTCCCATCCGTGCCGATGCGCGCGACCGCGCCGTCGTTCGCCTCGATCGCGATCTCCGCGCGAAGGAGGAGCGGCTCCTTCGCCTCGCGCTGGGGCCCGTCCTTGTTGTAGCGGCCCGCCGGCGGATTCGGGTTGTGCCAGAAGGAGTTGCCCAGCATGACCCCGACGCAGTTCGCGCCGGCGCGCAGGAGCGGCGCGATGTCGAAGTCGCGGTAGTAGATGGTCTTCTCGTACTGCGACCAGGGCTGATTGATGCCCGTCTCGGCCAGGCGGGCGCCGTTGACCCTCGCGTCGTAGTCGCCGAGGCCGGCGATGCGGAGCGTCGCCCTCGCGGGCTTCGCTCCGATCGAGAACTCCTTCCTGAAGAGCGGCAGCGCGCCGCCGCCCGCCGGCGGGGCGATCCACTGCGACCGGACGAACGGCGACGCGCCGTCGCCGGCAACCGAGGCCGCCCCCATCGACAGGGCGGCCGCACACGCAAGCGCGGTCATGCTTCTCGATTTCATGTTCATTCGACTCTCGGTGGCTGGTCTGCGACAAGAAACCCGAGGCGGGCGAACAACGGCTCAGTATACGCGGCGCGAACATCGGTTGGCAAGGAGCGCCCTTGGCGCCCCGCTCCTTGCGGCCGCCGCCCCTTGACGCCGGGCGCCCCGGCGGATAGCATACTAGACTGACATGTCAGTTCATGCCAGGAAACGGCGCGCCGCGCTCGACAGGGAGCGGCGGCGCGAGCAGATCGTCGATGCGGCCGTCGAGGTCTTCGCCGGCAAGGGCTACCGGGCGGCGTCCATCGCCGACATCATCGAGAAGGCCGGCGTCGCGCGGGGAACCTTCTACCTCTACTTCACGTCCAAGGAGGAGGCGTTCAACGCGGTCCTCGACCGGTTTCACGCGCGTTACCGGGCCATGGCCGCGCGCGAGACGGCGCGCAACTACAAGAACCCGATCGGGCTGGAGAAGCGGCTGCGCGCATCGCTCCTCGAGTGGCTCCGGTTCCTGCTCGAGGACCCGAAGCTCACCACCATCGTCTTCCGCCAGGCCGCGGCGGTCGATCCCGACTACGAGGAGAAGTACCTCGAGATTCTCAGAGCCGCCCAGGCGCACTCGATCAAGGCGATCCGGTTCCTCCAGACCATCAGGGTCCTGCGCGCCGACCTCGACCCCGGGTTTCTCAACGCCGTCTTCTACGGTACGACCATGCAGATCGTGCTGCGGGCCATCGCCGATTCGCGCGCGCCGGACCTGGAGGCCATCGCCGACCAGTGGATCAGGCTGCTGCGCGCGGGCGTCCTGCGGGCGAGGGCGAAATGAGCCCGCGTACGCCGCGCCGCGCGCACCGGCCGAGATGTCAGGAGACGAGACGATGACACGCTCCATCACGCGCGTCAACTTCATCGAGTTCAACGCGAAGGTCGGCACGCTCCAGATGTACCCGGTGTTCCCGAAGTACGGCACGGCGCTCCTGGCCGCGATCCTCAGGCAGCGCGGCTACGACGTGCGCATCTACCTTGAGGGCGTCAGCGACATGGCCTTCGAGAAGCTCGCCGACTGCGATGCCGCGTGCTTCCCGGTGTTCGCGCCGGCGCTCAACAAGGTCCGCGCGTGCGCGCGGCGGTTCCGCGAGGCCAGGCCGGAAACGACCCTGATAGCCGGCGGCCCCCAGGTCTGCCTCTTCCCGCACACGGTCGCCGACGTCTGCGACTTCGCCGTGCGATGCGAGGGCGACGAGGTGCTGCCCGAGATCCTCGACTGCCTGGCTCGGGGAGAGGACGCGCGCTCGATCGCCGGCATCTCGTACATGCGCGACGGCGCGATCGTCCACAATCCCGACCGCCCGCCTCCCGCGGTACCCGACGTCGGCCCGGACTTCACCCTGATCGAAGGGTTCGACAGGCTGGGACGCGGGCCGCAGCGCATGCGCCGGGTGGTCAACACGCTCCAGACCTCGCGCGGCTGCCGCTTCAGGTGCAAGTTCTGTCCGACGGCGAAGCTCTTCGGGGGCTCGTACCGTACGCGGAGCATCGATGCCGTCATCGACGACATTCGCGCCCGGCGCCGCCACAACCCCTTCTTCTTCGTCGTCGACAACAGCTTCATGGGCGACCGCGCGCATGCCGTCGAACTGCTCGATCGCCTCGCCCGGGAACGGCTCGACGTCTCCCTCATCGTCTTCGAGCGCCACGAGATCGGCTTCGACGACGAGATCCTGGCGCTTCTCACGCGGGCCGGCGTCCGGTGCATCATCGTCGGCATCGAGTCGCTCGACGACTCCAACCTGCAGGCGTACGACAAGCGCCAGTCGAGCGCCCAGGCCATCCGGGCCGTCGAGAACATCCAACGGCACGGCATGCACGTCATCGGGACCTTCGTCATCGGCGGGGACGGCGACACGACGGCGGCGGGCGACCGCATCGTCGAGTTCGTCAAGGACACCGGCATCAGCCTGAACCTCTTCATCGTCCACGACCTCGAGGACGACGAGTCCAAGGGGCCCTTCATTCCGCTCCGGCGCCGGTTCCAGACCCACTACCTGCGCGCCGACGCCGGCGCCGACGCCCACTACGACTACATGACGGGCAGCTTCGTCACGTACTTCCCGAAGCGCATGAAGCCGAGCACGCTCCAGGCGACCGTCCTCGACGTCTACGACCGCGTCTACACGCACGGCCGCATCCTTCGCCGCATGTGTTCGCGAAGCACTT
>DHGK01000346.1:0-183 GCA_002402755.1 Planctomycetes bacterium UBA4800
TCGCCCGCCACGCCCGCGGCTTCCCGCTGATCGTCCTGCCGTCGCCGAGCTACAACGCGAGCTTCGGCGGCGATCCCGTCCCCGGCGTCGTCAAGCAACTGAAGATCAAGTACCGGATCGACGGCAAGGAGGGCGAGGTGTCGCTGCAGGAGGACGCACCGGTCCTCCTGCCCGTGCCCAAGT
>DHGK01000346.1:243-36212 GCA_002402755.1 Planctomycetes bacterium UBA4800
CGGAAGATCTTCCCGGACCGGAGCCGCTCCGCGAACACGCGAACGGGCAGGACGGCAATGCCGCCGTCGGCGAGGACCGCGTCGCCGGTATAGATTCCATAGCCGGCCTGGAGCTTCTTCTCCGCGACGAGGGCGCGCAGGACCGCCGAGTGCTCGCGGCGCCACGAGGATGCCGCCTTGACCTCGAACCCGATCGCGCGCGCGCCGCGGCGCCAGATGAAGTCGACCTCGCCGCCCGACGGCACGGCCCAGTAGCACAGGGCGCCGCTCGTATCGGCCCCGCTCATCCAGGAGCGCAGCTCGTGAAGAACGAGCGTCTCGAGCAGCGGGCCGCGTTCGTGGCTCTCCACCGGATCGCGCAATCTACCCTGGAGCGCGCGGACGACGCCCGGATCGAAGAAGTAGAACTTGGGATGCGCCACCTCCTTGATCCTGGCCCTGGCCTGCCAGGCCGGGAGCCTGACGCCGATCAGCGTGTCGGCGAGCACATCGAAGTAGCGCTGCACCGTCACGCGGGCCACGCCGGCATCGCGCGCGACGTTGCTGTAGTTGAGCACCTGGCCGTGCACGAGGCCGGCGACCTCCAGGAAGCGCGCGAAGGAATCCAGGTTCCCGACGAGCGCCTCCTGCTGGATCTCCTCGCGAAGGTACGTGAGCGCATAGGCCTCGATCGTCGCAACGGCCCTGCGCGGATGCGACCAGACGTACGGCAGAAGCCCGAAGGCGAGCGCGCGGGCGCACTCGAAGTCCTTTCCCAGCTCCGCGATCGACAGCGGGAAGAACTGGCGCCGGACGACACGGCCCGCGAGCAGGTTCGAGCTCGTGCGGCGCAGCTTGCGCGCGCTCGATCCGCTCAGGGCGAAGCGGTACTTGTCGCCGAACTCGAAGAGGAGCGCGTGCACCTCGTCGAGCAGCGCGGGGAGCTTCTGGACCTCGTCGACGACGATCCAGCTTCGCCGGGGAAGCGCGGCGACCTCCATGCGAAACCGGTCGGGATTGCGCATGAGGCCGAGCAGCGTGCTCGTGCGGAGGAGGTCGTACCAGGCGGCGCTCGGGAAGCGCTGCCTGAGCCACGTCGTCTTGCCCGTGCCCCGCGGCCCCAGGCAGAAGAACGAGCGGTCGGGAGGCACGAGGCTGCGTGTATACATGGTGGACAATTTTACCGTAAATTCGCCCATGTGGTATACAATAATATCGGCGAGGAGAACCGGATTCCTCACTGCCGCCGCCCGCGCGCGCCGCTGTACGCGGGGCCTGCGGGCGGCTATGCTTGAGTCCGTGCGCCCGGCCGGGCGCCGTTGCTCGGAAAGGAGCATGCCATGAAGACCACGGAGAAGCCTCGCGAAGCCGCGTCGCGCCGCCTGTTCCTCGCGCGTTCGGGAGAGGCGCTCGGCGCGTCGGCGCTCGCCGCCCTGGCGGCGCCGAACGTCCACGCGGCCGAGAACAACACGATCAAGCTGGCGCTCATCGGCTGCGGCGGGCGCGGCACGGGCGCCGTCGCCGATGCCTTCGCGGCCACGGGCGGGCCGGTCCGGCTCCACGCGATGGCCGACCTCTTCGACGGTCGCCTCCAGGGCAGCCTCAAGGCGCTTGCCGATGCGTACGGCGCGAAGGTCGATGTGCCGCCCGAGCGGCGGTTTCTCGGCTTCGATGCGTACCGCAAGGCGATCGATTCCCTCGCTCCCGGCGATGTCGCGATTCTGACGACGCACGCGGCGTTCAGGCCGCTTCAGTTCGAGTACGCCGTCCGCAAGGGCGTCAACGTCTTCATGGAGAAGTCGTTCGCGGTCGACGCGCCCGCCGTGCGCAGGCTGCTTGCGGCCGCGGAGGTCTCCGAACAGAAGAAGCTGAAGGTCGGGGTGGGCTTCATGTGGCGGCACTCGGACGCCCGGCGCGAGGCGATCCGCCGCATTCAGGACGGCGCCATCGGCGACATTCACACGCTACGCATCTACCGCGTGCACGGGCCGGTCCACTGCCCCAAGCGCCCGGCCGGCGCCAACGAGATCGCCTTCCAGATCCAGCACCCGAACAGCTTCACGTGGGTGTCCTCGGGGTTCTTCATCGACTGGCACTGCCACAACGTCGATGTCGCCTGCTGGGCCAAGGGCGCCTGGCCGGTGGCCGCGCAGGGCATGGGCGGCCGCGTGTACGCCGAGGCCGGGAACCAGTTCGACCACTACACGGTCGAGTACACCTTCGCCGACGGGACGAAGCTCCTGGCCTTCTCGCGCCACATGCACGGCTGCTGGGAGACGTACGCGGACTATGCGCACGGCTCGCGCGGCTCGGCGATCCTCATGGCGACGCTCGGCGACCCGCAGCCGCGGATCTACAAGAGCCACCGGATGGTCCCCGAGGACCAGATCTGGGAGTACGGCAAGCCCGACCCGAATCCCTACCACGCCGAGTGGCAGTTGCTCCTGGACGCCATCCGCAACGACACGCCGCACAACGAGGCCCGCCGCGCGGGCGAGGCGGACGTCGCCGCGCTCATGGGCCGCATGGCGACCCACACCGGCCAGTACGTCACGTGGGACCAGGCGATAAAGTCGGACTTCCAGTTCGTCAGCGACATCGACAACCTGACGTTCGAAAGCCCCGCGCCCATCCGCGAGGGCCCGGACGGCATCTACCCCGCGCCGCTGCCGGGGCTGACGAAGGAGATCTGAGCGGA
Organism: Planctomycetes bacterium UBA4800; assembly: GCA_002402755.1. Lineage (GTDB taxonomy): Bacteria > Planctomycetota > UBA8108 > UBA8890 > UBA8898 > UBA8898. The sequence goes on from DHGK01000346.1 coordinate 2,921, forward strand.
GGCCGCGCGCGGAGCTCGGCGGGGAAGGACCCGCGCCGGGGAGACAATCGACGGCAGGGCGGCGCGTTGTCCCCGCGCGCCGCGCGCGATATACTTCAGGTTCCGGAATCGATGCCGCCCCGGTCGCTCTCGCTGCGCCTCTCTCTCCCGAGCGGAGGCCGCGGAGGGCCGGATCGCGCCTTCGCACGCACGCAGGAAACCAGGAACACTCCCATGGCCCTTTCTCTCCGCCTTGGCTGCACTGTCGGCTGTGCGTGGCTTCTCGCCGCCGCGGCGGCCGCCGCCGGCGCCCCGATCGACCGGCCCGGCAACTTCAACCCCATCGTCCCGGGCTACTTCGCCGATCCCACGCTCAAGAAGTTCGGGGACACGTACTACCTCTACGCCACGACCGACGGCAACGGGGGCGGGCGCGGGCCCGCGACGGCGTGGGTGTCCACGGACTTCGTCAACTGGGTGCTCGTGCCGATGAACTGGCCGGCGACTCCGCACTACTGGGCGCCCGACGTCGTGCGGCGCCCCGGCGATCGCTACTACCTCTTCTACAACCAGCCGTGCAACACGTACGCCGGCGTTGCCGGCACGCCCATCGGTCCGTGGACGCCGCTCACGCCGGGCGACGGCCTGGTCATCAAGGACCGGCTCGTCAAGAACGTCATCACGCTCGACACCCAGCTTTTCGAGGACAAGGACGGCACGCTCTACGCGTACTGGGGCACGTGGGGCATCTTCCCGGACAGCGGCTGCGGCATCGGCGTTCTCAACCCCGACATGAAGTCGTTCGCGCGCTTCGGCATGATCCCCAACACCGAGGCGAAGGACTTCTTCGAGGCGCCGTTCATGCTCGAGCGCAACGGCGTCTACTACTTCACGTACTCCTCGGGCTCCTGCCACGACGCGAGCTACCGCGTGCAGTACGCGACGAGCGACAAGCCCGACGGCCGCTTCCGCATGGGGCCGAACAATCCCGTGCTGGCCTCATCGCAGGACGGGACCGTCCACGGCCCGGGACACCACTCGATCCACGAGGAGGGCGGCGAGTACTTCATCATCTACCACCGCCACGACATCCCGGTGACCCCGAACGGCATGCACCGCCAGGTCTGCGCCGACCGCCTCGTCTTCGAGGGCGACGGCGCGATCCGGAAGATCGAGCCGACGCACGAGGGCATCGGCCCCTTGGGGCCGGCGAGCCGCCCCGAAAACCTCGCCGCGGGCCGGCCGGTCACGGCCTCGTCGCACTACCGCGACACGCTGCGCAACCACCAGTACAAGCCCGAGTACGCCGTCGACGACAACAACGCCACGCTCTGGCGGCCCGGCGACAACCGCATGGGCAACTGGCTGCGGGTCGATCTCGGCGCGCCGCGGCAGGTCCGCCGGACGGAGACGCAGTTCGAGTACGGCACGTGGTTCTATCGGTACGTGATCGAGCATTCGCTGGACGGCGAGACGTGGCAGACCTTCGCCGACCGGCGCGGCAACACGCGCTGGGGAAGCCCCATGACGGACGACGGCGACGCCCGCGCGCGCTACCTGCGCGTCACGGTCACGGGCGTCGAGCTTCCGGGCCTCTTCGGCGCCATCTGGAACTTCAAGGCCTACGCCGAGGCCCCCGCCGACCCGCTGCTCGCGATGGCGGATCGCGCGTTCGAGCGGTTCATCGCCTCCTCGCCGCGCGAGGCCCGCGCGATCGAGGGCGCCCCGCCTCGCGCCGATCTTCCGCTCATCCACCTCGACGTCGCCGACCTCGAGCTCGGCGCGCCCGTGCCCGTCTGGCCCAACCGCGGAACGCTCGCGGGCGAGTTCCGGAGCGGCGACGCCAAGCCCATCGTGGACCTGGCCGGCGGCACGACGGCCGTGCGGTTCTCGGGCGGCGAGATCCTGACCGCCTCGTTCCCCGCGCCGCGCGCGCTCGCGGGCAACAGCAGCTTCACCGTCGCGGCGTGGGTCAACAACCCCGAGGTCGCCGAGAGCGAATGCATCGTGAGCTGGGGCGGCCGCGGCGGCCCGGACGGCGCGACCGCGCAGTTCGGCTACGGCTCGCACGGCGCGTTCGGCGCCGTGGGGCACTGGGGCTTCGCCGACATGGGGTTCCGCGGCGGCCCGCCGGCGGCGGGCGCGTGGCATCATCTCGCGATTGTCTTCGACGGCGTCATCGAGCGCGTGTACGTGAACGGAGAGCTCAACAACGCCGCGGCCAAGATGCTGCTCGTCCACGAGGGCCGGCCCGTTCACGTGGGAGCGTCCGTGCCCGGCGCCGAATTCTACGACGGCTACCTGGCCTCGCTGCGTGTGTACGGCGCGGCGCTCGGAGAGACGCAGGTGCGGGAACTCGCCGCGCAGGCGCCCGACGCCGGCGTGCTGGTTCACGCCGATTCCGCCGTGCTCCAGTACGGGCCGCTTGCGGCCTGGCGCACCAGCGGGTCGCTCGGGGGCGCGTTCGCTCCCCGCGGCCGGCCGCCGGTCGTTCGGGACTCGAGCGGCCGAATCGCGGTCGAGCTCGAGCCCGATCAGTCGATCGAATGGACGCCCGGCGCCGCGACACCTCTCGGCGACTTCTCGCTTCTCCTCGGCGCGTTGAACCGTTCCGAGGAGGGCGGCGAGGACGCCGTCGAGCTGGAGGACGGCGACGGAACGCGCGTCGCCCTGCGGGGCCTGCCGCCCGCCGGGCCGTGGCAACAGGCGGCGATCGTCTATCGCGGCGGAAAGGGAACGCGCTTCGTGAACGGCGAGGCCATCGACGCCGCGCTTCCTCCCGCTCCCGCGACCCTCAAGGCGCTCCGCCTCGGGGGCGGCGGGAAGTTCTCGGGAGCGCTGGCGCGCGTGCAGGTGTTCCGCCGCGCGCTGGCGGCCGAGGAGGTCGCGCGCCTGCACGGCCTCTGGAAGAAGGAGCAGCAGACGCCGCAGCCGGATCCGGCCGCGTTCGCGGCGGAGCCCGCGGCGCTGAGCCCGAGCCTGGTCGCGATGTCGGCGGCGATCGGGCAGACCGCCCTCGGGGCCGTGAAGTACCTCTTCACGGAGACGACGGGCAATCCCGGCGCGAGCGCGAGCGGGTGGCTCGCCGAGCCGGTCTTCCTGGACGACGGCCTCGCGCCCGACACGCGCTACGCCTACACGGTCAAGATCCGCGACCCGCTCGGCAACGTCACGCGCGCGTCGGCCCCGGTCGAGGTCGTCACCGCCCGGGTGCTCTTCCGCGAGCTTGCGGACGATTTCGGGGCGCCCCGCGATTATCTCGCCGGCGGCGCCGCCGGCACGATCTGGGACGGCGCGCTCGGCGCAGCCGATGGGAGCGCGCCGGAGGCCATCGCCGCCGCGGACGGCGTCCTGCGCCTCCAGTCGAAGGGCACCGTGTGGGACGGCGGCGCGCCGCGCGGCGCGTTTCTCTTCAAGATCGTCTCCGGCGACTTCACGGCCGAGACGACGGTCGCCGACTACGCCGGGCTCGCGGCGCGGCGCGTGCCGGGCAACAACGACGGCGGCCTGATGGCGCGCGTGCCGGCGCTCGACGACGCCGGCCCCGGCGACGACCTCGTCCAGCTCAACTTCTTCCCGATCTGGAGCCAGGGCAACATGGTCACGAGCCTGGACGGCGGCGCGCGCCCGCAGCGGGGCAACCGGCTCGCCTGGGACGCGCACCGGCATCTCCAGATCATCCGCTGCGGGACGCGGTTCTACTTCCGGACGAGCGCCGACGGGACGGCGTGGCACGAGATGCCGGGCTCGCCCGTGGAGCGCGCCGACGTGAAGGGCCTGCCGCTCCAGGTGGGCCTGTACCATGCAAGCTACGGCGGCGAGAGCAGCTTCGTGAGCTTCGACCGCTTCCGGCTGACGATACGAAAGTGACTCGAACCGGCACCGTGTGACCTGAGGACCGCACCGATGAAGACAAGGAGGATTCTCCCCATGTCGACCCTGCTCCGCCGTGCAGCCGTCTGCCTCGCGCTGGCGCTCGCGCCGGCCGCGCTCCGCGCCGAGACGCCGCTCACCTTCCTCGTCACGTCCGACTCGCACTACGATGCGTTCGAGAACGAGGACCGCAACGAGCGCAACCGCGCGACCATCGACCAGATGAACGCGATCTCCGGCGCGCAGTGGCCGGAGGAGCTCGGCGGCGGCGCGATCGGGACGCCGTGCGCAGTCCTCGTCCTCGGCGACGTGATCGACGACGGCGACAGGATGTGGGAAGGCGCGAACCAGGGCGAGCGCCAGTTCGCGTCGTTTCTGGCCGACTTCGGCCTCGATGGCACGGACGGCCGCCTGAAGTACCCCGTCCTCGAGAGCTGGGGCAACCACGACGGCCCGCCCGCGGGCAGGGAGCGCTTCGGCTTCAGCTTCCAGGCGAAGCTCAAGGAGCGCAACGCGCGCCGGCTCGCCAAGGGGCTGATCGCGGCGGTGTCCGAGAACGGCCTTCACTACTCGTGGAACTGGGGCGGCGTTCACTTCGCCGAGCTCGGGCTCTATCCCGGCAACGAGCCGCACCCCGCGATCCGCTACTCTCCCCAGTACCACGATCCGCAGCAAAGCCTGGAATTCCTCGAGGCCGATCTCCGCGCCAATGCGGTTCCCGGCGTCACCCCCGTCATCATCTGCCACCACTACGATCTCCAGGGCAGCGACTGGTGGCACGCCGATGACCGCAAGGCCTACTACGACGCGATCCGGCCGTACAACGTCATCGCCGTGTTCCACGGCCACACGGCCACGGGCGTCTACCAGTGGAAGCCCGAGGGCGCCGGCCGGCCGCTCGATGTCGTCAACACCGGCCAGACGGAGAACGGCTTCTTCGTCGTCGAGATCGGCGGTGAACGCATCCGCCTTGCCTACCGGATGAAGGCGGGGATCAAGACCGTCCAGGGCGCCGATGGAAAAGCGCGCAGGGAATGGGACGGCGTGTGGGGCTGGCGCCACCACCTCGCCCGCGACGTGCGCGCCATCGCCTCGGACGGCCCGGCCCCGCAGGCCGAAGGCCGCCGCCGGCGCGACTACAACATCCTGCCGGTGCCGTTCAGCAAGGTGCACGTCGACGACGTCCTCTGGACGCCGCGGCTCGAGACGAGCCTCGCGGTGACGATCCCCTACGCGTTCGAGCAGTGCGAGGCGACCGACAGGATCGGCAACTTCGAGAAGGCGGCGGGCCTCCTCCCCGGCGGCCACGAGGGGGCCTACTTCAACGATTCCGATGTCTACAAGGTCATGGAGGGCGCCGCGTACTCGCTCCAGGTGCGGCCCGACCGCATGATGCGGCTCTACCTGGACCAGCTCATCCGCGTCATGGCCAAGGCCCAGTGGGAGGACGGCTACCTCTACACGTTCTTCTCCCTGCCCGCGCGGCAACCCGAAAAGCGCTGGACGAACATCGGCGCGCTCCACGAGCAGTACTGCGCCGGCCACATGTACGAGGCGGCGGTCGCGCACCGCGAAGTCACCGGCGATGACACGTTTCTCGACATGGCCAGGAAGAACGCCGACCTGATCTGCCGGGTCTTCAACGCGGACAACCGCACCGATCCCCCGGGGCACCAGGAGATCGAGATCGGCCTGTGCCGGCTGTACCGCGCGACCGGCGACGAGAAGTACCTGGCGCAGGCCAAGTTCTTCCTCGACCAGCGCGGGCGGAAGGGCCGCCGCGGCCCGGACGGCAACGGCGGGCTGTACGGCACGTACGCGCAGGATCACATTCCCGTGGTCGAGCAGAAGGAGGCCGTCGGGCACAGCGTCCGCGCCGCCTACCTGTACACCGGCATGGCCGACGTCGCGGCGCTGACGGGCGCCATGGAGTACATCGCGGCGATCGACGCGATCTGGGAGGACGTGGTCACAAGGAAGCTCTACATCACGGGCGGCATCGGCGCGGCCGGCGGGCACGAGGGCTTCGGCGGCGCGTACGAATTGCCGAACATGACGGCGTACTGCGAGACGTGCGCCTCGATCGCCAACGTCCTCTGGAACCATCGGATGTTCCTGATGCACGGCGACGGGAAGTACATCGATGTCCTCGAGCGGACGATGTACAACGCCGCGCTTTCCGGGATATCGCTCGAGGGCGATCGCTTCTTCTACCCCAACGTGCTCGAGTCGGTCGGCCAGCACGCGCGCAGCCCCTGGTTCGGCTGCGCGTGCTGCCCCTCCAACGTCGCGCGCTTCATTCCCTCGGTCCCGGGCTTCGCCTACGCGTGCAAGGACGGCGACGTCTACGTGAACCTGTTCATCGGCGGCACGGCCTCGATCGAGACTGGCCGGAACGCCGTCCGCCTCGTCCAGACGACCCGCTACCCCTGGGAGGGCGGCGTCAGGATCGCCGTCGAGCCGGAGAAGGAGGCGGCGTTCGCCGTGCTCATCCGCATCCCGGGCTGGGCGCGCCAGGAGCCCGTCCCCAGCGATCTGTACTCCTTCGCCGACTCGGTGCGCGACGAGGTCTCGCTCAGCGTGAACGGCGAGAAGACGAATCCCGAGGTCCGCCAGGGCTACGCGCGCATCGAGCGCGTGTGGAAGCAGGGCGATGCGATCGAGCTCGCGCTGCCTATGCCGGTCCGCCGGATCGTCTCCCGCCCCGAGGTGACGACCAACCGGGGCAGGATCGCGCTGCAGCGCGGCCCGCTCGTCTACTGCCTCGAGGGCCCCGACAACGACGGGAGGGTGCTCGACCTGGTGATCGGCGAGGATGCCGCGCCGGCGGCCGAATTCCGCCCCGACCTTCTCGGCGGGGTCGTCGCGATCACCGGCAAGGCCCGGACGGTGAAGCGCACGCTCCAGGGCGGCCTCGTGCCGGACGCGGAGCGGACCTTCACGGCGATCCCCTACTACGCGTGGTCGCATCGCGGCCGGGCGCACATGACGGTGTGGCCCGCCGGCGTGCCGGAGGCGGCGCGCCCCAAGCCCGCCGACACCCTCGCCGCCGTGAGCAAGACGACGGCGTCGTACGTCCACGTCTCGCTCGACGCAATCAAGGATCAGAACACGCCGGAGAGCTCCGCCGATTCCTCCTCGCTGCAGCTCGACTTCTGGTCGCACAAGGGAACGACCGAGTGGCTGCAGTTCGAGTGGGACGCGCCGCGCGAGCTCTCGCGCGTGAAGGTGTACTGGTTCGACGACACGGGGCGTGGCGAGTGCCGCGTGCCGGCCTCGTGGCGCGTCCTCGCCAGGAACGCGGCCGGGGAGTTCGCGCCCGTCGAGAACCGCGGGCCCTACGAGGTCGCGAAGGACGCCTTCAACACGGTCGAGTTCGAACCGGTGACGACGACCGCCCTCAAGATCGAGATCGTTCTCCAGAAGGACTGGTCGGGCGGCGTCCTGGAGGTCGTCATCGAATCGCCGGGCGGCGTTCGGGCGAGCGAGTGAGGGGCCCGCACGCGACGTCCTCGATGCCGCCGTCGCCGGTCACTGCTCCGCCTCGCACGGCCGCCCGTACCAGATGGCCACGCTCTCGTAGTGCTGCGCGCATTCGTTGCCGTGCCCGGCCTCGATCGAGGCGCGCACGCTCCGCCGGAACGAGATCGGATCGGCCAGGTGCCAGCGGTACACGACGAAGCGGCCGTCGAAGAACCGGTCGTTCTCCGTGAGCCGGCGCTCGTAGTGCGCGACGCCGTGATCGTATCCCTGGTACGGCCGGTGGACTCCCCACGCCATGCCGAAGTAGTCCTCCGTGCCCGTCCCGTGCAGCAGGCCGTCGCCGTCGATCACGAAGCGATCGTCGCCCTCGTACCACTTGCCCGCGCGTGATGGGTGCGACTCGACGGCCAGCACCGTTCCGACGTAGCGGCCCGCATGGCCGCTGATGTCGGCGAACATGTAGTCGCCGGCGCCGAGCGCCTTCTCCCCCTCCGATTTCCCGGCGGGGGTCGTGAAATGCTCGCGCCGATACGTCGCGTGAAACCACAGCGGCCGTTCGACCGGATGGAGCTCGTACTCGATGTGATAGTGCATCGTCATCCGGGCCTCCGAATCGTTGAGCACCTCGATCGCCGCCGCGCGCTCGAACGGCATGGGCCAGAGCAGATTGACGCTCCCCTGCCCCGCGCCCGGACTGTCCCGGTTGGCGGGGCGCGACCGCATGACGCTGACGACGGGCGAAACCACGTCGTTGACGCGCCACGGCCCCGTGGCCGCCAGCATGCCGACCGGCACGTCGTCGGCGGTCGTCCGGCCGTCGAACCGGAAGCGGAGCTTCGTCGTCTCGAGGTGCTCCTCCTTGCCGCCGCCCAGCGTGAACCAGATGCGCCGCACGGTGCCCGAGCCCCCTTCGTGCCCGAGCAGCGCGACCCGCGCGCCGGGCGCGAGGATGAAGCAGTCGCGGTTCGCGCCGGTTCGATTCCAGGAGCTCGCGCGGCGGCGTTCGCCGGTCACGGGCGTCTTCCAGAGGCTATCGAGCCCGCCCGCCGCGCCGGCAGGCCCCGCGCCGGGCGCGACGGTCGCGCCTCCGAGCGGGACCGCGGCGGCGCCGTCGAGCTTGACCATCGTCGAGGAGCCGTCCTCGAAGACGATCTTCACGTTCCTCGGCCGGGCGGCGCGATCGGCGAGGGCGGCCGCTCCGCCGCGGAGCTCCACGGCCACGCCGTCGATGCCGAAGGCATGCCCGCGGGCGCGATCGATGTACACGTCGCCGTAGTGGTCGTACACGCGGTTTCGCGCCTCCGCCGCGGCCCCGTTGCCCCAATCGTAGATCGTGAAGCTCCCGATGCCGCCGCCCCCGCGGTCGGCCGCGCCGCCGTGGCCGTAGTTCTCCATCGTGAAGCCGTAGTCCTCCTTGCCGAAGAACGGCCACACCTTCTCCCAGAGCGGCTTCACCTTCGGGTTCTCCGGGCAGTACATCATGACGAAGCCCGACCTTAGCGCCGCCACGCCCCGCTCGAAGAGCAAGGGATCGCCGGTCTCGCGGTAGTAATCCATGAAGAGCTCGCAGAAGAGCGTCTGGCGGGAGTCGTTCCATTCGCCGTCGAAGTTCATGACCCCGAAGCCGCCGAGGGCCGGAATGTGGATGAAGGGCGGCTGCCACACCTGCTGGTACATGGACAGCTCGTCCAGGACGCGGCGGCCCCACCCGAGATACTCGTCCCTGCGCGTCGCCCGATAGGCTTCGAGCAGCGCCTCCGCGGTCCAGAACATCGAGAGCGTGTTGGACTTGTACATGCCGCAGCGCGGCACCTTCCTTCCGAGGAACTCCTCCCTGCCCCACCCGCAGCACGACCAGTAGGTCTCGAAGTCCTCCCAGCGTCCCTCCGGAACGATCTCTCGAATCAGCGCGCCGACCGCCTTCAGCGCCGCGCGGCGATAGCGCTCCTCGCCGGTCGCCGCGGCGAGCCTCAGCAGGAACGTCGCGCTCACGGCCGACTCGGGCGATTCCCGGAGCACCTCGGAGATCCGCATCGAGGCGGGCTCGATCCAGGCGGGGAAGAAGCCCTTCGCGTCCTGGAGCGAGAGCAGTTTCGCCGCATAGGCCGCGGCGTACGCCACGAGCTTCGGATCGGGCGCGATCTCCTCGTGCCAGCGAAGCATGAGAAGCGCCGTGAAGCTCGCGTCGAGGATGTGGTACCAGGCGTCCGTCACGCCCCGCTCGCGGGGCACGCGGTTCGAGTTCGTCCAGTAGCCGGTCGCCCATCCCTTCGACCGGTTGACGCGGACGCCCCGGACCTCGACCCGCTCCATGGCGGTCCTGTGGACCGAGGGGAAGAGGCCGTCGCGCATCGGCGCGGCAAGGGCGAAGGCTTTCGTCAGCTCCGCCTTCTCCTTGAGGACGGCGTCGCCGTTCCTTCTGGCCCAGCGCGCCACGCCCGTCGCCGACCTGAGCGACGAGAACCAGGCCTGGTTCCAGATCGACAGGAACTCGCGCTGGTCCATCGGCCCCGGGTAGTTGGGCGACTCCGTCGTGTTGGCGATGAACTTGGGCGCGCCGACGCGAACGCCGTCCAGGACGAACTCCTGCCAGATCGCGTCCTTCCACGACTCGAAGGCCCAGCGGTAGGTGTGCGCCACGTACGCATCGAGCGGCGCCGTGGAGGGCTCGCCCCGCGCGAGGAGCGGCCGGCCCCAGCGCGTCCAGAGGAACGACGTCACGCGCGCCCACGGATTCAGCGGCGCCGCGCGGTCTTCGTACGCCGTCGCATAGAAGCCGAGCTCGACTTTTCCCGGCCCGAGGACCATGCCCGGCGCGCGATGATAGTGGACGTGGCCGATGATCTTCGTCTTCCCGAGCCCGAGGACGAGCCGCTTCCCGGGGACATCGATATCCATGAACCAGGGCGCCGCCTCGCCGGCGCCGCAGATGTCGAGGTCGGGAACGATGGCAAGGACGCGCGGCCCCGCCGCGGCGATCAGCGCCGGCGAGCGGAAGACGTGCTGCGCGATGCAGTCCCCGTCGTTCGGGGCCAGGTGCGGCGCCCACCAGAAATCGATGCCCTCGGGAAGACGAAAGGACAGGGCGACCTCGTCCCGGGCAACGGCCTTATCGAGCTCCCAGGTCAGCCGCAGCCGCGTCCAGCCGTCTCCCGCGCCGGTCACGACCGCCGCCGCCGGCGCGGCGCCTTCGATGCCCGGCAGCGCGCAGCGCGCGTATTCCTGCGTGTCGCGGCGCAGCGCGTACTCCCCGCTCTCGATGCGTTCGATCGCCGTGCCGCCGGCATCGCCGGCCGCCGCGAACGCCGCCCAGACGAACGATGCAACAAGCACATCACGCATGACGATCCTCCGACTCGATGGGGTTGCGTCCCGATTCTCCTGTTGTGTTCGACACGGAATCTCGCTCCCCGCCTTCGCCGCCCGGACGGCGACCCGCTCACGCCGCGGGTGTCTCCTCGCCCGGCGCCGCGATCGGCGGGATCGGCACGCCCAGGTTGGCCGCCACCGCGTGCAGCAGCGCCGCTTCGCGCGCCGTCACCTTGCCGTCGACCGCGACGCATGCCACGCACGCGCCGAGGATCCGGCGCTTCAGGAGCGGCTCGGCCTCGGCCAGATCCCCGAGCGCTGCGTCGAGGTCGGCCAGCGAGCATTCGGTCTTCGGGAGCGGCGAACCGGTTCGCCCGACCCGGGCCATGCCCTTGTCGAAGGCCCGGAGGACTTCGGCCTCGCCGGTCTGTCCGGCGTGCGCCAGCGCCGACAGAACGCGGATCAACGCCGGCAGAAGCGGATCGAGCCGCCGGTGACGGACGGCCGGCGGCCTGGCCAGCCCGAAATGAACGTCCAGGCTTCGGAGCATCATGCTGCGAAGGGCGTACTCGAGGAGTTCCACCTTGTCGTCGGCGCGGATGAGCTGCTCGACGTTCTCGCGAAACGGGCGATACTGCGCGGGCGAGAGCGTCTTGAGCGCCGGGAAGGTCGTGTCGACCAACGGCAGCCGCGCCTCCTCGACCAGCCCGTCGACAAGCACCGCGAGCCGCTCGGTCTCGCGATACGAGGGCTCCTCGACCTTCGGGCGCAGCGCCGCGAGTTGCCGCGCGCGCACGGCCGGGTCGCGGTCGAGCAGCACGGCGTAGATCACCGCCCGGGCGTCGTACGGCTCGCGCGCCGCGTTGCGAAGCGGCTCGGGTATGCTCTCGAGGAGCGCCGCCGCGTAGATGACCTTGTCCATGCCCGGCACGCCGATGCGCCGCAGGACCTCAGCCGGGTCGACGGGAATCGCGGCGGCGCCGCCGAGCAGCGCGCCGAACGTCTTCGCCGGCGGGCGCCCGCGCTTCGTCTCCGCATCGAGCGACGCGGCCGAGAGCGCGACGGGCTCGACCCTCTTCGGAAACCGGCCATCGAAGCTCGGGTCGATCCGCGTGATGCGGTCGGCGAGCGGCGGATGCGTCGCGAAGAGCCGCCTGCTGAAGCTGCCGGCCGCGCTCCCGAAGAACATGTGGCTGATCTCCTCGGCCTTCGGGCCCTCGATCTTCGACGTCTCGGGCCGGCCGCCGATCTTCTTGAGCGCCCCGGCGATGCCGTCGGGCAGCCGCGTGAACTGCACGGCCGAGGCGTCGGCCAGGTACTCGCGCTGGCGCGAGACGGCGCTCTTGATCGCCCTGCCGAAGAAGAGCCCGATCGAGCCGACGGCGACCAGTCCCGCGCCGACGATCAGAATGACCGCGACCGCCCCGCCGCCGCCCTTCCCGCGGCTCCGGCCGGCATGGCGCATGCTGCGCAGGACCAGCCAGCCGATCATGGCCAGGACGAGAATGCCGTGCAGAACGCCGATCAGGCGGAGGTTCAGCCGCATGTCGCCGTTCAGGATGTGGCTGAACTCGTGGGCCATGACGCCCTGGAGCTCGTCGCGATCGAGGTACTCCAGGCACCCGCGCGAGACGCCGATCACGGCGTCGCGCGGCTCGTGTCCGGCGGCGAAGGCGTTGATGCCCGGCTCGTCGTGCATCACGTAGACCGGCGGGACGGGCGTACCCGAGGCCAGGGCCATCTCCTCGACGACGTTGAGAAGCCGCCGCTCGGCAAGGTCGCGCGTCTGCGGGTCGATCCGCCGCCCGCCCAGCATCGAGGCCACGGCATGGCCGCCCGAGGCGAGCTGCGCCGTCTTGTAGAGGCTGCTCAGCAGGATCACGGACAGCGTGCTCGCCGCCACGAGGAGAAACAGGCCCGGGTGCCAGAGCGGATCGGCGTACGGATTGGGGGCGCCGGGTTTCGCGCCGTGCCCGCTGACCAGCATCATGGCGAGCCACACGACGAGGTAGACCGCGACGACAATGCCGATCACGGCCAGCACGAACAGCCAGATCAGCCGCCCCGTGCGCCGCCGCGCCTTGTCCTGGTGCTCGAAGAAGTCCATGCGCCGTCCCCGCGCGAAGCGTCAGCCGCGCCTCACTTGAAGGAGACCTTCGGCGCCTCGCGCTCCCCGCGCGACTCCACCTCGAACAGATTCGCCTCCCGGAAGTTGAACATGCCGGCGAAGAGCACGCTCGGGAACGTCTCGCGGCCCGTGTTGTAGCTCATCACGGCGTCGTTGTACGCCTGCCGGGCGAAGGCGACCTTGTTCTCGGTCGAGGAGAGCTCCTCCTGGAGCGCCAGCATGTTCTGGTTGGCCTTCAGGTCGGGATAGCTCTCGGCCAGCGCGAACAGCCGGCCGAGCGCGCCGGTGAGCTGCCCCTCCGCGCTGCCGAGCGATGTCATCGCCGCCGGATCGCCCGGGTTCGCCGCCGCCTGCCGGCCCGCGTCGACCGCCTGGTTGCGCGCCTGGATGACGGCTTCGAGCGTCTCGCGCTCGTGCTTCATGTAGCCCTTGGCCACCTCGACCAGGTTGGGAATCAGGTCGTAGCGGCGCTTGAGCTGGACATCGATCTGCGAGAAACCGTTCTTGTAGCGGTTGCGCAGCGCGACCAGCTTGTTGTAGATGCCGACCACGACCAGGACGAGGACGAGGATGACCGCGGCGACCGCGATCAGAGCCCAGTAGATGGGGTCCATGTGCACGCTCCTTTGTTCGCTGTTCCGGGGACAGTCACCGATTTCCTGCGGGAAATCGGTGACTGTCCCCGGAAGTTGGTATCGGCCATGATCGTACTCCGCCGTACCGCCGCGGTCAATCGGGCGCCGCGAATGGAGTTTTCGGCGGGCGCCGGGTAGAATGCCGGCTTCTCGGCGGATACAACCAAGGAGCATGCCCATGGCAGAGGACAAGTCGAGAGGCCTCCCGATGGCCGCACGCTGGAACCCGGAGAAGCTCGCCCGCGAGAAGGCCGAGCTTGCGGCGCTCGAGAGCAAGCCGCTCGCCGTGCGCGCCGCCGGGTACATCAAGCGCACCGGCCCGGGACTCTTGCAGAGCGCGATGACGCTCGGCGCCGGCAGCGCGACGGCATCGGTCGTCGCCGGCGCCTCGTTCGGCTACAAGCTCCTCTGGGTGCAGCCCGTGGCGATGTTCCTGGGCGTGATGATGCTCGCGGCGCTCGGCAACGTCGTCCTGACCACGGGCGAACGTCCCTACAGGGCCTTCGGCGAGCGCCTGAGCACGAAGCTCGCGTTCCTGTGGGCCCTCGGCACGATCCTGTCCTCGATCATCTGGCATTTCCCGCAGTACGGCCTGGCAGCGGGCGCTGCGCGGGATCTGGTCACGATGGCCGGGGCCGGCGCCTATGCGGCCGGCGCGGACGGCGCGAGGGCGCTGACCGCCGCCGGGATCGCGGCGAGCTTCGGGGTGGGAATCCTGATCCTCGGCATCAACATCTTCACCGTCTGGAGCTACGGCAGCAGCGCGAGGGGCCAGAAGCTCTACGAGTGGTTCCTGCGGTCCGTGATCGCCCTGATCATCCTCATGTTCGCCGTGGTGGTGATCGGCAGCATCGGCAGGATCGACTGGGCCGAGCTGGGCAAGGGGTTCATCGGCTGGTACGGCATCCCCGGCTACCAGGACCCGAAGCACGTGACGCTGGTCCTCGGCATGCTCGGCGCAGCCGTGGGCATCAACATGACGTTTCTCTATCCGTACTCGCTCCTGGCCAAGGGGTGGGGCAGGGAGCACAAGACCCTGGCCCGCTGGGACCTGGGCATGTCGATGTTCATGCCGTTCACGGTGGTGACCTCGCTGGTCATCATCGCCATGACGGTCACGGGCGTCTACTCGGGCGCGGACGGGCTGCGCAACACCCTGACGCCGGTGGAAGCGGCGGCGTCCCTGACCGGCATCCTCGGCCGGGACGCCGGGCGGATCATCTTCGACCTGGGCCTGATGGCCATGACCTGCACCGCCATCAGCACGCACATGGTCGTCTGCGGATTCACGCTCTGCGAGATGCTCGGCCTGGAGTACACCAGAACGCGCTTTCGCATCTTCGCGCTGGCTCCGACGATCGGCATGCTCGGGGTCGTGACCGAGCTGCCGTTCTGGTTCCCCGTCGTCGCGTCCGCCGTCTGCTTCGCCATGCTGCCCATCGCGTACCTGACCTTCCTGATCATGAACAACATGCGCAGCTACATCGGCGACGCCGTCGGCAAGGGCGCGGGCCGGGTCGCGTTCAACCTGGTCTTGATCATCGCCCTTGCGGCGGCGACGATCGGCTCGGTGATCCAGATCAAGCACCGCGTGATCGACAAGCTCCGGCCGCCGATCGCCATCGTCACGTACGCCGCGCCGGAGGGCGAGCCCCGCTCGACCGACTACGAGGTCACGGCGAACGGCACGCCGGTCGATGTCTATGTCGCGCGGACCCTCGACGAGCCGTTCAAGGACAAGCAGTGGAACCACGGCGGCGCCTACTCGTTCGCCAACTTCGACTGCAGGGGGAGCTGCGACGTCACGATACGGTCGGCGCGGGACCTGACGAACGCGGTCGTGCGCCCCGCCGAGAGGGCGCCGGCGATCACGCGCAAGGACGCCCACACGCTGATTCTGCGCCTGACGGGGCCGGCGAAGGTGAGCGTGGAGCCCGATGGCAAGAACGGGCCCCTGCTGCTCTTCGCCAATCCGCTCGAGGTCGACCCGCCGGCGCCGGATGCCCCGAACGTGCGCTACTTCGGCCCGGGGATGCACAAGCCCGACGTTATCGCCCTGACGGACGGCCAGACCCTCTACGTGGCCGGCGGGGCCGTGGTCAAGGGGGCCGTGGAGGCGCGCGGCTCGAACATAACGATCCGCGGCCGGGGGGTCCTCGACGGCTCGGAGTGGCCCTGGACCAAGGGGCCGCGCGGCGCGATGCTCGACCTGCGGGGCGAGAACCTGACGGTCGAAGGCGTGACGATCCGGGGATCGTGGGGCTGGACCATCGTGCCGAGGCACAGCCGGAACGTGACGATCACGGGGGTCAAGATCTGCAACGGCCGCGTCCAGAACGACGACGGGATCAATCCGTGCAACAGCCGGCAGGTCGCGATCCGCGACTGCTTCATCCGGTCGGATGACGACTGCATCGCCCTGAAGGGACTCGATTTCGGCGGCGAGGGGACGAATGCCGATGTGGATGGCATCTCGGTCGAGAACTGCACGCTGTGGTGCGACCGCGCGCGCATCTTCCTGCTGGGGCACGAGAGCCGGGCGAAGTTCATGCGCAATGTCAGAGCCGAGAACATAGACATCATCCGCTTCGCGATGACGCCGTTCCTGCTCGAGCCGGGCGAGGAGATGCGGCTCGAGGACGTGACGTTCGCGTCGATCCGGCTCCACGGCGAGGGCCAGCGGAGCCTGGTCGTCGTCCGGCCGGTCGTCAATCAGTACATGCGCACCCAGGTGCCGGGCCACGTGCGCGGGATTCTCTTCGAGGACATTGCCGTCGAGGGCTCGAAGCCCGGCGAGTACGGCATCCTCGTCAGCGGCGCGGACGATGCGCACCGGGCGGCCGGCGTGACCTTCCGGAGGGTGACCGTGCAGGGCCGCGCGATCGACCGCGCGGCGCACGGGGTGACCGTCGGCCCGCACACCGACGGCGTGGAGTTCCACGCGGAGTAGCTCGGGAGCGCGTCTTGAAGCGCCGCGCCTTTCCCCGTATGGTGGAGGAAGAGGCGCAGGCGGCGGGCGGTCTTCTCCGCCGCGCGCGGCGCCCGCGTGACGCGGAGGAATCTTCCCGTGACAGGTCGATCGATGCCCGCATGCGCCGCCGTCGCGCTCCTGCTTTGCGCCGCACCTGCGGGCGCCGATTCGTTCCACGACCAGATCGAGGCCGACTGGCGGCGCCAGGACGAGGGCTGGTACGCGCAGATCCGCGAGCCGGGCACGGTGAGGTTCGTCGAGGAGACGATCGAGTGGCCGGGCGCCGCGCCCGATGCGCGCGCGCGCGTGCCGTTCGCGGCGCCGCCGAGCATCGACGGGAAGCTCGACGACCCCTGCTGGGCGGCGGCCCTCCGCATTCCCGCGCGCGGCGATGACGGGCCCGCCTTCCTGCTTGCAAGCGACGAGCGCAACCTCTACATCGGCGCGTCGTTCCCCGCGGCCCGCGCCGCGATGTTCCAGGGGCCGTCGACCGCGCTCGATGCCGGCGGCGCCGCCGACGGCGTCAAGAACGGCCGCTACGGCTTTCACTGCGGCTGGGAGCCGAACCCGTGGTGGCAGGTCGACCTCGGCGCGATCGCGGCGATCGATCGCGTGGTCGTCTACAACCGGCTCGACTACCAGCCGGGCCTCCACAACGCCGACTCGATCGAGCTCCTGACGTCCGAGGACGGCAAGAGCTGGCAGCTCCGCCACCGGAACGGCGGCAAGCACTTCGGCGGCGTCGGGTCGGGCGAGCCGCTCGTCGTCGCGCTCGGCGAGAACGCCGGCGCCGTCCGCGCGCGCTTCGTCCGCCTCCGAATCCCGAGCGCGGCGCCGATCTTCTTTCACCTGGACGAGGTCGAGGTCTACGGCCCCGAGGCGCCGGAGCGCAATCTCGCGCTCGGCAAGCGCGCGGCCCAGAGCAGCCTCAGCATCTGGTCGCGCGGAGGGCTTGCGGGCGGCGGGCTTTGCTCGCTGCCCGGCCGCGCGCTCGGCCTCGATGAGGCCGGGGAGGGAATCCTCCTCGCCGGCGCGCCCCTTCCCGCAGAGCGGGCGCGCGTCGCGCGCGAGGGCGACATTGCCACGGCCGAGATCGCGCTCCCCCTCGAGGGCGATCCGCCGGCATTCCCGGCATCGTTCTCGCCGCCGTCAGGCGACCCGGTCGCCATCGCGCCCGGCATGCAGTGCCGCGTCGCTCTGGCCGAAGAGACGACGCTCGGCTTCGGCAGGAACATCTGCGCCTTCGACGTGACGCTCGACGGCGCGCCGCCCGTCGAGGCGACGGTCACGCTCGTCGTCTTCACGCCGTTCCGGGCGGAGCGGCGGGTCATCGTGCGGGAGACGTCCGCGGCCTCGGCGGAGTTCCGCCGCGAGTTCCTCGTCGAGCACGAGGGCCCCGCGGCGCTGATCCTCACGGCGCGCCAGGGCGGCCGCGAACTCCTCGATTGTCGCACGGCGTTCATCGCGCCCGCCCGCGCGACGATGCGGCGCTGCGAGCGCCTCCTCGCGGAGTTCGGCCTTCCGGTTTCCGAGAAGGTGCGCGACCTCGCCCGCCGCGTCGAGGACTTGGCCGCGCGCGAGCTTCGCGACGGACCGGACGCCGCCGCGCGCGCGGCGCTCTATCGCGAGGCGCGCTGGTGCGGCCGCGAAACTGCGTTCGCCAACCCGCGGATCGACTTCAAGGAGATCGTCTTCGTCAAGCGCTTCACCCAGGAGACCTACCCCGACGTGTGCCTCAACCACATGCCGTGGTGCTGCCGGCCGGGCGGCGACATCTGCGTTCTGACGTTCGCCCCTTATGACCGGCCCGGCACGGTGCGGGCGCTCCTCAACGGCGCGCTCGGCCCGGGGCACGTGCGCGGCCTCGACCTCTGGTGGGACGGCGACCGCGTCGTCTTCGGCTATGCCAAGGCGTCGAGCAACGAGCCGCCCGAGGGGTGGCTCGACCGCCGGACGAGCTACGACCTCAGGCGCAGCCAGGAACCGATCCACATCTTCGAGATGCGCCTGGACGGCACCGGCCTCCGGCAGATCACGTCCGGGGAGTGGAGCGACCTCGACCCCACGTATCTTCCCGACGGCAGCATTGCCTTCACCTCGGAGCGCTGCGGATTCTCGCTCCAGTGCAACGAGTACGACAAGGACGAGACCTCGTGCAACCTCTACATCGCGAAGCCCGACGGGACGGGACTGCGCCGGCTCACGGTGACGAAGGACGGCGACTACCTGCCGCACACGCTCGCCGACGGCACGATCGGCTACACGCGCTGGGAGTACCAGGAGCGCGGCTGGGCGCACGTCCAGTCGATCTGGTTCGTCAGGCCCGACGGCACCGGCGCCGATGCGATCTTCAAGCAGCACTTCAACGAGCCCTGGGCCCTGGAGGACGCGCGCTCGATTCCCGGGAGCGCGCGCCTTGCGGCCGTCGCCGCGGGCCACCACACGCTCGCCGCGGGGCCGATCGTCCTCATCGACCCGGGCTTCGGCATCAACAACCCCGCGGGAATCCGCATCGTGACGCCCGGCCTCGTGCCGCCCGAAGGCGGCATGGCGGGAACGCCCGTCCCCGAGGGCGGCGTCCAGGGCAAGGGCGGCTTCGCGATGCATCCCTGGCCGCTCTCCGAGACGACCTTCCTCGCCGCGCGCAACTGGGGCCGCGAGACCGAACCGAACGGCTACGCGCTCTATCTCCTCGATGTCCACGGCACCATGGAGCTTCTCCACCGCGACCCGGCGATCTCGTGCTTCACCCCCATTCCGCTCGCGCCGCGGCCGCGCCCGCCCGTGCTTCCCGACCTCACCGATCCGAGCAAGGACCACGCCGTCGTCACGGTGACGGATGTCGCGCAGGGCGTCCCGGGCGTGCCGCGCCGAGCCATGCGGTACATTCGCGTGGCGCAGCGCCCGGGTTGGCCGTATTCGAACGAGCTCGGCGGGCAGCGCTACGAGCCCGACGTCAAGTCCGTGATGATCAACTGGACGCCCGCGCGCGTCATCGGCACGGTGCCGATCGAGGCCGACGGCAGCGCGCGCTTCCGCGTGCCCGTCGACAAGCACATCTACTTCCAGCTTCTCGACGAGAACCACATGGAGCTCAGGCGCATGCGCTCGTTCGTGAGCTTTCAGGGCGGCGAGGAGCGCTCGTGCACGGGCTGCCACGAGACGCGATCGGAGGCGCCGCCGCTCGGCCGCGTGCCGCTCGCGCTCCTGCGCGAGCCCGCAATTCCGACCCCACCGCCGTGGGGCGACCGCCCGATCAGTTTCCTGCGCGATGTGCAGCCCGTCCTCGACCGGCACTGCGTGCGCTGCCACGCAGGCCTCAAGCCCGCGGGCGGCCTCGATTTCTCGGGCGGCCTCACGGCCGCGTACAACCGCGCGTACGACACCATTCTCGCGCACAAGCTCATCGCGCGCTCCAACGTCGGCGACGATGCCAGGGTGACGCAGCCCTTGGAGTTCGGGTCGCACAAGAGCAAGCTCATCGCGGTCATCCTCGGCGGCGGGGACACGCCGCGGTACGATCTCACCCGCAATGAGTGGCTCGCGCTCGTCACCTGGATCGATCTGAACGGCCCGTACCACGACGGCTTCATCAACAAGCGCCCGAAGGAGCCGCCCTACGATCTTCCCGCCGATGCCGCGCTCGCCGCGAAGGTGAGCGAGGTCAGCGCGCGGCGCTGCGCCGCGTGCCACGCCGCGCCCGAGATCTCGCGCCTGGACTGGATCGACCTCAGGGCGCCGCGCAAGACCCGCTTCCTCGCCGCGCCGCTGGCCAAGGACGCGGGCGGCGCGGGGAAGTGCGGCGCCGCCGTCTACCGCGACTCGACGGACCCCGACTACCGGGCGCTCCTGGAGGTGGTCACGGCCGCGGCCAACGAAGCCTGGCGCCGCCCGCGCCGCGACCTCGAGGTCGTGAAGGCGGAGGAGGGCATCGGCACGGTGGCCGAGGCGCGGCCGTAGGCGCGTTGCAGCAATCCGCCGTCCCCCGGCGCGGCCGCGGCGATGGTCTCGCCGGAGCTGGCCGCCGGCGCGGCCGCCTCGGTGCTCTCGCGGGGCGCCCACGCCGTGTACCTCTTCAATTACTTTCAGAGCGGGAACGTCGGCTGGTCGCGGCCCGTCTACCTGAAGACGCTGGCCGCCATGGCATCGCTCGACACGCTCGGACCCCTGCCGAGGAGCACGGCCATCACCTATCGGGACATCGTCGCGCCCGGCGAGAGCTACACCGCGCCGCTGCCCGCGACAGGCAAGGAGCTCTCTCTCCGTTTGACGGCCGTGCCCGCCGGCGACGCGCGCCGCCCGTGCGAGATCCGCATTGAAATCGCATCTCGAACGGACGGGGCCCGGACCGTCCCTCTCGTCTCCGCGAACGGCCGGCCATGCACGTTCCTCAAGGAGGAGGCCGCGGACGGAGCCCGTCGCATCGTCTGGCAGGCGCCGTCCGAGGCGATCGGCGCCGATGGCGCGTGCACGCTGAGGATCGCGAGCGCCGCCGAGAATCCGACGACCGTCCGGAAGGTCGAGCTCTGGATCGGCGCGGCGGCGCGGGGAGGCGAGGAAACCCGCTGAAAGCGCCGGCTCCCGCTCGCGCATGATCGGGCGGACGCTTTCTGGCGTTCGTCCCGCTCCCTCGCGGGACCGGCCCACAGGACGAATGCGCTGGACCGCACGAGGCACCCGAAAGAGAAGCCTGGAGGGCGCCCGTCGCCCATGATATAATCCATTTGAAGAAGGAATGCATTCAGGCGCTGCGAGAGGCGCACGTGTGATGCCGCACGAAGAGGACACTGCTCACGTCCGCGAAGCATGGTAAGGTCATGACCCCCAAGATCCAAGACTTCGCCAACGAGGCGTTGCGGCTTCCGCGAGAGGCGCGAGCCTTTCTCGCGGAGAAACTTCTGGAGAGTCTCGACCTCGACGAGTCGGTTCCTCTCAGCCCCGAGTGGCAGGAAGAGATCTGCCGGCGATGCAGGGAACTCGATGAAGGCAAGGTCACGCTCATCCCGGCGGAAGAAGTCCTCAGAGAAGCCGGCGAACGCCTCGGATGAAACCTATCGGACTTGTTCCCGAAGCACGGCTGGAGTTCATCGAGTCGCTTGCCTACTACGATTCGCAACAGGCAGGGCTTGGACATCGATTCCTGGAAGCCGTCGTGGATGCGCTTGACCGCATCCGGCGCCGTCCGGAAGTCTACCGCAAGATCGCGCCTGGATGCCGCCAATGCAGGGTGCTTCGCTTTCCGTACGGTCTGGTCTACCGCATTCACGACGAGCGCATCGAGATCATCGCCGTGATGCATCTTCACCGCCGGCCTGGCTACTGGAAGGATCGATAGACCACACACCGGTCTGAATGGCGTCGCGCCTGCTCGTGCGCGGGATCGACTTGGCGCTCCCGAGCAACCCCGGGCATGAGGGCCGTCTTCTTCAGCCCCGCAACGGCCGGGGGCCCCCGGGCGGCACACATCGATTCGGACTCGCCCGCGCCGGCGCGGGAATTCACCGCCGTTGCGCACCTTCACGAGTCCCTCGTCAACCTCGCGAGCGGCCTCACGACCACAAGGTTGTGATCGGCAGGGCCGACAGCGCGGGCCCAAACGGCACCGCGGCATCGCCGAGGTGGAGCACGATTCCCCGGACAAACCGCTCACCGGCTGCCTGCGATAGCGCCCTCATGCCATCGAAGTCCTTCTGCTCCGCGGTCGCGCCCGACTTGACCTCGATGCCGACGATGCGTCCCGCCGTCGTCTCCAGCACGAAGTCGACCTCGCGGCCGGCTTCGGTGCGAAAGTGATACAGTCTGGCGCGTACCGTCGACCAGCTCGCCTGCTTGATCAGCTCCATTGCAACGAAGTTCTCGAGCACATGCCCGAAGAGCGTTCGGTCGGAGCGCAACCTTTCGCCATCGAGATCGAGCACATGGCAGAGCAGGCCGGTATCGACCATGAGCACCTTGGGCGATTTCACGAGGCGCTTGCCGATGTTGGAGAACCAGGCCGGCAGAAGCCTGACGAGAAACGTCGCTTCGAGGAGCGTGAGGTAGCGCTTCAGGGTGGAGGCGGGGACCGAGAGCGATCGACCCAGATCCGCGTAATTCAAGAGCTGTCCGACACGGCTTGCGAGCAGGGCGAGGATCCGCGGGATCTCGGCCAGGCGCTCGATGTTCGCGAGGTCCCGCAGCGACCGCTGGAGCACCGTCGTCACATAGGAATCGAACCAGGCGCTCCGCCGCTCGCGTCGCTCGCGCAGTACGGCCTCCGGGTACCCGCCCGCCACCATCCGTCTCAAGAGGTCGCTTTCCCGCGGCCCGCCGGCATCGACGGTGTCGAGTCGCGCGGCGCAAACCCGGTCGATGAATGTCTCGCGACGACCGAGGATCTCACCTTGGGAGAAAGGCCAGAGGGTGAGCAGTTCGACTCTCCCCGCAAGCGGATCGGCGAGTTCGGGCAACGCCATGACGCTCGCCGAGCCCGTCAGCAGGAACCGACCCGGCCGGCGCTGTGCATCGATCGACGCCTTGATGGCTCTGGCGAGATCAGGCACGCGCTGGACTTCATCGATGACGACCGGGCCCTCCAGACCACGCACGAAGCCTTCCGGATCGCCCGCGGCGGCCGACAAGACGGTGGAACTGTCGAGCGAGTAGTACCGGTAAGCCTGACCGCCGCCGCCGATCGCCTGGGCAAGAGTGCTCTTGCCGGCTTGCCTCGCTCCTTGCAGATAGACCGCCGGGGTATCGTTCAGAGCCTCAAGGACACGAGGGAGCACATGACGCTTGATCATGTCCCAAGGCTACCATCTGCTGGTTGGAAATCAACCATCAAATGGTTGAAATCCGCCCTGACATTCTTGGCGTTTCTCCCACGCGAGATCCTCGCCGCGGCGGAGGTCGCCGGCTATCCCAACGTACACTCCTGATTGTCGGCGATGCGAACGAGTGGTTGACGTCGCGCATACCGATGCCGCGCTCGCCGCCAAGGTGAGCGAGGTCAGCGCGCGGCGCTGCGCCGCGTGCCACGCCGCGCCCGAGATCTCGCGCCTGGACTGGATCGACCTCAGGGCGCCGCGCAAGACCCGCTTCCTCGCCGCGCCGCTGGCCAAGGACGCGGGCGGCGCGGGGAAGTGCGGCGCCGCCGTCTACCGCGACTCGACGGACCCCGACTACCGGGCGCTCCTGGAGGTGGTCACGGCCGCGGCCAACGAAGCCTGGCGCCGCCCGCGCCGCGACCTCGAGGTCGTGAAGGCGGAGGAGGGCATCGGCACGGTGGCAGAGGCGCGGTAGGGCCGTCTCACACCAGCCGCGACGCGGCCATCCGGGCGTGCACGCGGCAATGCGGGCCGCCGCCGTCGCGGGGCTCTCGAGCTTGCCGCTGCCCCGGTGCTTGCGACGCGCAGGTCCCTCCGCGTATAGTGAGGCCGAGACGCGCTTCTTTCGTACGGTGTGCGCTTCTACATGTGCGCATCCCGCCCGAAGGGAGCGCCGGGTCAAGGAAGGGAGCTCTCGCTTCCCATGGAAACGCACGCATCGAACATGGGCATCCCGGCCATCGCACGGGTGCATACCTCGCTCGCGTACCGCCTCTGGCTTGCCCTCGTCAGCCTGGTCGTGGTGCTGCTGCCGCTCGTCTACGCCGCCATCGTCGCGGCCTCCGCCGCGTTTTGCATCTGGTGGGCCGTCGAGGGCGGTCCGGCCGCGGTGCACGACGTCCGCAACACCAAGGCGATCGTGATGGGGTACCTCGGACCGCTCGTCGTGAGCGGCATTCTCACCGCGTTCATGTGCAAGCCGTTCTTCGCCAGGCGCGCGCGGCCTTCTCGCGCCTGGTCGGTCGACCGCGCGCACGAGCCGGTGCTCTTCGCCTTCGCCGAGGCGGTCGCCAGGGGGGTGGGTTCTCCGTTGCCCCGGCGCGTGGATCTCGACATGGAGGTGAACGCGTCGGCCTCATTCCGCCGCGGATTGAGGAGCTTCCTCGGCAGCGATCTGGTGCTCACCATCGGTCTGCCCCTTGCGGCCGGCTTGAGCAAACGCGACCTGGCCGGCGTGCTGGCCCACGAGTTCGGCCATTTCACGCAGGGCGCGGCCATGCGCATGAGCTATCTCATCCGCTCGATCAACGCCTGGTTCTACCGTGTGGCCACCCAGCGCGATGCATGGGACGAGACGCTCCGCAAGTGGTCAGACCTCGATGCGCGCATCGCGTGGATCGCCTGGGTGGCCCGCCTGCTCGTCTGGCTGACGCGCCGCATTCTGTGGGTGTTGATGTATCTCTCGCATCTGGTCTCCTTCGCCTTGCTCCGCCAGATGGAGTTCGATGCCGACTGCTACGAGATCCGCATGACCGGATCGGAAGCCTTCGCGGGCGCCTTCAAACGGATGCGCGTCCTGGCCGCGGCCCACAACGGCGCCCACGCCGATCTGTCGCAGGCCTGGAACGAGAATCGGCTGGGCGACGATCTGCTGGCGCTCATCGAGGCCAACATCGGCCAGATTCCCAAGGAGCTGCTCGCGCGAATCGAGCACGACATCGCCGGCGAGAAGGCCGGCGCCTTCAGCAGCCATCCATCCGATGCGCAGCGCATCGCCAGGGCCGCGCGGGAGCGGACGCCCGGCGTCTACCACGACGAGAGCAGCGCCAAGGAGCTCTTCACGGATTTCGCAGCGACCGCGCGCCAGTTCACCCTGCGGTACTATCGCGAGGTGCTCGGCGTGAAGGTCGGCGAGAAGAACCTCTGCCGCACCGCCGACATCGTCTCGCGCGTGGAGTCTCAACAGCGCGACGGCGAGGCGTTCGAGCGGTTTTTCCAGGGCTGTCTTTCTTCCCACGTCCCGTTCGCTCCCGCGGGCGCGAAGGAGAATCTGCCCGCCGATGTCGAGAGCCTGCGGCGCGAGCTTGCTGCATGCCGGGACAGCCTCGTGGAGCGCGCCCCGAAGGCCGGGGAATGCATTTGCGCCCTGAACGAAGCGAGCAACCATCTCGGCCGCATCCATGCCGTCCGCGCTCTGCAAGACGCCGGATTCAACTGTAAAGCGGGGACGGCCGGCATCCCGGACGTTTCGCCGGCGGGCCTGGACGTTGCCTGCGATGCGGTCGTCCGTCGCCGCGATTTGGAATGCGGCATCCTGACGGACGTCGTCTACCTCGCCGGCCGCCGCCTGCAGCTCGCCCTGGCGTTGGCGCCCCACCTGGAAGCCGCCGCGCGTCCTGCGTCTCAGATCGAAGAGTCTGCACGGCTTCTGCCCGTGCTCGATTGCCTGAATTCGCTCGCGAAGACAGTCGCCTCATTGGAGGGGCACGTGAACGATTTGCGGCTGGTTGCCCAACAGCTTCAGCCCGGCCGGCAACCGTCGCCGCAGACCGTGACCTCTATCCGCAACAACATGGCCAAGGTCCGCGGCGACCTCAACGATCTGACCGCCGCGGGCGCTACTACCGAGTATCCGTTCGATCATGCCCAAGGCCGCATCTCTGTTGGAACGTACCTGTTCCAGGGTTCGACGGCCGGCGCCCCCGAGAATCTCGGCGGCGTTCTGGATGACGGCATCGATGCCCTCAGGCGCTACTACGACCTGGCCGGACGCATTCACTTGCGCCTTGCGGCCATCGGCGAGGCCATCGAGACGGCCCTCGGCCTGGCGCCCACGCCGGCTCCGCGCGCGCAGAAGTAGCAGGCACGCGGCCAGACGCAGGTGATGGCGAGGGCGCTGGCGACCGCCGCGTCGCCTGACGACTTCCGGGCCATGGAGGTTTCGGCATGCGGATCCGACCTGCCGCCGCTGTGCGCGCGCAGCGGCGCGATCGAAGGGTCAGACCTTCGCGTTCGCCGCCTGCCGCAAGGCGAGCAAGGCGGCGGCGTCCTTCTCGGGCAAGGGCACGACTCCGCTTCCGGCGCGGACTATGATCTCGCACGCGAGTTCGAAGAACTCGGCGTTCTGGATCGCATGATCCACGTCGCGCGCAACGGTCACCTGCCCGTGGTTGGCCAACTGGACCATGTCGTGGTCGCGCACGGCGCCGGCCACGGCCCGGGCAAGCTCGGCGGACCCCGGCGCGAGGTACGGGACCCTTCCGATGGGGCCGATGTAGAACGGGATTTCCGGAATCACGAAGTAGTTGATGCCGCGCGGCTCGCGGCACGCGAGCGCGGTGGCGCACGGGGTCTGGAAGTGCAGCACCACGTTGACGTCGGGCCGCGTCCTGAGGATTCCCGCGTGGAAGCCGATCTCCGCGCTGGGTTGCCCGCCCTCGATCAGCGCGCCGTCGGATATCCGGCAGCGCGAGATCGTGTCGGCCGAGGCCCTGGAAAGCCAGCTTCGCGTCGCGGTGACGAGTAGCGTGTCGTCACCCGCGCGCATCGACAGATTCCCGCTGCTGCACCGCACCAACCCGCGCTCGGCGACCCGGTGACAGGCGTGCAGGAAGCGCTCGATCGTATCGGCCGGAACGCGCTCGAGCATGGGTATTGTCCTTCGCGCCGCGCGCGATCATACTCGCCCGGCCCCGCGGCGGTCGCGGATCTGATCGAGAACCGAAGGATCGACACGTGCAATCCTGTTGAGCGCCTCGCCCATGATCTCGAACTTGCGCTCTACGCCGCTACGGAGCAAGTCATCGCCGCAGTACTCCCCGAAGGTCCGTCCCACGACGAATCGTCCCACTGCCCGGCCTGCCTGAAGGATGTCGTGGAGATGCGCGAGGACTTCACTCTTCATACACGGGCACTCTTTCGCTCAGGGCTCGGGCTTTGAAGTAGGGGTTTCGCAGCGCTCCTACGGTAAGGAGATCGACAGGGCGCCCCAGGACGTCTTCGAGGCCGTGCAGAAGCCCGAAGAAGCGCTTGGCGGGGGTGCGGTCGGGGTCGGTGAACTCGACCAACAGATCGACATCGCTCGGCGAGGAGGCCGATCCGCGGGCAATCGAGCCGAAGACATCCAGCCGGCGGACGCCGAATTCCCGACACAACGGCGATACGGCTTCTCTGATTTCGTCGATTCCCATGCCTCCATGATGCCGCGGGAGGGCGCCGTCCGCAACCGTCCCGCGGGGCGAAAGAGACAGCCGGCGGCGCGGTGCGGCGGCGCCGCGCCGCACACCGAGACTCGCGCGGTTTGACATTTTCCCATATCTGTAGTATGGTTTTCCATATGAAGACGACGCTCGTGATCGATGACGGGGTGTTCTCCCGTCTGAAGCAGGAGGCCGCGCGGCGGAAGATAACCATGTCCGCACTCGTGGAAAGCGCGCTGCGCACGTTTCTCACGCAACGGCCGGGGCGCGGGGCGAAGCTCCCCCCGCTCCCGAGCTTCGACGGCGGGAACGTCCTCGTCGATGTCGCCGACCGCGACGCGCTCTATCGCGCCATGGAGGGCCGGTAGTGTTCGTCGTCGACACGAACGTCCTCCTCTACGCCGCGGAGAAGCACTTCCCCGGGCATGCCCGCTGCCGAGCGCTCCTCGAGGAGTGGCGGCGCCGGAGCTCCGTCTGGTACACGACGTGGGGCGTAGTGTACGAGTTCGTGCGCGTCGTGACGCATCCGCGCGTCTTCTCGATGCCCTGGACGGCAACGGCGGCGTGGCAGTTCGTCGATACGCTGCTGGCCGCCCCGGGGCTGGCGATGCTGACCGAGACGGAGCGCCATCGCGCCGTCGCGCTGGAAGTATTCGCGGCCGTGCCGCTCCTCGCCGGAAACGTCGTGCACGACGCCCATACGGCCGTACTGATGCGCGAGCACGGCGTCGGGCGCATCTACACGCGCGACACGGCGTTCCACCGCTTTCCGTTTCTCGAGGTCGTCGACCCGCTGGCGCCGTGACGGGCGCCCCGGCGCGCCGCCCTGCGCCTCACTCCCGCGCGAAGTGCGAGTCGAACGCGAAATCCGAGGGCGCGAAGTCCAGCATCCGCGCGAACATCGCGGCCTCCGCCGCGCCGTGGTCGCGGTTCATGCCGCTGTCCTCCCACTCGACCGAGAGCGGGCCCTGGTAGGCGATCTCGTTCAGCGCGCGGATGATCGCCTTGAAGTTGATCGAGCCGTGGCCGAGCGATCGGAAGTCCCAGTAGCGCTCCGGGTGCCCGAAGTCGAGGTGCCCGCCGAAGACGCCCGCCGCCGTCGGCACCGGCGACCAGAAGACGTCCTTGAGGTGGACGTGGAAGATGCGGTCCCGGAAGCGGCGGATGAAGCCCACGTAGTCGACGCCCTGGTAGCCGAAATGGCTCGGGTCGTAGTTGAAGCCGAAGCGCGGGTGCCGCCCGACGGCCTCGACGGCGCGCGCCGCGCTCGACAGGTCGAACGCGATCTCGGTCGGGTGGACCTCCAGGCCGAAGTACACGTCCTCCTTCTCGAAGACATCGAGGATCGGCCCCCACCGTTCGGCGAAGTCGGCGAAGCCCCTGTCGATCTGTTCGCGCAGGACCGGCGGGAACGAGTAGATGAGATGCCAGATGCCGCTCCCCGTGAAGCCGTTGACGACCACCCGCCCGAGCTTCTTCTTGATCGCCGTCGGGGCCTTGTCGAAGAACTTCCGGGCCGCGCGCGCCGTGTCCATCATCTCCCTGGCGGCGCGCTGCCTGACGCCCTCCGGCTTGCCGTCGCCCCAGACGTGCGGCGGCAGAATCGCCTTGTGGCGCTCGTCGATGCAGTCGCACACGGCCTGCCCGATGAGATGGTTGCTGAGCGCAAACGCCTCGAGCTTCGCCTTCGCGAGCGCGCGCCACTTCTTCGCGCAGTAGTCGCCCTTGGCGAGCGCCTGCCTGACGTCGAAGATCTCGCCCCAGCAGCAGAGCTCCAGACCGTCGTACCCGAACTTCCTGGCCTTGGCGCAGAGCGTGTCGAACGGGAGATCGGCCCACTGGCCGCTGCACAACGTGATCGGTCGAGCCATGGGTATTCCTTTCTGTTCTACGCGTCTCGCGGCATCATGCCGAGCAACGACCGCGGGCTCTCACACAGGATCGCCCGCGCGAACCCGAGCGCCTCCTCGCGCCCGAAGCGCCCCTGCGCCTCGGCCTCGGCCAGGACCCGCGCCAGCACCTTGCGCACCAGCGCCGCCTTGCCGTACACCCACTCGACGCAGTACGCGTCCGAGAAGAACCCGATCTGCTTGGCGGCCGGCAGCATGTCCAGCCGCTCGGCCATGACCTGCCTGATCGCATCCGGGAAGAAGTTGTGCCACCAGTACCCCGCGAGGCTCAAGTTGGGAAGCTCGCGCGCGAGCGTGCAGAGCGCCTGGTTGGCGTGGCGGCTCGCGAGGAAGCACTGGAACCGAAGGCCGCGATGGCGCGCGATCATGTCCCCGACCTGTGCGATCGTCCGCTGCGCGAGGCGGCTGCCTGTCTCCAGCGGCAGCGGCTCTGCGCCGAAGCTGAACTGGAAGACGATCCGCGCGCGCCGCGCCTCGAGCGCTGCCAGGAACGCCTCGTTGATGTACGCCGCGTAGATGTCGCGCTCCCGCGGGCCCGCCTCCGCGCGGCGCGCCAGGGCCGCCGCCATCTGGTCCTCGCGCACGGGCGCGAGATCGATGTCGGTCGAGATGTGCGTCGCCGTGGCGAGAACCCCGTCGTAGGGAATGTTCTCGACGTAGTACGTGAGCGCGGCGTGCACGTCGTCGAGCGTGCGGATCGGCCGCACGGCGGCGATGCGCGCCCCGCCGATCAGCGAGGGGTGCTCGGGCGTCTTCCCCCAGCAGCGCTCGAGCTCGTAGAGCGCGGTGTCGAACTCGCCCCACTGGCAGCGCGTGAAGAACGCCCACTCGAGCGCGTACTGGAGCCGCTCGTCGTCCTCGCCGTCCCCGCGCCGCGCCCACTCCGTGCCGGAGCGGAGAATGCAAAGGCGGTCGAGGATCTCGTGGTGCCACGCGCGGTCGCCGGCGCGCTCCCGGATCATTGCATCGACGCGCCGCCAGTTGCCGGCGCCGAGCGGCATGTGCACGTCGTAGAGGTCGGCCAGGACGATCCTGAGCATCCAGGCCGTGCTCGTGGTCC
This sequence comes from Planctomycetes bacterium UBA4800, assembly GCA_002402755.1. Classification (GTDB taxonomy): domain Bacteria; phylum Planctomycetota; class UBA8108; order UBA8890; family UBA8898; genus UBA8898. Next base: position 33,274 of record DHGK01000346.1, read on the forward strand.
GGATGCCCGGGAGGAAGGGCAGCGCCTCCTCGATGCGCGCGCGCGCTTCCTCGTCCGAGGGCGCGTCCGGGAACTGCGTCAGGCGCGCGCCGCTCGGGCAGCCCGCGGCGTAAAGGTCGCTCACGAGCATGTGGTACAGGAGCACGTCGTGCAGGCCGCGCGCGCCGAGCGCTCCGCCCACAAGATGCGTGTGGACATCGAACATCGGCACCTCGCCGAGCGCTTCCTCCAGTTCCAGGGCGCGCGCGTCGAGCCCCATGTCCGCCCCCCTACGCGAGGCCCGCGCGCCTGAGCGCGCCGGCCGGCTCGGCCATGTCGTGAATCACGGCCTTGACCGCGGCGAGCACCTCGGCGATCTTCCCGTGGCCCCAGATGTTCCGGCCCACGGTGGCGCCGCGCGCGCCGCTCCGCACCACCTGCGCGAACATCCGCAGCGCCGCCTCGAGCGTGTCCGCCTTCGGCCCGCCCGCCGCGACGACCGGCACGGTGCACTCCCCGACGATCTGCGCATGCGCGGCCGGGTCGCTCGAGAACGGCACCTTGACGATATCCGTGCCGCACTCCATGACCGACCGCACGGCCCAGGCGATGTCCTCGGGCGCGTAGGAGATCGCGACGCCGTCCTTGAACGTCCGCGGGTAGACGTGCGTGATCACCGGAAGCTCGAACCGCGCCGCGTCCTTGACCACGGCGGCGACGTTCCCGAGGTAGCGCCCCTCGGTCGGGCCGCGCACGAAGGCGACGACGGCGATCGCATCGGCGCCCAGGCGCACCGCGTCCTCGGCGTCCGCGACCTGGTCGAAGACCGAGTCGTCGGGCCGGATGAGCGTGCTCTGGAGGATGAACGGCACCGTTCCCGCGTGGGGCGCCCAGGCCGAGGTCGCGATCCCGCGGTGCATGGTGACGGCGTCGGGCCGGCCGGCGGCGACCGCCGCGAGCGTCGCGCGGATCTTCGCGAGGCCGGGCGGGATTCCCTCGCCATAGATGATGAAGTGGTCGACCGCGACCGAGCAGAAACGCCCCGACGGATGGGAGAAGAGCCGGTTGAGCCTGATCTGTGCGCCGATGCCCATGTGCCGTGCACCGCCTTTCGGAAACGCCGCGCCGCGCGCGCGGCAGACGTCCGATGCTACGCGCGCCGGCGCGCGCCGGCAAGGCTCGGGCGGCTCGACGTCACTCCCGCACGGCCGCAAGGCGTTCGTCGTCCAGGTCCAGGCGGTACATGATCTGGTTGTAGTCGTAGCGCGGCGTCGCGACGGGGTTCCCGGAGAAGCTCTGCGTGTACGTGCCCTCGAAGTAGATCCGCCGGCCGCCGTCCGCGTCGAAGAACGGGTGATGGACCGGATTGTAGAAGCTGTAGCTCGCGTGCGTCACGATCTTCTTGGCGCGGCGCCACGGGCCGGTCGGCGCGTCCGCCTCCGCGTACCAGATCTCGCCGAGCATCGATGTGCCGAAATGCTGGCCCGCGATCATCACCCACTTCTTCCGGTGCGCGTTCCAGCACACCGAGCCCCGGTGCATGCGCACCGTCGCGCCCGAATCGACATCGCTCGGCTGCATGCGCGCTTCCGCGGCCTTGAGCTGGCCGGCCTCGATCAGCTTTCGCTCGAGCTCGGCGTTGACGGGCGGCGCGCCGCGCGTCCAGCGCCAGTGGACACGGCCTTCGGCGTCGCGCGCAACGCGCGGAGCCGCCGCCGTCGCGCCCTCGGCCAGGCACGACCACGCCTCGTAGCTCTCGAGGTTCTTGAAATGCGCGAGCGCGGCCGGCACGCGCACGGTCGGGAACGCCTCGCCCAGGTACAGGTACTCGATCCCGCCCTCGCGATGCCGGAGCGGGTGGGCCTGCCCCGGGAAGCGCCAGAGCGTGTCCATGGGCAGCGCCGCCGTCTTCTCGAACTCCTCGCGCGCGTCGTCGTAGATCGCCAGGCCGTGGCCGAGCATCTTCTCCAGCCCTTCCATGTGCGCGTAGTGGCAGACGAGCCGCTCCTTCCCCGCCTCGTCGGGCAGGACGGCGTAGGCGTCGGCCCAGATCAGGCCGCGCTCGACTCCCAGGCGGCACATCGGGCGGCTGAAGCCCTCCTTGTCGACGAAGTAGCGCAGATCGACGCCGAGCGCGGGATCCAGGCCGCCGCTTTCCGGGAGGTCCGAGACGGCCCCGGCCATCCAGAAGTGGCCGAGCGGGTAGCGCATCCTGCCCGTGTCGCCCCAGAACCAGAAGAGCTTCCCGCCGTACGGCACGCCGAAGGTCGAGTCCTGCCCCGCGACCTTGCCGCTTCCGAGCGGCTCGGCGAGCGGCGCCTTCTCGCCGAGGAGCACGCTGTCGCGGTAGATTCCCTCGCCCGTCACGCGGTAGAGCCGCTCGGCGATGTTCACGCGCGTCAGGCGGATCTCCGCCCGCCCGCCCGGCGCCGGCGTGAGCGCGATGCCGGCGAAGCCGAAGCCGTCCTTCCGGAACGAGTAGCCGTGGCTCCGGACGTTGAAGAAAACGGGCTGCCCCATGAGCCCCGGCTCGTTGAACGCGATCCAGCCGCCGCTGTCCGTCACGAACGTCATGCGGTTGACCGTCTCGAGCTCGACGAGCGGCACGCCGCGCCCGGTCTTGTCATCGACGGCGCGGATGCCGAAGTACGGCCCGGTCTGGGCGGAGCAACAGGCGGCAAGGCCGAGCCACGCGGCGGCCGCCGCACACGAAACGAGACGAGACTTGCGCCATCGGGCGGACATTCGCGCACCTCCTTATGCAGTAACCGACAACTCCTGGAAGCGGTGGCTTTGGCCTGCCTCCTGACGGAGGCCAGACATCGGGAGAGCCCCCCCGAGCCGCCGACATAGAGCGAGCGCAAGGCCGGCAAGAGAAGGAATGCCACGAAGACACCAGGACACCAAGGATCCGGCGTCCTTCGTGGTGTTCTTTCTGATTCACCACAGAGAAGACAGAG
>DHGK01000346.1:36249-44486 GCA_002402755.1 Planctomycetes bacterium UBA4800
TTTCCGTCAGATGACACCTGTCCGTGTACGCGAACACGGCGACAAAACCGTGAACGGCTACGTCACGTCTTCGTGCCTTCGTGGCTAATTGTCGTGTCCCCCCGAAAGCGGCACGCAGCAACGGCGGGGCTTTTGCGGTCCGCGGCAATAGGCTGTGGGGCACGAGGTGTTGTCACACTCCGCACATTCAGTCTAAGCGGAAATCGAGGCGAAAGCGAACGCACACATCAGCGCCGCTCGGCCAGCAGCGCCTCGACCTCCGCGCGGGTCGGGATGCCCGCGCGGCCGCCCAGGCAGCGCGTCTTCAGGGCGGCGGTCGCCGACGCGAACCTGACCGCATCGGGAAGCGGCATGCCGCGCGCGCGGCAGAGCGCGAACGCGCCGTGGAACACGTCGCCGCACCCCGTCGTGTCGACGGCGGGCACGGCGAAGGCATCCTGGCGCCACGCCCCGTCGCGCGAGCGCGCGTCCGCGCCCCGCGCCCCGCGCGTGATGACGACGCTCGCGTGGTCGCCCGTGCGCCACAGGGCTTCCAGCGCCGTCCCGATGTCGGGCGCGCCCGTGAAGCTCAGCGCGAACGCCTCGCCGACGACGACATCGCTCGCCAGCGCGATGAGGTCGGCCGTGTGCGGGAGCGCCGCCTCGGCATCGATCACGACCGGAATGCCGCGCGTGCGCGCGGCGCGGGCCAGCGCGACGCCCGCGGCGCCGCCGTGCTGGTCGATCAGCACGCAGCGCGCGCGGGCCAGGTCGCCCGCGGGAAGCTCCTCGAACGCCGGATACGCGACGCCCTCCAGCGACGCCATGATCGTCCGCTGGCCGCTCAGCGTGTCGACCAGCACGACCGCAAGGGCGGGCTCGGCCCCGTCGCGCCTGAGGATGCCGCCGACATCGACGCCTTCCGCCGCCAGGTCGGCTTCCGCCTGCGCCGCGAGGCGGCTCCGTCCCAGACAGCCGAGCATGCGCGCGCGGCCCCCCAGCCGGCTCACCGCGACGAGCGCCGTCGCCGTGAGCCCTCCGCCCTGGAGCGCCGCTCCCTCGGCAAGCGCCTTGCCCCCCTTCTCGGGCAAGCCCTTGATCCGCATGAGGACGTCGACCGTGATGACGCCGAGCCCCAGCACGTCGATGTCGTTCGCCCGCTCCGCCATGCGCTCCCGGTTCCCGGTTCTACTTCAGCCCCTCAACAATCTTCTCGTCCGCCCACAGCACGCAGAACGCATCCATTCCTTCCGGAAGCGCCGCCTTCTCCGCAGGCACTTCTTCCCACGACCTGAGGTCGCGCGACGCGAGCACCTGCGCGCCGCCCTCCGCGCGCGCAAGGTACAAGAGCACGCGCGTCCCGTCGAAGAGCACGCGCGGCGCGCGCGTGCCGAGCTCCCCGAGCGGCGCCGACGCGCACACGTAGCTCGCCGCGGGCCCGTACCCGAACGCCATGCGACAGGTGCGCACGTTGCCGTCGTCGTACCACAGGAAGTTGCGCGCCCCTCGGAGGAGCGCCGGCCCGCGCACATCGTGGCCGCGGGCCAAGACGACCTCGGGCGCGGTCCAGGCCGACAGGTCCGCGCTGCGCGCCAGGCAGAGCCGCGCGCGTCCGAGGCGATGGCCGAAGAAGAGCTCGTAGCGCTTCTCTTCGGGCGCGAACGCGATGCAGGGGTCGAAGGCCTCGCCGAGCGGCGGGCCCTCCGGCACGACCTCCTTGAAGGCGTCGAGCCGCGTGAAATCCTCCGTCGCGGCGACAAACAACGCGCCGCCGCGCGCGATGGCGAGCGCGTAGCCGCTCTCGGCGCGGCACGCCGAGAGTCCCTCGACCTTCCCGCCGAGCGCCGCGCGCGGCGCGCCGCCTCCGAGTTCCTGCCAGACAAGGCCGTCGGCGCTCGTCGTGGCGTGGAGGTTCTCGCCCTTCGCGTACAGCATGACGCGCCGCGCGCCCGCGGGCGCCGGGGCGAGCTCGGCGATCGGCGCCGGCCGGGAGGCCCTCGGCGTCCCAAGATCGAGCCGCCAGATGGCGACGCTGTACGGCGGCGCCGGCACCGCGCCGGGGTCGATGCCGAGCCACGGCGGCGTCTCGATCTCGACGGCGGCCTCGCCGGACGTTCCCGCCGCATCCGCCGCCTCGCAGGCCGCGGGCGCGTTGCGGGCGTCGGGATCCGGATGCGCGCACAGGCAGAGCGCGCCCTCGCCCGAGAGTTCGCCGCCGCGCACGTCGACGGCGAGCCGCCGCCACCCGGGCGTCGGGTTCACGACGGCGAGCGTCAGCGCCGCCTTGTCCGCGGTCACGCCGCAGGCGATCTCGAGCGGCGCCGCGTCGCCCGCCACATCCGCGCCGAGCGCGCCGAACCGATGCCGGAACATGATGAGCGGCAGGGCGGACGGCTCGAACGCGGCCGCCGTGCCCGTGGTCTTGATCGCGCCGATGACGTTGACCGCCTGCGCGAAGTTGGCCATGGCGAACACGCGGCGCCACCGGATCATCTCGCACAGCCCCGCCGCGACGCCCAGGCCGTCCCGCCAGGCGTACCTGACGCCGTAATCGCCGTACACGTGCGGCGCGTCGCCCCAGGCGTAGTTCCACTCATCGAGCGCGATCGGCACGCGCGCGCGCGCGGCGCCGAACACCGCCCGGCAGGCTTCCAGGTGCTTCTCGGCCTTGTCCCTGACGGCGTTGCGCATGCTCAGGACGTGGCGGAGGACGTCGGCGTGCGTGGCGCAGTAGAAGTGCTCGCTCAGGAGCGCCATGTCGCTGCCGCACTCCTTGAGCATGCCGAGGCTCCACGCGCCCGTCGCGCCGACGCCGATGATCTGGATCGACGGATCGACCGCCCGCATGGCCGCGGCGAAGGTCTTGTGCCGCTCGGTGTAGCGCTCGAGCGGCACGTTGCCGTGCTGCCAGGAGCCGTACATCTCGTTGCCGATGCCCCACCACTTGACGCGGTACGGCCGCGCGCGTCCGTTCTCGGCGCGCGTCCGGCCCCATTTCGTGCCGGCCTCGCCGTTGGCGTACTCGACCAGCGCCGCCGCCATCTCGGGCGATCCGAGCCCCGCGTTGACGACGACGCAGGGCTCGGTCCGGAGCAGGCGGCACAGCGTCATGAACTCGTCGATGCCCACATCGTGGTGCTCGATGCCCGGCCAGGAAGGATTCTTGACGGGCGCGCGCGCGTCCGGGTCGCCGATCGCGTCCCACCAGTCGTGTCCGCTCACGAAGTTTCCGCCGGGCCAGCGGTACACGGGCGCATCGAGCGCCGAGAGAAGGGCGAGCGTGTCCGCACGGAATCCGTGGACGTTGTCGGCCGGCATCAGCGAGACGGCGCCGATGCGCGCCGCGCCGTCGCGGGCGATGACCTCGAGCGCCCCGCGCGCCGCACCCCGCCGGGCCGCGAGCTCGAACTTGTGCGCCGTCCAGGCGTCCTTGAGCGTGAACGTCGCGACGGCGCGGTCCTCCGCGCCCTCGCCCCAGACAAGACGCACGTCGAGCGCGGCGGGCGCGCCGCTCGTCTTGCGCGCGACGACGCGGCCCGTGTACGCGCGGCCCTCGCAGAGCGCCAGGCCGCCGTGGCGGATGCCGGCCCACGTCCCCGCCTCGGCGCCGAGCGCGACCGACCGGCGGCCGGCGTACGGCTCCTGCTCGTCCATGCCGATGTCGACGGGACCATCGGCGCCGAAACCCTTCCACGGCGATTCGGCGCCCGCTGCGCCTTCCGCGCCCGCGCCCGCGACCGGGTGGAAGAACTTCCGATCCTGGAGCATCTCGGCCCAGATGCCGTTGTAGATGCAGTGCCCCATGTGCTCGATAAACTGGCCGTAGATGCGGGGCGAGATCGCCGACAGGTCGGCGTTGAGGTCGACGGTCACCGTCGCGCCCGCGGGTGGGGCTTCCGCGCTCCCGGCGGGGGCCTCCCCGGCTGCGGCGGCGAGCGCGAAGGAGAGGGCGCCGCAGGCCGGAAACATGAACTTCCTCGCCATCCGTTCCTCCTTCCGGGGGGCGCCGGCGGGCGCGCCCGCGCCGGGTTCGAATGCCGCCGGATTCCCGGGCACGGGTACTCAGTATACCCGGGGCGGCCGCCCCGGGAAACCCGGCGGCCGCCCCGCGCCGCCGGGGAAACGTTTGGCCTTGCGGCCCGGAACGTGTACAATAATACTGATGCGCGGCGGCGGCGTGCCACGGTTCTCGGCACGCGATTCTTCGCCCGTTTCGCACGAAGGACTGCTTGCCGAGCCCGCCCGGCGGGGCGCCGGCTCGCCTTTCGCGCTGAAGGAGGAGATGGTGATTACTCCTGAGGAACTGTCTTTCGCACGACTCGTTCTCAAGAAGGGATGGGTGCCCAAGGACTCGCTCGAGCAGGCGATCAAGGAGGTCGACCGGCTGCGCAGCGAGGATCCGAGCCTGACGCTCTACGGCTATCTCGCCGAGCGCGGGCTTCTCTCGACCGAGCGCATCGATGAGGCCTGGAACGAGGTCCGGAGCGGCGCCGCCGTTCCGCAGCCCGCTCCCGCCCGCTCGCGGCCCCGCCGCGAGGAGGACGACGCCCCCGAGGAGGAGGAGGAAGAGGACGAGGGCCCGCAGAACGCGGTCCAGGCCGTTGTCCAGTACTTCCGCAACATGCCGTTCTGGGGCGCCTCGGCGCTGCTGCACCTCGTCCTCATCATCCTCTTCATGAACATCGTCAGGAGCGAGGAGGAAAAGAAGGTCGAGGACGTCGTGATCACCGCGGTCATGAAGCAGGCGGCGCCCAAGCCGCCGCCCTACGACCCCACGCGCAAGCGCGCCATGAAGCGCCGGGAGGCCGTCCCCGGCCCCAAGAACACGAACGTCAAGGACCCCATCATTCTCAAGAAAGAGGTCACGGAAGTCACGCCCGACATCCCGCTCGGCACGAGCCTGGAGAACCTGACCAACGTCCAGATCGCCGACCCCAACGTCGTCTCGACCGGCGTCAACGACGCGATCGGCATCGGCGGCGGCGCGGCGGGCGCGTACGGACAGCGCTGGGGCAAGGGTTCGCTCAGCAACGAGGGCGGCACCGAAGCCACCGAGGAGGCCGTGCGCGCGGCCCTGGAATGGCTCAGGCGCCACCAGAACGAGGACGGAAGCTGGTCCTGCCACGACTTCATGTCGCGCTGCGACAAGTCGGCCGGTCCCTGCAAGAACCATCCCGAGAACGTCGATCCCGCGGGCAGCGACGGCCGGGGGTGGAAGGAGCACGACATCGGCGTCACGGCGCTGGCGATGCTCGCCTACACGGGCTACGGCCACACGCACCGGGCGGGAACGTACAGCGAGTACGTCGAGGTCCTCAAGAAGGCCTGCAACTTCATGCGGTCCGTCCAGATCAAGGGCATGAACGACCCGAACTACGACGGGTGCTTCCGCAAGGCCGAATCGATCCCCAAGGACAAGTCCAAGGAGGCCGAGATCGACGAGGACCAGCAGTGGATGTACGACCACTCGATCGCCACCATGGCGATGGCGGAGCTGCTGGCGCTCTCCGGCGACGTGCTCAACCTCAGGCGCACGGTCGAGGACGCGGCCATGTTCTGCATCCGCGCCCAGAACGAGGGCTGGGGCTGGCGCTACAGCGTCAAGCTCGGCGACAACGACACGTCCGTGACGGGCTGGATGGTGCTCGCCCTGAAGACCGTCGCGACCTGCCGCATGCTGGAGTACGTGAGCATGCCCAGCAGCGACGAGTTCGAGCAGTCCTACAAGGGCGCGGTCAAGTGGTTCGACCACGCGACGAGCAGCTCGACCGGCTTCACGGGCTACAAGTCCCCCGGCGACGAGGGCTCGCGCCTGCCCGAGCTCGACCAGATCAAGGGCGGCTACCCCTTCACCAAGGAGCAGTCGTGCATGACCGCGGTGAGCGTCCTCTGCCGGCTCTTCGCGGGCCAGTCGCGCGCCAACGAGACGATCAAGAAGGGCGTCGTCAACGTCCTCATGAAGCATCCGCCCAGGTGGCAGAAGCGCGAGGGCAAGGTCCTGAGCAAGATCAACTTCTACTACTGGTACTACGCCACCCTGGCGATGTTCCAGTACGGCGGCGGTCTCTGGAAGGAATGGAACGAGAAGATGCAGGATGCGCTCCTGCCCACGCAGCGCGTCCTCAACCAGCCGCAGGGCCGGAGCTGCGAGGACGGCTCCTGGGACCCGATCGACGAGTGGAGCCTCGCCGGCGGCCGCGTGTACACGACGGCGATGGGCGCGCTCACGCTCGAGGTCTACTACCGCTTCGAGCGCGCCAAGGAGTCGTCCAGGTAGGCGCGGCCCGCGCTATGCGCCCGGCGCGGGCGGCGGCGGCGCCTTCGGGGGCAGCCGCCGCATCCGCGAACGCCGCGCCAGGTGCCACTGGAAGAAGAACCACGCCGTCAGGAGGAGCAGGCAGAGCGCGAACAGCGCGCCGAGGTACCAGGTCGAGGTCTCCTCGCCGAGGAAGGCCGCCGGCGCCTCGCCCAGCTCGCGCAGCTCCCGCCCGACGAAGTGCGGGCTCGCCTTCGGGCCGCGCCGCCCCTCGTACGTGCCGAGCCTGAAGAAGAGCGCCTCCGTCTCGACGAGCGCCCGCCTCTCGAAGCGGGGCGGCGGCGCGATGTAGTCGACCACGTAGCCTGCGTTGCCGGAGGGGTCGATGAGAAAGGTGCGGTAGACGAACTCGACGCCGCCCGCCTTCGACTCGAGCGCGATCGCGAAGGAATCCAGATAGAGCCCCCTGATGCGCACGGCGCGGCCGCGGAGAGACTCGGCCGCGATCGTGAAGAGCGAATGCTCGACGGGCGCGGCCTCCTTGGCGATCGCCTCGGGCGCCGCCGCGCTCAGGTAGGCGACGAGCGCGCGGTACTGCGGGCTCGAGTTCTCGATCTCCTTGCCGTCCTCCACGCCCGCGAGCATGCCCGTCCGGCGCGGGTCGCCGGGGTCGATCGGCGACTCCCCCGCCGGCAGGGCCGCATCGAACCCCTCCTCCACGCGCGCGGTATCGCGCCGCGCGCGCGTCTCCATCATGGGAACAATCTCGAAGATGATCACGGCGAGCGCCGCCGCCGCCATGACGAGAATGAGCACGAGCCAGCGGAACTCGCGCGTCTCCCAGAAACGAATCTTCACGGCCATGCGCGTCCTCCTTTCCGCCTGGCGCCGAAGCCTCGGCGACGGCGGCTATGTCGGCGGCGGTATCCGCTCGATCTCGCGCTCCGGCGCGCCGAACTCGATGCGCTCGATCCGGTTCTGCTTGCACAGGTCCATGACGTGAATGACCTGCTCCCAGGGCACCTCCCGCTCCGCGTCGATGGTGAGCGGCCAGTCCGTCTTGCCCTCCTGCTCGTAGTTGTCGCGCATGCCGCAGATCGCGGCGACGAGCTCCTCGTCGCTGCCCGCGTACTCGTGGCCCTTGACCTTGCGGAGCGTCGTGTTGCTGCCCGGGTCCCAGCGCAGGATCACGCGGATCTCATCCTTGACGATGTTGGACACGGGCGTGTTGTCCAGGCCGCGGTCCTTGGGCAGATGGCTGTCGATCTTGCCCTCGATCTGCTTGAAGTGGAAGGAGCACATGAAGAAGATGCACAGGCAGAAGATCACGTCCACCATCGCGACGACGTTGACGGCGACCGGGTTGTCCGACGACTCGCCGATATTCTGCGTTCCGGCCATGGGCGACCTCCGTTACTGCTTCGCGTTGACTTCACCGGACGGGCGTTCATCGGGCGGGCGCGAGGCGCCGCACTCGATCTTGTAGATCTTGGCCAGGGCGCACTGGGCGATCACCTTCTGGACCTCGCCGTAGGGCGCCTGCTTGTCGGCGCGCACCATCACGGGCCGCTCGCACGGGGACTTCGGGTCCTTGGGATCGAGGCGATAGTCCTGGGCCTCGAGCTGGAGCCGCTTGAGCAGCTCCTCGGTCTTCGTGTAATCGACGCCCTTGATCGCGATCCGCCAGTGCTTTTCCTCGCGGCAGATCTCGCGTCTCTTGTAGGCAGGGCACGCAACCTCTTTCTCGTAGACGTGGAAGACGTTGATCGTGAGGCGGTCGCCCGTGCGCTCCTTGCTCTCCTTCTCCTCCTTGACGGACTTGGCGTGGGGCAGGCGCACCTCCTCCAGCTCGCGCTGTCCCATGTCCGCTCCGAGCATGAAGAAAAGGAGCAGCAGGAACATGATGTCGATCATCGGGATCAGGTTCGGCGATATCTCTTCCTGGACATCGAGCTTCTTGGCCATGTCGCTCCTCCGCGCCTACTTGCTCTCCTGGCCGGCG
>DHGK01000195.1 GCA_002402755.1 Planctomycetes bacterium UBA4800
GCCGTCCTGCCGACAAGGAATTCCTCGCGTATGCCGAACGCCCGCTGCGGCGAGCTCGTGAAGACGCGCTCGTAGCCTGCCGCGCGCGCCGACCGGACGGAGGCATCGTCGTAGGAGCCGTACGGGAAGCTGAAGAGTGTCACCGCGCGCGCAAGATGAGACTCGAGCAACCGGCGGGATTCCCGCAGATCCTCGTCCGTCTCCTCGGCGGAAAGCCCGGCGAGAGGCCGATGGGCGACGCCGTGCGAACCGATCGTGACGAGCGCGGGGTCGAGCGCCGCAAGCTCTTGCGCGTGCATCACGCGTTCTCGCCCGTGGGATCGAGACCCCGGACGAAGCCATGCCGGCGCCGTGCCCATGAGCCCGGCCGGCACGAAGATGGCGAAGGGTATCTGCCGCGCCGCGAGCTCGGGAACGGCATTCTGGAGCACGCTCGTGAAGGCGTCGTCGAACGTCACGGCGACATAGTAGGAACGCTCGGTGAACGGACCCGGCGAATTCAGCGGAACGATTTCGGCCCACCGGCCGAGCCGGTCGAGCATGTCCGCGAACTTGCCGCGTTCATCGGCGAGGACGGAGTGGAAGTAGAGGACCGTGCCGATGGAACGGGGTCTGCCGGCGATGACGCGCGAGAGCGCATCGAGGCATGCATCGAAGAGCCAGACCGCGCTGCTGCACGCCGCCTTCAGCACGCGCCGAAGCATGCCCGTCCATCCTTCCGCGAGCGCACGCACATTCGCCGGTCACCACAGCAACTGGGGATTTGTCGGGGGCTCCGGAAGAATCGCGGGCGCGCCGCCGAACTCGCAGGCGCCTCGATCCCACACGCCGTCTCTTCCCCGCGTGCGGTGGTAAGGATCGATATCGAACGGGGGCCCCAGATCCGACTTGCCGGCCGCGGTCGGCGCCTTGAGATTGAAATCGTGCCCGGCGATCGACGCAAAAGGATCGCCGGCACCGAACTGCAGATGGAGCTGGCTCGGCGTGCGCAGATTGCCGATGAACAGGTCGTAGTCGTGGACGGCCGTCACGGCGCCGAACGAATACGACACCGCCTGGCAGTTGTACCAGATGTTGTTGTAGATCGCGTGGCCGCCTCCCGTGCTGCTGTGGAACTGGAGGCCGGTCGTTCCCCCGGCGCCGCGGAGGTTGACGAACGAATTGTTGTAGATCCTCCAGTTGTTGGCGATCTGGCTGTTGATGACGCAGATGATGCCGTCCGTGCAGTCATAAGTCCGTTCGCCGCCCAGGAAGACGTTGCCGTAGATCTGCCAGTTGTCGGAGATCCTCGGATCGCCTCCTCGGCTCAGGACGACTATGACGCCGGTTCCCATGTTGTGCTTGAAGAGGCAGTTGCGGATGATGACGTTGGAACTGCCCTGGTCGGACCACGATTCGGCGTGCTGGGCGGCGCTCTCCTTGCAGCGGTACATGTAGCAGCGCTCGATCGTCACATTGCTCATGTTCGCCGTGAGGAAATGGACGCGACCGGCATGGCGCAACGCACAGTGGGAAAGGGTGACGTTCGAGGCGCCGAGGCAATAGAACGTGTCGTGGTCCCTCAGGTCGGTGCCGCCGATATCCGTCTCGTGGCACATGTCCGTGTGCCGTACGGTGATGTTGCGGGACATGTTGTCGATGCGCAGGACCTTGACGCCGGCCGCCGCGATGGTGCTTCCAATGTAGAATCCGTGGCCGGAATCCCACCGGCCGGGGCCGCCGCCGGTGACGCCGTCGAAGACCCAGTTGCTCGTCCGAAACAGGACGGTCGCCGAGAATCGCGCGGACAGCGTGCCATACGTCGCGTCCCAGCCCGTGCTCGTGCCGTGGTCCTGCTCGGTTGCCTTCTTGATCGTGATCGCAAGGTCGCCCGATGCCGCGTTTCTGAAGTCCATCGCGCCGTAGCTGGCCGATGCGCCGGCGACGTAGTAGGTGTTGCCGCGCGGCGCCGTGCTTGTCTGCGCGTGGAGACCGGCAGCCGCGAAACTCGGGTATGCGTTGTGCCAGTCGCTGCCGTTGCCCAGGCCGGCGGCGCCGGCCCGAATGTAGCAGGTTGCGCCGGCGGACCACGGGGAGAGGGCCGCAACAGCCAGCACTGCAAGGGACGTCGCGGTTTTCCTGATCATCGCGTACTCCATCGTTCAGCGTAGGTACCCGCGCGCCGCACGCTCCGGCGGCGCGCCCGGGCTTCGGGCGCCGGCCGAGTCCGCCGACCGGATGGGCCGGAGCCGGCAGGCCGCTTAGAAGTCAAGTCGAACTCCAACCGGCGGCGGAGGCGGCGGGGCGGGTTCCTCGCCGGAGGAGAACTCGCACGCACCGCAATCCCACGTGCCATCCGCGCCGCGAATCCTGCCGTAGCCATCCGTGTTGTACGGAGAGGCGAGCGTCGTACCGGCGCCGACGGTCAGCGTCGGCCGGTAGTCGAGGATGGTGCGCGCCGTGAACGGATCGCCGGCGCCGAGCGTTCCGTGCGGCTCCGACGGAATCGTTCCGGTGCACGAACGATAGTGATTGAAGTCCCGAACGCTTGTCCTGTCTGCGGAGTTGAACGCGATCAAAGGGTAATTGACGTTGTAGATCAGGTTGTTGTAAACCTGATGCCCGCCTCCGGATGCCGCAGCCTCGTTGGTCGCAAAGACGGTGCCTCTTCCGCCCAGAATGTAGATGCTGTCGAAGGTGTTGTTGTACACCTTCCAGCCGGTCGCCACCTGGTCATTGATCACGCAGATGATAGCATCGCTTCCGTCGTACTCGCGCGTTCCCCTGCGGAAGGAGTTTCCGTAGATCTCCCAGTAGTCGGAGTGGACTCCGCTCGAGCCGATGGCGAGAACGACTATCACACCGGTGCCGCGTATATCGTCGAAGAGATTGTGCCTGATGACGAGATTGTCAGTGCCGGTATCCTGCCATGCCTGGGCATGTTGCGAGAGGCACTCCCGGTTTCGCGTGAAATAGCAGTACTCGACCGTGATGTAGCTGTTCTCCCACATCGTGATGCTGTTTCTCCCGCAGTGGCGCAGCGCGCAGTGCGAGATAGTGATATAGGAACAGCCGGAACGCAAGTAGAAGTTGTCGAGATCCTGCAGCGTCGTGCCGCCTATCGCATCCTCGAAGCACGTGTCGGTGTGCCGGATCGTGATATGATGCGTTCCCGTCACGGAGACGGATTTCAGCCCGGACGTCGATGCAACGGAGCGAACGTAGAAACCGTATCCGGATGTCCAGGAACCGGGGCCGCCGCCGGTCGCGCCGTCGAAGACCCAGTACGGTGAATCAAAGCGCAAGGGCGCGTTCAGGACGGCCTGCGCCGTGCCGTAGGATGAATTCCAGCCGGTGTTCGTGCCGTGATCGCTGTCCGTCGCCTTCCTGAGGACGATGTACGTCGCGCCGCTCGCAGGGGTCGAGAGCGTCAGGGAACCGTACCGGCCGCCCGCCACGTAGTATGTATCCCCGCGCACGTATGCGGAGGGAAACGTGGTCCATGCGTTATTCCAATCCGAGCCGTTGTTCGCGCCGGTGGCGCCGGATCGAATGTAATGATTGGCCGCCGCGGCGTACGCCGGGGACAGAAGGCAGCACAGCACAACCGTCCGCCGCAGGGCAGAGCACAACCTCGCGCCGTTCCTGGTTCTTCTCACCATCATCATAAGGTGTACCTCCAGACACGCCCCGCCGAGACGAGATCCCTTGCTCCTCGGTCTTGTGACGGCGGATGCAAGGTCTCGGTGACCGACGTATCTTCCTCACACGGGAGCAAATCCAGGGCCCGCGCGCGGTCGGGCGGAATGAACGCGAAACGCCGCGTGGCGAAAACTGCACGAGAGATGCCCGAAAACGCCCTGTCCGGGGGCGGTATGTTTCTCCCGGGACCGGTGAATTCCGGGCAGGCATGCCGCAGCCTGTCGCGACCGAATCCGGCCATTGCTCCCGTGCAGGGCCCTTCCTTCCTGCGCTTCCGAACGCATGCCCTGAAGGCGTTCAAGATACCACCGCTCCTTCACACGCGGACCGCCTCGTCACAACAAGAGAATCGGACAAACCGCCGATCTCACTTGGGCTTCGAACCGGTTACTACGGCTCTCCAGCCCGGGTGTTGTCCTCGCTTGGTGCGGCCCAAAAGCCGTCTCTCGAGGCGCGCAACGGCCAACCTCGAAACCGGCATGCCATGCATATTATACGAGATTCTCGGAACTGCAATACCATGGAGAGTGTTTTTTGCGCGGATTGCGCCGATTGAACCTCCATCAACTCATTCCGGCGCGAACGGCGAATCCATGCGATCCTCGTGCCTGATCTCATCGACCGGCTCGTGCTTGCCCTCGCCGCGGTAGAGGCGGTTGGGGGCGTTGAAGACCAGGCCCGGTTCGGCGCCTATGTTCCTGTAGGCATGGATCACGCCGGGCGGCACGGCGACCGCACAGGGGCGGCTCTGGCCGACGACCAGATTCACGGCCTTGCCGAATGTCGGAGAGGACGGCCGCCGGTCCCACAGGTACAGGCGGAAATCCGAAGGGCCCGCGAACACGAAAAAATCGGTCTGGTCGCGGTGCTCGTGCGGACCGCGTGCGACCCCGGGAAGCGTCATCGACAGATAGGCCATCGCCGGGAGGAGATCGGGCGGCAGCTCGTCGCGGCGGAAGCACTCGCACAACCAGCCGCGCGCATCCGCATGGCGCGTGAGGGGCGTGATCGTCACGCCGGCAATCGTTTCATCCATGTGTCAGCAGTGCCTCCACGTAGGAACGATAGGGGCTCGGCGGCATCGTCTTCGCCAGCGCCGCCAGTTCCCGGGCGTCGATGTACCCCATCTCGAACGCGATCTCCTCGAGGCAGGCCAGCTTGACGCCCTGGCGCTCCTCGATCGTGGCCAGGAAGTTGGCGGCCTCCTGGAGACTCCGCGGCGTGCCCGTATCGAGCCACGCAACGCCGCGGCTCAGCTTCTGTACGCGCAGTTCGCCTCGCTGGAGGTACACCCGGTTGAGGTCCGTGATCTCGAGCTCGCCCCGCGCCGAGGGCTTCAGATTGCGCGCGTGCTTCGCCACCTTGCCGTCGTACACGTAGAACCCGACGACGGCATAGGAGGACGGGGGCACCCGCGGTTTCTCGATTATGTCTGTGACGTTCCCCTCGGTGTCCAGGGCAAGGACGCCGTAACGTTCCGGGTCGTGGACGCGGTAGCCGAACACGACCGCGCCGTTGTCCAGGGCGGCGAGCGCATCCTCGAATCCGAGGCGACCGTAGAAGATGTTGTCCCCCAGGATGAGGCACACGGGCTCGCCGCGGATGAAGTCCTCTCCGATCATGAAGGCCTGCGCGATGCCCTCCGGCTTGTCCTGGACCGCGTAGTCGATGCGAATGCCGAGACGCGTGCCGTCGCCGAGAAGGTCGCGGAAGCGCGGGATGTCGTCCGGCGTCGATATGAGGAGGATCTCCCGAACGCCGGCGGTCATGAGCGTGCTCAGCGGGTAGTAGATCATGGGCTTGTCGTAGATCGGCAGAAGCTGCTTGCAGACGACCTTGGAGAGGGGGTACACGCGGTTGCCCGCCCCCCCCGCCAGGATTATGCCGCGCCGGCACGCCATCGCTGCTCTCCCAGCCCGCCCCGACGCGGGCGTCACGAACGCCGCTTGGCCCACGCCGTTCCCTCGGCCTTGAGCCAGTTGCCCAGCCTCGTGCGGGCGCGAGCCATCCAGGCTTCGTTCTGCCCGTACCACGCAACCGTGGCCTTCAATCCCTGGTCGAACGACACGGCCGGCTTCCAGCCGAGTCTCCTTCTGAGCTTCTCGGCGTTGAGCGCATAGCGCTTGTCGTGGCCCGGCCGGTCCACCACGAACTTCATCAGCGCCTTGAAGAAATCGGGTGCACGGCCCGTGCGCGCCGCCACCTCGCGGCCCAGGCCGTGGATGAGATCGAGGTTCGTGAGGCGCTCCCCGCTGCCGATGTTGTACGACTCGCCCGCCTTCCCACGCGTGATCACGGTCCAGACGGCGCTCGTGTGGTCGTCGACGAAGAGCCACTCGCGCACGTTATCGCCCTTCCCGTAAACCGGGATCGTTTCCTGGGCGTAGAGGCGTGTCAGGACCAGGGGAATGAGCTTCTCGGGCGTCTGGTAGGGCCCGTAGTTGTTGGTCGCGTGCGTGATCGCGTAGGGGAAGCCGTGCGTCACGCCGAAGGAGCGGACCATGTGATCCGCCGCCGCTTTCGAGGCGGCGTAGGGGCTCGACGGCTCGTAGCGGTCGTCCTCCGCGAACTCCCGCGGCTCGGGGCAGGAGCCGTAGACCTCATCGGTGCTTATCTGGTGGAAGAGGACATCGCGCCTGTCTCCCCATGCGGCGCGCGCGGCCTCCAGCAGCGTGAGCGTCCCGAGGACGTTCGTGGCCCCGAAGGCCTGCGCCGCGGCGATCGAGCGGTCGACGTGCGACTCGGCCGCAAAGTTGACGATGCCATCGACGCGCTCGTCGCGGACGATCCGGCTCATGGCCTCGTGGTCGCAGATGTCGTGCTGCAGCAGCCGATAACGTCCGGTTTCGGATTCTGACGCCAGATCGGCGAGGTTCTCCTTGTCGCCGGCGTAGGTGAGCTTGTCGACGTTCAGGATGCGGCCCTTGAAGCCGGCGGTCCGGAAGGCGTATCGAATGAAGTTGGAGCCCATGAAGCCGGCGCCGCCGGTCACCATGAGCGTCTTGTACTCTCGATTCATTTCCATCTCTCCTGCGGCTGCGACGACCGACCTGCTCCCTTCGCAGTCCCGCGGCCGGTGCGGTGCGGCACCGACACCGGCATGTGGCCGCCCGGCACTCCGCCGGCATGGCCGCCGTGACGCGTGGCAATGATACCCAATTTCGCACCGGGATAGCCATATTCCGGTGCGGCCGAAGGCCGGGCAGCGCCGCAGGTCCGATAATGCTTGACACGTCACCGTTGCTCTCGCCCCGGCCGGCTCGTTCCCAGGGTCTGGGAGTCTTGATGCGTGCAAGCTGCATTAATCTCGTGATGCGGGCCCGGTAGTTGCCGCCTTCCGTAAATGAAAACGGTGTCGCCTTGCCGGTGCGTATCCCGTGAGAACGGCACGCCGACACGCCGGGCGCCCGCTCCAAGATGCCGCGCGTCTCGGGGATGGATCGGATTCGCCCGCATGGTCCTTGAGAGATTCGCGTACGAGGTCTGCTTCCCGATTAGGGAATTTCCCGCCCTGTGCGGCGGATCTTCAAGGACCGGTCGAGCTGACCTCGTGCTGCGAGTGTCTGTGATTCATGTGAGGAGCGAGCATGTTCTCGGAACGAAACGTTGCACTCGTTGTTCTTGTTCTTCTGGCGATGTATGGATGCGGCGGCGGCGGAGACGCCGACGAGTTGCAGGTGCCAAGCAACCTCGTCGCCACCGCGGTTTTCCCGACGCGCGTGGAGTTGGGATGGCAGGGCACCTCGGATGACAAGGACGGATTCGCCATCGAACGGTGCGACGACGCCGCGACCTATGTGGAAATCGGCCAGGTGCCGGCTGACATGGTCATCTTCGCCGATGATACCGTGGTGCCTGACACGACCTACTCCTACCGGGTGTATGCCTATGCCGGCGACGTCCAGTCCGCATACTCTCGGAGGACGACGATCTCGACGCCCCCTGCTCCCCTTGCGCCGCCGTTGTCGCCCGATGGCCTGACCGCCACGGCAATCGCGGCGCATCAGGTGGACCTTTACTGGGTCGACGACTCGAGCGACGAAACGTGGTTCCGTATCGAGCGCAGCCTCACGGCGGGGAGCGGCTATCAGCAGATCGGTACGACGGCCGCGGAGGTGAATGTATTCACCGATACCCAGGCCGTGGCTGCCGAGACGACCTACTACTACCGGGTATGCGCCTGCAACGACGCCGGATTCTCCGACTACTCGAATGAGGCGCCGGTGACGACGCCGCCTGAACCGGTGACCGTTCCCTCGGCGTGCACCGCGCTCTCCGCGACCGCGGTCTCGGCGAACCGGATCAACTTGCAGTGGACCGACAACTCCGGCAGCGAGACGGGCTTCACCATCGAGCGGGGGACCGCCGCCGGCGGGCCGTACACGCGAGTCGCCGCTGTACTGGCCGATGTCACCATGTACAGCGACGGCAGCGGCCTGTCCTCGGACAGCACGTACTACTATCGTGTCCTTGCCTTCAACCAGGCGGGCGAATCCGACCCGTCGAACGAGGCATGGGCGACGACTTGGCCCCTTGTGTATCCCCCTGCGCCTCCCGACGCGCTTGCCGCGGTCGCCCAGGCCGTCGACCGCATCGAGCTCTCGTGGCGCGACAATTCCGACGACGAGACCGGTTTTCGCATCGAGCGCCGGGCGGAAGGCGCGACGGTGTTTGCAACGATCGGCACGGTGCTCGCGAATGTCCGGTCGTACGCCGATCGGACGGGCTTGCTGCCGTCCACGCAGTACGTGTACCGCGTTGCGGCGTACAACGCCGCCGGAGACTCGCCGTATTCCAATCAAGCCGCGGCGAC
>DHGK01000324.1:0-3278 GCA_002402755.1 Planctomycetes bacterium UBA4800
GAGGCGCTCGCGATCATACGGGCGGGCGCGGCGATGCTCGCCGCGCACCCGCGCGCCGACATGCCGGGCTGCGCGCTCGGCGATCCGCGCGAGCTCGCGCAGGAGCGGAAGTACGCGGCGCAGCTCGAAGTCGAGGCCCGCATGCGCGACGCGATCGCGCGCGGCGGCAAGGAACACCCCCGCGCGGGGACGGGCGCGGGAGACGAGGCGGCGAGGTGACCGGGGGGCCGGCCTCCCGGACGGTGCCTACCGCGCCAGAAAATCCTTGAGAAGGCGCAGCCCTTCCTCGATCTCGGGCACATCGATGCCGCTGTAGGCGAAGCGGATGTACTTCTGCTCCTCTCCCGGCAGCGGGCGGCCGAAATGCACGCGGCTGCAGAAGGAGACGCCGGTCTCGCGCAGGACGGCCCTGCGGAAGTCCTCGTAGTCCGTCAGCCCCGTCCGCGCCATGGCCGCCGTCACGTTCGGCCACAGGTAGAAGGTGGCGCGGGGCTTGAAGCAGCGGACGCCGGGGATGTCGTTGAGGAGATCCACGCAGCGATCGCGNNTCCAGCGCGCCGTACTGGACGAAGTGATTCGAGCAGGATTCGTCGTTGACGTTGAGCTTTCCGATGGCATCGGCCGCGTGCCGCGGGCCCGCCGCCGCGCCGAGGCGCCACCCGGTCATGGCGAACTTCTTGGAGAACGTGAAGAGGATGACGCAGCGTTCCTCCATGCCTTCGAGCGAGACGAGCGACCGGGACGTCCCCTCGTAGCGAATGTCGAAGTAGGCCTCGTCGAGGAGGACCTTCAGGTTGTGCCTGCGCACGATGCCGGCGATGCGCTCCAACTCCGCGGGCGACGCCTCGGCGCCCATCGGATTCTGCAGGTCGTTCAGGATCAGGATCGCCGTCTTGCCGGTGATCGCGCGCTCCAGGGCGTCCAGGTCGAGCTCGAAGTTGTCGGCGCCCTCCCGGTACGAGTAGGGAACCGCGACGCCGCCGTGAAACTCGATCTGCGACTCGTAGATGGGATACCCCGGATTGGGATAGAGGACCTCGTCCCCCGGATTCATGAACGCCAGCAGGAACTTGCTTATGACCGGCTTGCCGCCGGGTTCGATCACGACGTTGTCCAGCGTGTAGTGCGTGCCGTGGGACCGGTTGAGGTCCTCGGCGACCGCCTCCCTGAGCTCGGGGATGCCGAGATTGGAGCAATAGCCGGTCTTCCCGCCCTTCATCGCCCGGATGGCCGCTTCCATGATGTTCTCGGGCGTCGGAACGTTCATGTCGCCGAGGTGGAAGGGGAACACGCACTTGCCCGCCTGGCGATGGAGGTGCGCCTCGGCGGACACCGCGAACGCCGTCTCGGTTCCGAGCCGCGCCATGCGGGAGGACAGGAGCATCGCGCGATCGCACGCAGTCGTCGTCATGGTTTCACCTCACCACGTTGACAGGTTTTCCGGCGATGAAGGCCGCAATGTTGCCGGCCGTCGCCTGCATCAGGCGGCGGCGCGCCTCGATCGTCGCCCAGGCGATGTGGGGGGTCAGGATGATGTTCCGTGCCCGGAGGAGAGGGTTGCCCCGATCGATCGGCTCGGCGGAGACCACGTCGCAGGCCGCGCCGCGGATCCGCCCCGCGTTCAGCGCGTCCGCCAGGTCCGTTTCGTTCACCAGTCCGCCGCGGGCCGTGTTGATCAGGACGGCGTTCGGCTTCATGCGCCCGAGCGATGACCTGTTCACCATCGCGGCGTTGTCCTTCGTGAGCGGACAGTGCAGCGACACCACGTCGGCCTCGGCGAAGACCGCGGCCGTATCGGCCCACTGGAACGGGTAGTCGGGCGGATCGGCGCGGAAGTCGTCGGCGGCGAGGACGCGCATGCCGAGACAGTGCGCGATCCTC
This sequence comes from Planctomycetes bacterium UBA4800, assembly GCA_002402755.1. Taxonomy (GTDB): domain Bacteria; phylum Planctomycetota; class UBA8108; order UBA8890; family UBA8898; genus UBA8898. Next base: position 1,882 of record DHGK01000324.1, read on the forward strand.
CCCACGGTCCGGCCGATGCGGCCGAAGCCGATGATGCCCATGGTCTTGTCCCGCAATTCGGACAGCGGCGAGACCCAGAAGCAGAAGTCGGGACACGCGGACCAGCGTCCGTCCTTGACGGCCGCGTCGTGTCCGGCGACGTCGTGGCAGAAATGGAGGAGCAGCGCGACGACGAACTGGGCGACCGAGTCGGTCCCGTAGACGGGGACGTTGGAGACGACGACGCCCTGCGCCGACGCCGCCGGCACGTCCACGATGTTGTAGCCCGTGGCGAGGACGCTGACGAAGCGCAGCCGGTCGAGCTGCGCCAGCGTCTCGGCCGACAGGGGCGTCTTGTTCGTCAGGATGATGTCGGCGTCGCGGGCGCGCTCCAGGATCAGCGGCCCGGGCGTGCGGTCGTGCACCGTCAGCCGCCCGTGCGCCGCCACGGGATCCCAGGGATTGTCGCCGGGGTTCAACGCGTGACCATCGAGCACCACGATATGCATGTCGTTCACCTTGCGCCGGGGACGGGTTCCATCAGGGCAGGACATAGGGGACCCGGTGGTTGTAGCCCTTGTACGAGACGAACGTTTCCGTCGACAGGATGCCCTTGATCCTGTCGAGGTGATCCTTGAAGAAGGTCAGGAGCCCCGCGTCTTCCTTCAGGAGCACGGTCAGGATGAGGTCGTAGCGGCCCGTGACGACGCACACGTTGATCACGCCGGGCAGCTTGACGAACTCCTTGGCCTTCTCGACGAGATTCAGGCCGACGAGCTTGATCCCCATATAGACCAGGCGATGGTTCTCGATCTTGTCGGGGTCGACGAGGCCGCACACCTGCAGGATGCCGGCCGCCGTGAGCTTCTCGTAGCGGCTCCGGACCGTGTTCTCCGCGAGCGACAGCGTCTCGGCGATCTTCTTGAACGATCGGCGCCCATCCCTGAGCTCCCGGATGATGGCAAGGTTGATCCGATCCATTCGCATCGTGGACGCTCCTTCGGTGGAGACGCGCCGGCGCCCGCCCGCGGCGCCGGCCGCGCGCGGATCAGGACAACATCAATCCTGAGCATCTATTTTGCTGAAAACGGGACGAAAGTCAAACGATATTGAGGAAAACCTAAAAACACGTGGATTTTTTTGAGATCCGGGCCGCCGGGCCCCGGGGTTCCCGCTCGGCGCGCGCCGGGCGGCTCGGCACGCTCCAGGGCGGAGAAGCCGGGCCCGGCGCCCCCGCGCGGCGCCACTTTACTCTCCCGCCGGTTTCGCGTACATTCGGAGGCGAGGATAGTTGTCGCACTGCTTCCGAGGAGAGGAACGACGCCATGAAGACCCTGTGCCGTACGCTGACGCTGTTTGCCGGAGCCGCCGCGCTCGCGAGCGCCGCCCCGGCGGCCGACACGCTGACCTACGCCGAC
>DHGK01000324.1:3285-4744 GCA_002402755.1 Planctomycetes bacterium UBA4800
GGCGAGACGAGCGCGCAGTGCTCGAGCTACGACCGCGCGAGCAAGTACGATGCCGCGGCCGGCGCATACGTCAACTGGGATGCCAACGGCGACGGCGACGGAATCATTCGCAAGGAGGGCGATTCGGTCGTGATGGCCGAGATGGAGGGGCCGGGGTGCATCTTCCGCATCTGGTCCGCCCTTTCGCAGCAGGGCCGGGTCAAGATCTACCTGGACGGAAACGCCGAGCCCGTCGTCGACCTGCCCTTCAAGGAGTACTTCACCGGCAAGACCGCGCCGTTCGACTTCCCGGCGCTCTCGTACCATCTCGAGGCGCAGGGATCGCGCGGCGAGAACCTGTACTTCCCGATTCCCTACCGGAAGTCGTGCAAGATCACGGCCGAGAAGGGGTGGGGCGCGTACTACCACTTCAACTACGTCACGTTCCCGGCGGGGACGAGCGTGCCGTCGTTCACGGGCGTCCTGGCGCCCGAGGACCGCGCGGCGCTTGCGGCCGTGAACCGTTTCATGACCGAGCGCCTCGGCGAGGACCCGGCCGGTCCGCGGCAGGGCGAGGAGACGGTCAGACTGCCGATCGCGCTCGCCCCGGGCGCGAGCACGTCGGTCCGCATCGAAGGCCCGCGCGCCATCGCAGCCGTGAAGGCGGCCATGCGCTTCGAGAGCCGGGAAGCCGAGGAGGCCGCGCTGCGCGGGCTCGTGCTCGCGATCGAGTTCGACTCCCTGGCGGAGCCGGCGGTGTGGTGCCCGCTCGGCGATTTCTTCGGCACGGCGCCCGGTATCAACCACTACCGCTCGCTCATGACCGGCATGACCCCGGAGGGCGCGTACGCCTACTGGTACATGCCGTTCGAGAAGCGCGCGACGGTCCGGGTCGTGAACGAGGACACGGCCGCGCGCGCATTCGATCTTCGAATCGTCCACGCGCCGCTCGGCCGCCCCTTCGCGGGCCTGGGGCACTTCCACGCGAAGTGGCATCGCGACATCTTCCCGCTGCCGAAGGACCGCGCGCCCGACTGGACCATGTTGCGGGCGACCGGCCGCGGGCGCTTCGCCGGCGTCATGCTGCACGTCTGGAACCCGCGCGGCGGGTGGTGGGGCGAGGGCGACGAGAAGTTCTTCGTCGACGGCGAGAAGTTTCCCTCGACCATCGGCACGGGCTCGGAGGACTACTTCGGGTACGCCTGGTGCCACCCGGGGCTCTTCCAGCACCCGTACCACAGCCAGACCATGACCCAGAACAACCGCGGGCACCAGTCCGTCCTGAGGTGGCACCTCGGCGATGCGATTCCGTTCCAGACATCGTTCGAGGCCTGCATCGAGAAGTACTACCCGAACAGCCGCGGCACGCTCTATGCCTGCGTCGCCTGCTGGTATCTCTCCCCGGACGGCGTCGATCCGATCGGCCCGACGCCGGCCGCCGACCGCCACGGGTATGCCGTGCCGCTGCCGCCGGGCGGCG
>DHGK01000063.1 GCA_002402755.1 Planctomycetes bacterium UBA4800
CCTCCCGCGCGGGCCTACGGCGCCCGCGCCGCCTGCGCAAGCGCGCGAATATTGTCGGCCGGCGTCCCCGGCGACGTCCCCCCGCCCGCCGAGAGCATCAGGCCGCGCCGGCCCGGATGGCTTTGCAGGCATTCCCGCGCCTTCGCGGCAACGAGCGCCGGATCGCCCTTGGCCAGGACTTCGAGCGGCGGCACGTTGCCCACGAGGCAGAGCGATGGCCCCACAAGTTCGCGCACCTTGGCCATGGGCTGGAGGTGCGTGAAGTTGAAGAGCTGGATGCCGAGGTCGGGCAGGCGCCTGTACGACGCCGGGTTGTTCGTGTCGTTGTGGAACATCTTGACGGCGTCCGGAAACGCATCGAACACCGCCTTGAGATACGGATGCGCGAACTCCTCGTAGTCCTCGGGGGACAGGAAGCCTGCAATGTCGTCCAGAACCAGGATGCCCCGGACGTCGGAGAGGGCTTCCGCCTGCGCCTCGAGCCACGTCCGGACGACCGTCGTCGTGACGGCGAGGAGGGCGTGCGCCGCGGCGGCGTCCAGCTTCACGCCGAGCAGGAAGTTCGTGACGCCCAGCAGGTGGGCCGCGAGCGTGAGCGGCCCGCGCGCCGCCACCATGGGGATCACGTGGCCCGCGTCCCTGACGCGCGGCTCGACGTGCCTGTAGAAGGCGAGGATGAGCGGCATCAAGCCGTCCGTGCGAGGATCGGGCGCCTGGAGGCCGCGCGCGGCATCGAGGTCCGCGAACGCGGGGCGCACGGCCGGCGTCTTGCCGGCGCTGAAGCTCACCCTGCAGCCGAACGCGCTCGGCTCGGCCGCCATGCCCATCTCGGCCCAGAAGCCCGGAAGAAAGATGACCTCGGGAAACGCGGCCTCGATCGCGAGGTTGCTCCGGAGCCAGGCGTCGGGCAGCGTCATGTAGTCGATCGTGGAGATCCCGAGGTGCCCGGGTATCCACGGGCTGTCGACGATGAGGGCGACGGGCGTCTCCGCGAGTTCCTCGCCGCGCGCGCAGCGCGCGATAGTGTCCCACTGCGTTCGGTTCATGGGTGCTCCGCCTGCGGATTGTACTCCGGCGGCAGGCGCGGGGCAATCGCGCGCGGACCGCAGGCACGAATCGGGCTCGGGACACGACACGAGGAAGGAAGGACGATGCCACGAAGACTCGAAGACACCAAACATCAGCGGTACACCACCACGCACCTAGGACGCACCGAAAGCCCTTCGTGCCTTGGTGTCTTCGTGGCTATTTCGTCTTCCATACGCGCGGCTGCCCGCCGCGTCCCCCGACGACGGCGGGCCTGACCGTACGCCGAACGCAGCGCGCCTTGTGCGGCTCGGTGCCGAGGACCTGGTTCCCGCAGACGCGCTACGAGCGCTTCCCGAGATGCCTGTCCGCGAACTCCAGGTACCGCTCCCAGTCGTACGCCGTGACGTCGTGGCCGCCCCTTCGAATGTGGTACCCGATCGCCCCCTGGACGGGCGTGTCGAGCGCCGGCATATCCCCGCTCGGCAGGCCTTCGGTGCCGAGCAGGCGGTAGACGGGATCGGCGCCCTTCGCGGCGAGAAACTCGCCCCGCGGGTCGGCCCACTGGTCCTTCTCGGCGCTCGCCACGTAGACGGGACGCGGCGCGATCAGCGCGATGAGCTGGTGCTGATCGACCGGACAGAGCGCCTCGCGGTTGTTGTACTTCGTGAAGTTCGCGCAGAACCAGTGCGGGAAGGCGGTGTTGATGCGGGCAACGGTTTCGCCGAACGCCCGGCGGCTGAGCGCCGCGCCGCCGCACCCCGAGTCGTTCGAGATCACGAGCGCGAAGCGTCCGTCCTGGGCGCCGGCCCAGAGTGCCGTCTTGCCGAGGCGCGAGTGCCCGAGCACCGCGACCCGGGCCCCGTCGATGTCCTTGTCGGTCAGAAGATAATCGAGCGCCCGGCTCAGGCCCCACGCCCAGGCGCCGATCGAGCCCCACTCGTCGGGCGCGGGCCGCGTCTGCCCCTCCCGGTAGAAGAGCGGGTGGACGCCGTTCTTGAAGCCATCGTCGAAGTCGGGGTCGACATCGCCGTAGTACACCGTGGCCACGCCGTAGCCGCGGCTCAGGATCATCTCGACCGGCCAGCGCGACGCCGCCGCGCCGCGCGATGCCTCGACCGCGGTCGCTGCGGCGGAACCTTCGCCCCTTTTCCACACGGTTGCGAGCTTGATCCCCGGGTCGGCGTGCACGGTATGGTTGCCGCCGAAGTTCATGCCCAGAAACACCGGGACAGGCTTCGCCGCGGCGTTCGGAAGGTAGACGAGCACGTCCATGCCCGGACCCTCCTCGCCGGCGGTGAAGCGCACGCGCACCTGCCTGCGCGTCGCGACGCCGCCCAGCGCGCGCACATCGTCATCGAAGGCCTGAAACGTCATCGCGGCCGGCCGGCCGGCCGGCGTCTTCCCGTAGACGTGCGTCTCGAAGAGCTTGAGGATCTCGGGCCGCCTGACGGCACGCCACTCCTCGGCGCTCGCCACGACCTTCCCGCTCTCCGTCTTCAGCAGATCGGGCAGCGTGTAGGCGGGCACCTTGCTCTCGTCGTAGTTGACGGGAGACGCCTCCTGCGCGCACGGCGCGAGGGTGCACAGCGCGACGAGCATGCCGCATACCACCGCCCTGAAAAATCCGCGCCGTACCGTGATCCTGCCTGCCATGGTTCTCTCCTCCGCCCGCATGCGCGCGGGCGTCAGTGCCACGCGTGTCCCATGACGGCGGCACGAAACCGTTCCATGTCGCCGAGCGAGTCCTGGAGGTACGCGTGCACGCGCTCGTCGTCGATGTCCCAGTAGAGGTGGATGAGACGGTTGCGGAAGCGCGCCATGCCCCGGAGCGGCTCCTCCAGACCGGCGGGAATGATCCCGCGCTCGGCGAGCACGGTAAACCCTTCGGCGTTGTCCTTCGGAAACCGGAAGTTCTCCGAGGCAATGATGTGATTCGCGATATCGATGCAGCATTCGATGCCGACGACGAAGTGGTACTTCGCGCTGCCGATCTTGTGGACATCGGCGAGGAACTCGGTCTTGGCGATCGCCGCCAGGCCCTCGAGCACCGCGATGAACCCCCCGAGGTTGGCGAGCATCTGATCCAGCTTGGGCTTGTCCACCATCAGTGCGTTCTCCTGCCGGCGCCGCTGCGAAGCCTCAGCTCGTGCATGTGGCGGAACGCATCCTTGTAGTCATGGTAGCGCGCCAGGAGATCGCGCTCCAGCCCCACGCGCCGGACGTCGTCTCCCGAGAACAGCCGCACGCCTTCCTCGACGGCGCGGCCGCGCGCCTCCAGCGGCGCATCGCTCAGATCGCGCAGGTCGACCTCCACGCCCGCGGCCTGCGACAGCACGTCCGCAAGGCGCATCTCCTCGCGAAACGGCAGCGGGTCCGGCGCCGCCGACAGCTCGCGGAAGTAGCCCACATCGCAGTCGCTGTCCGGCCGCGGGCGGCCCGTGATGCGGCTGCCGAACGCGTAGGCGGCCAGAACGCCCGTGCCCTCGAACACGGCCGCGGCCCGCCTGAGCTTCTCGATCAACTGCGTGTCCGCCATGCCGGCCTACGTTAGCAGCGGCGCCCGCCGAAAGCAAGGCAGCCGATCCGGCGCGGCCGCGTCTTGAGATCGCCGGGAGCGCAGCTTAGACTTGAGTCGACGCTCGGCGAGACTCCCGGGACGCAGCCCCTGTAATGGACACGAAGAACGTTTCTCGCACGCCGGTACCGTTCCTCCTCCGCGTCAGCGAGGAGGGCGTCGAGCGGCTCGTCGCCTACACGGGCCAGGACCCGTTCTGGATCGGACGGGCCGACGAATGCCAGGTCGTGTTGAAGGACGTCCGGGCCTCGCGCCACCACGCGCAGATCGTCCGCGATGCCCGGGACGTGTCCGTCATCGACAAGGGCTCGACCAACGGCACGCGCCTCAACGGCGCGCGCATCGAGCGCGCGGTCCTCGGTATCGGCGACACCATCGAGATCGGCGATGCGCGCATCGTGGCAAGCCTCCCCGCGGAGGCGCCGGCGCCGCCTCCGGCGCATCGCGAGGCGGCTGCCGCGCCGGCGCCGTCCGCTCGGCGCGCGGCGCCGCCTGCCCGACATCGCCGTAAGTCGAGACTTCGGATTGCGCTCGCGGCATCCGCCTGCGCCGCGCTGCTCGCGGCCGCGGCGTGGTTTGCATGGACCTCGGCGCCCGCCCTGCGCGCGAAGCTCGCCGCCCTGACGCGGCAGGAGCCGGCGGCGCCGGCGCCCGCGGCCCCCGAACCCGCCGCCGCGACCCCCGAGGCGCCCCAGCCTCCTCCCCTCGCGGGCGAGGCGGCGCCGCGCCCGGCCGAGGATCTCGCGCCCGGCCCGGCGCCGGCGCCCGTCGAGCTCGAGGAAGCGCTGCGCACTGCGCGCGCCGAGGGCAGCCGGGAGGCGTTGCGCGAGGTCCGGGAACGCGCCGAGTCGCAGCTCGCGACGCTTCGGAACGAGCAGCGGTTCGGCGAGGCCGCCGCAATCGCGCGCTTTCTCTCGCGCGCGGTGCCCGACGCGGATGCGGCGCAGGCCTGGGAAGCCCGGGCCGCCGCCCTGGAAAAGGAGGCCGACCTCGCCCTCGATGCGCTACGCGCGTCCCTGAGCGATCTCACCGCCGCCGGCAAGCGCGGCGAGGCGCTCGCGGTGCTGCTCGCGACCCGCGGCCGGTACGGCGGGCTCGCGGCGTTCGAGGACCTCCTGCCTTCGTACCTCGATGCCGCGCTCGCGCCGGCCCCGGCGCCCGCCGGCGGCGAATCGATCGCGACGGGCGGCATCATCGCGCTGGAGGACCGCGCCGCCGCGGCCTCCGAGGCCTGCGCCTTCCGCGAGCTTGTCAACACGCGCTACCTGCTCCTCGCGCGGGATCCGCGACCCGAGCGCCGGGAGGAACGCCTGGCCGCCGTCGTGCGCGCGCTGTACCTCGAGCAGATGTACGACCAATGGAAGAGCGCGCTGGCCAAGGACCCCGTCGAGATCAGCCTCTCGGAAGTCTATCCCGGCCGCATCCGCGCCGTCGAGGGCGACAAGGTCCTGTACGAGCTCGACATCGAGAACCGCAAGGCCGCGCTGCGCGACGCGAAGCCCTGGCGCGCGATCCCGCCGCCCAGGAAGTTCGCGATCTTCAAGGCCGCGCAGCTCGCGCACGGCGGCATGGCGGGCCTCGTCTTCTTCGGCCTGGAGACCGGCAACGAGGACGCGGCGATCGAGGTGCTCGCGAATCTCCACCAGTGGGAGAAATCGCGCGACCTCGCCGACGCGGTCTTTTCGCTCCACACGGGGCAGCCGGTGCCGGCCGGCGGCTTCGTCGTCTTCGAGGGCCGGCTCGTCACGCCCGACCGGAAGGCGGCGCTCCTTGCCGAGCGGCAGCAGCGCGATGCCGACGCCGCCGCGCTCGCCGCGGAGTTGCGCGCGGCCGGCAAGTCCGCGGTTCTCGGCAAGGCCATCGATGCGGCGCTCGGGCTCAGGCGGCAGGGGTCCTTCGCCAACGCGCACATGATCCTCACGACCGTGGCCGGCCGGTTTCCGCAGACGCCGGAGGGCGCCCGGGCTCGCGAGCTCATCGACGACCCGCTTCTCGCCGTGCGGCCGCTCGGCGCCGCAGGAGACGCGCGCAACCGTCTCGCGCTCCATTATCTCGCCGAGGGGTACCCTCTCAAGGACGATGCGCAGGAGGCCTTCCTCGCCCTGGCGCGCGGCATGCACGCGCTGCTGCTCACGACCGAGCCTTTTCGCGAGTACCAGTCGTACCTCTCGGCCGACGCGATCCATCTTGCGTCCAAGGACCAGGGCGTCGACCGAGTTCCCGGCGACGTCGTCCGGGACACGGTCCTCGGCGGCAAGATCGAGTGGGACGTCTTCACGGCCGACGCGGGCAAGGCCCGCGCCATCTGCGCGCGCGCGGACGGGCCGGCGGCCGGCTCGCTCGCCGTCATCATCGGAAACGACATCGCGGGCGTCGCCACGGGCGGCGGCGGCATGGCGGCGATTCCCAAGACGTTCGCGAGCGCGCTCGCGCACGAACTCGGCCACGCGCTCGGAGGCCTGCGCGACGAGTACGACACGACCCCGGGCACGAATCCCCAGCGCGGCGAGCCCAGAAAGCGCGAGAAGAACGTGCCCGTCCGGCCCCTGCCGCCGAATCTCATGGCGGGATCCGACCGCGACGAGGTCCTGGCGCGGGCGTCGTGGCGGGCCTGGATCGATGCCGGGCAGGCCCGCTGGTGGAACGGCGCCGGCGTGGGCGCGTTCGAGGGCGGCGACCACACGCCGTTCAACGTGTGGCGGCCGCAGGCGCAGTGCATGATGCGCACCTCGGGAGCCCACTTCTGCGTGGTGTGCATGGAGGCGATGGTGAAGAGCCTGTACCGCATCGTGCGGCCGATCGATGCCGTCGATCCCGAGGGACGCGAGATCGCGCTCGGCAAGGGCGACACCAGGCTCTTCAAGGTGTATCCGATGAAGCCGCGCAGCCGTTTTCTCGACACGGCCTGGTCGCTCGTCCGCCTCCCCGCTCCCCGCGGGGACGGCCCGACCGCGGTCAAGGAGGAACCGACCCCCGTGCGCGTTCCTCCGCACGGCCGCCTCTTCGAGCCCGACGGCCGCGTGCTTGAGGCCCTCCGCCTGAACGCCGCGGACCTCGAACCGGGCCTCTACCGCCTCGCCGTCACCGTCCGCGACTCGACTCCCTGGGTCCTCGCCGACGAGGAGAACCTCCTCAGCCAGACCCGCGACTGGACGATCACGATCGCCGATCGGGCGGCGGCGGGGGCGGGGGCCGGGGCGCGCTGAGCGAGCGCCTCGGAATGTCGCGCCGCCAAGACCCGCCTTCGCGCCGGGGGGCCCCGCTCCGTGCAGGGAGCCCGCCGCCGCGAGCCGGGATTCCACGGTGGCGCGGCTCAAGAAGACTGACAGGGCTCGTAGGCCGCACAGTCCAGGCTGTCGCTCGTTTGAAGCGCAACCGGCTCTAATTCCGATACTATATGCATGCATAATTGCGTTTAGTAGCACTATATGCCATACTAACTGCGTATGATAAGACGTGAACACTGGATTTCCCGAGTCGAGAAGGCATGGACGGAGCGGTCCGTGCTGTGGCTCTCGGGCGTCAGACGCGTCGGCAAGACATTCCTGTGCCGGAGCCTTGCCGACACCGAGTATCTCGACTGCGAGCTTCCGCGCATCCGTCATCTTCTCGAGGATCCCGAGGGTTTCCTCGCCGACATGCGGGGGCGGCGGGTGATCCTGGACGAGATCCACAGACTCTCGCAACCCTCGGAGCTTCTCAAGATCGCGGCCGACCACTATCCCGATGTCCGCGTGCTCGCCACCGGATCCTCGACGCTCGCCGCATCGGCCAAGTTCAGGGACACGCTCACCGACCGCAAGCTCGACATCCGCATGACGCCCATGATCGAGGCCGACATGCACGCATTCGGCCGCACGGACCTCCGCCACCGCTTCCTGCACGGCGGCCTCGTGCCTTTCTTCATGGCCGCGCAGCTCCCCGAGCATGGGTTTCAGGACTGGCTCGAGTCCTACTGGGCCAAGGACGTGCAACAACTCTTCCGGCTGGAGCGGCGTTATTCGTTCCTGAAGTTCGCCGAGCTTCTCATGGTGCAAAGCGGAGGGATCTTCGAGGCGAGCTCCTTTGCCGCTCCCTGCGAGGCGAGCCGAACGACGATCGCGAACTACTTGAGCGCCCTGGAAGAGACGTTCGTCGTCCACGTGCTTCGTCCGTTCAACTCGCGCCGCGCGACGGAGATCATCGCCGCCCCGAAAGTTTACGCGTTCGACACGGGGTTCGTGTGCTTCGCCAACGGCTGGCACACGCTGCGCAACGAGGATCTGGGCCGGCTCTGGGAGCACTTCGTCCTCAACGAGATCCAGGCACACCTCCAGTCCATACCCGTTTTCTACTGGCGCGACAAGCGCGGGCACGAGATCGACTTCGTCGTTGCCCGGCGCGGGCGTGACCCGATCGCAATCGAGTGCACGTGGGCGTGCGACCAGTTCGATCCGAAGAACCTGTGCACGTTTCGCCGCGCCTATCCCGATGGCGAGAACCTCGTCGCGGCGCACGACGTCGATCGACCGCACGAGCGCAGGTTCAAGGACCTACGCGTGCGATTCGTGAACCTGCCCGCGCTGATCGAACGCGTCGCGCCGGCGGCCCCTTCGCCCAAGGCGCCGTGACAGGATCGCGATCGCGCGGCGCGCTCTCGTTTCGCCCGCCCGCCCGATGTATCTTGTAGGGTAACCGTTCACGGTTTTCTCG
>DHGK01000204.1 GCA_002402755.1 Planctomycetes bacterium UBA4800
GGCATCATGAACATCATGCTCGTCTCGGTGTCCGAGCGGACGCGCGAGATCGGGCTCAGGAAGGCCGTCGGCGCGCGGCCCGGGACGATTCTCCTGCAGTTCCTCGTCGAGGCGGTCGTTCTGTGCCTGTGCGGCGGATGCCTCGGGCTCCTGTGCGCGGAGCTTCTCACGATGGGAGTCGCGAGCATTCCCAACGCGGAGCTCGAGATGGCGTACATTCCCCTGTGGGCGATCGGCGTCGCCTTCGGATTCTCGGCATTCGTCGGCATCTGCTTCGGCATGTTTCCGGCGGTCAAGGCGGCGCGGCTCGACCCCATCGAGGCCTTGCGACATGAGTAGCGCTATGCGACGGCACACGACGCACGCGGCCCGTTCGGCCCGATGGGCTGCGGCGGTCTCGGGAGTTCTTCTCGGCGGTTGCAGTTTGTGGGACGGCAGCCTGTACGACACGTACGAACCGCCCGCGGAGCTTCTGACGCACATCGAACCTGTGTCTCTGCCGGAACTCGCAACGAAGGCGCCCGCGCGCGACGCGCCGCCGCAGCCCGCATCGCCCGCGGAGCTCAGGCTCACGGTCGAGACCTGCCGGAGCTCGGCGCTGGAGCGGAACCTCGACCTGCGCGTCCAGCTCTTCAACCCCGCGATTGCCCGTGAAGCCGTGGCGGAGGCCGATGCCGCCTTCGAGCCGTATCTCTTCGGGACGCTCGGCTTCGTCCAGAGCGAGACGCCGGTCCTGCAGGAGGCGATCGACTCGCCGGAATCGGAGATGTACGCGGTCGACGGAGGCCTCAGGATCCCGCTCAGGACGGGCGGCGAGATCACCGTGACGCAGCCCTTCACGCGCAGCGAGACGAACAACCCGTACACGAAGTACCCGACGTCGTACTCCGCGGATCTCAGCCTGGCGATCACGCAGCCGCTCTTGCGGGGCGGCGGCGTCAGGACGGCGACGCACGGCCTCAGGCTCGCGCGCTACGGCGCCGGGTCGGCCAGGGCGCGGACGCGCCTCGAGGTGATCCGCGTGCTCGCGGCCGCCGACCGCGTCTACTGGCGGCTCTACGCGGCGAGGCAGGAGCTGGTGGTCAGGAAGCAGGAGTACGACCTTGCGATCGCGCAGCGCGACAGCGCGGTGCGCAAGGTCAATCTCAAGGAGGCCGAGAGGATCGAGATCGACCGGGCGGAGGAGGCCGCGGCGCAGCGCCTCCAGAGCATCATCATCGCCGACAACGCCGTCCGGGACCGCGAGCGCGAGCTCAAGGCGATTCTCAACCGGGCCGATGTGGGGCTGGAGTCCCCGACGGTGCTCATTCCCGAGACCGAGCCCAACCCCGTGCGGTACGAGCTCGACCGGGAGCGCGCGGTCGCGTACGCGCTCGGGCATCGCATGGAGCTCGTCGAGCTGGAGCTCGCGCTGGCGAGCGACGAGAGCTCGATCGAGTACGCGCGCAACGGGCGCCTGCCGATCCTCTCGGTGAGCTACACGTACAACATCAACGCGCTCGGGACGACGGCGCACGACGCCTACGACATGATGCTCGACAACGAGTACGCCGATCACCGGGTGGGCCTCTACATCCAGATCCCGCTCGGGAACGAGGCGGCCGCGAGCCGGCTCAGGCAGGCGGTGGCGCGGCGCGAGCAGCGCCTCGCGACCAGAGAGCAGCGCCGCCAGGTGATCACGCAGGAAGTGCTCGCGGCGGCGGACCAGCTCGAGGCCAACTGGCAGCGCGTCGTGGCGAGCCGGAAGGGCACGGCGCTCGCCAGGCGCACGCTCGATGCCGAGAAGAACCGCTTCGACAACGGACTGCAGACCTCGATCGAGGTCCTGAATGCGCAGGCGCGCTACGCGAACGCCCAGTCGGCCGAGATCGCGGCGCTGGTCGAGTACCAGATCGCGCAGGTCGACCTTGCCTACGCCACGGGGAGCATCCTCGGCGCCGCGAACGTCGTCTGGGACGAAGAGGAGAACAAGCTCAGGGCGGAGTGAGCGCCGGGCGACCGGCGGGCCGGGTCGCTACCGCCCGAGCACGACATCCGCTTCGTACTCCTGTTCGCCTCTCCGCCACAGGACCTTCAGCGTGTCGCCGGGCTTGCGGCTGCGCAGGATCTTCATGAGATCGTCGATGCTCGCCACGGGCGCGCCGCCGGCGGCCGCGAGCACATCTCCGGCCTTCAGGCCCGCCTTCTCGGCGCCGCTTCCCGGCTGGACCTGCGTGATCGCGAGCGCGCCGTCGCCGCGGGCCTCGGTCGTCACGCCGAGCCGCGCGCGCGTGCGCCGCGGGCCCGCCGCCGGCTCCTTGAATGCCAGGCCTTCGTGCCGGCGCGCCGCAAGAAACGCGGTCGTGCAGGCGGCCTTGAGGATCTCGATGGCGATCGCGGGATTGCAGGCGGACGCATCGTCGGCGGGCGTGTGATAGCCCGGGCTCATCCCGGCGAAGAAGAAGAGCGACGGGATCTTGCGGCGCAGGAACGATGCGTGGTCGGAGCCGCCCCCGCCGCCGCCGCCCTGGGGGGTCAATGCGAGCCCCACGCCGCCGTCTCCCTGCGGCGTGAAGGCGAACTCCCCGCCGCCGGTTCCGGCAACGATCACCGGCCAGGCATCGGCGCTGTCGGCGCCGATCACCAGGCACTCGTTGCGGGCGCTGAAGGCGATCATGTCCAGGTTGAGCATCGCGACGGTCTTCTCGATCGGCACGGCGGGATGCTCCACGTAGTGCCGCGAGCCGAGGAGCCCTTTCTCCTCGGCATCGAAGAGCACGAAGACGATCGAGCGCGGCGGCCGCAGGCCCGCGTGCACGAACGCCTCGGCGAGCGCGAGCACGCCCACGGAGCCCGAGGCGTTGTCGTTGGCGCCGTTGTGGATCTCGCCGGTCGTGACGCCGCTGCCGTACTCGCCGCGGCCGATGTGATCGTAGTGCGCGCCTATGACCACGGCCTCGCTCTTGCGGGCGGGATCGGCGCCCTCGAGGATGGCGACGACGTTGCGGGCATTGGCAACGACGCCGGCCCGCCCCGCGATCTCGATCCGGGCGTTGCCGAGCGGCCGCGACGCGGGTTTCTCGGTCTCGTCGATCGCCGTCTGGACCGCGGCGAGATCGAAATCCGTCCCCTCGGCGAGCGCGGCAACGACCGGCGCGCGCACGTGGAGGACGGGCACGGCGCCGCGGCCCGCGGACGTCGCGAGCGTGCAGAGCCGGTCGGCGGCGGGGTCGTGGTGGAGAGGCCCGTTCACGCAGAGGACGGCCGCCGCGCCGCGGCTTTCGGCGTTCGCGCGCTTGTGCGCGAAGGACGCGTGCTCGGTCGGCGCCGCGCCCTTCCAGCGCGAGTCGGCCTTTGTTTCCTGAGGCTCGTGCCGGAGAACGAGGACGGCCTTGCCCTTGACGTCGAGGCCCGCGTAGTCGTCGTACTCGTACTCGGGCGCGGTGATGCCGTAGCCGGCGAAGACCACCTCGATGTCCTTGAGCGCGACCTCCGCGACGCCGTCCAGCAACGACCAGTCCGTGCTCCACTCGAACGCGCGGTCGCCCACCTTGAGGCAGTGGCCGGGAAGCAGCCCGCGCCTGCCGCCGTTCTCGAACTCCTGGAAGTGGGACCGCGCGCCGTCGCGGGCATCGCCGCCCGGCAGGAGCCCGAGGCGCGCGAAGCAGGCGGCGGCGCGCTCGGCGGCCTGGATGCTGCCGGGGGTGCCCGGCTCCCGTCCCTCGCGTTCGTCGTCGGCCCACCAGGCGAGTTCCTCGGCGTAGGCCTCGGCCGAGAAGAACCCGAGCGCGCAGTGGAGCGCGAACGCGTCCGGCGAGCAGCGTTCCCCCTCAGGCAGGGTCGTGAACGCGCGCGTCGCCTGCGCGCAGGCAAACAGGATGACGAGCCATGTGCAGCGGCGAAGGCGCATGCGAGAAGCCCTCGGTGCGAATCGGGTACAGCCGGTTGCGGGTACACCGTTATTATCGCTCCCGCGAGGCCGCTCGGCAAGGCGGGCGCGCGCCGGCGCGTCCCGCGGGGTTTCAAGATCTCCCGCGCTGTTGTTTGACTGCCGAGGAGTATCCGATTATGATCCGGATGATGACAACGCCAACGGGATCTTCTACGGGCCGCTATGCTCCCGGCATGAGGCACGGACACGAGAAAGCCGATGCGCGCAACCTGGCCCTCCATCGGCTGGCTTTGGAGAAGCTGCAGCGTGATCCCTCCCAGGTCGCGAAGGTCTTCGAGCTTCTCGATCGGTGGTCCGCGATGCCGCATCTCAAGAGACAGGCGCCGCTCCTCGGCGCGTGGCGCAGGCTCCTGGAGCTCCCGCCGGTTCAGTGGGAAGCAATGATCTTGAGCGACGAGTCGCAGCAGTTGCGGCAGTGCTCCCCGCTCGGCGTCCTCATCACGGCGCAGGAGCGATTCGCCGTGTATAGGGACCTGATGCGTTCCTGACGTGCTTCAGGCAGGCTCCGCGGAGGGAGCGTAACCGTTCACAGGACATCCCGAACACGCGATCTCCACCTTCAGCACATCACATTCCGGCGTCCTTCGTGGTGCTCTTTCTGATTCACCACAGAGAAGACAGAGAGCAGAGAGAACGGAACGTGAGACGTTACGTGGCTCCGTGTCAAGTGCGGTGGTCTCTCTCCGTTTTCTTC
>DHGK01000207.1 GCA_002402755.1 Planctomycetes bacterium UBA4800
CAATTGCGGCTCTGCCGGCGCTATGGAGGTGGGGACCGAAGGTCTGCCCGGCGGCAATCGTTCGGCGTCCCTGCTGCCTGTGACAACCCCCTTCCGTCCCCCCTTCGGGAGAAGGGGGGAAACGCCGGCTACGGCCGGCACCCGCGAGGCCACGGGTTCACCGAATATGTACGCGTGAGCGTCAGGGCCGCGCGATCGCGATCGTGACCGGGATCGCGAGCGTGATCGCGGCCGGCGCATCGCACGCGCGGTCGCTGCACGGCTGCACGGCGACCGTCGCCGACACGACGCGGGTTCCCGCGGCGGCATCCGCCGTCGCGGCGATCGGGACGCGGATCTCCGCAAGGCCCGCGTAGACCGAGCGCGGCGAGGGATCGCCCGCGAAAAGCATCGCGCGGCCCTCGGGGTAGATGGGCTCGCCGATTGCGAGTCCCTCGACGCCCTCCACGACGACGCTCGCCGGCGCAATGTGCGCCGCCCCCGGCGCGTGCGCGGCCACGTGCCAGCCCTCGTCGATCGCGAGGCGGATCGTGATCTCGCCCGCGCCGCCCGGCGCGAGCGCGGAGGCGCGGGCCTCGATCGTGCAGCGCGGCCCGCGGGCGCCGGCCGGCGAAGGCGGGGCGGCGCCCGTGCCGCCCGCGACCTCCTCGTGCAACGCCGATGCCGCGAGCAGACCCTCGGCGGCGGCGGGATGGCGATCGAGGACGCCGGCGAAGGCCGCGACCGTGCGGGCGCCGAGCTCGAGAAGCCGCGCATCGCCGGCGAGCGCGCCAATGCGGATGAGTACCTGCGCCGCCGCCGCGTTTCCCGACGGCGTCGGGCCGTCGAAGCAGGTCTTGGAAGGCAGCAGGCGGTCGGCCGCGTCGCGCGCGGCGTGAAAGAAGCCTCCGGCGGCCTCATCCGCGAAGCGCGCAAGCATGTCGCCGGCAAGCGCGCGCGCCTCCTCGAGGCGCTCCCGCCGTCCGGTCGCCTCGTACAGATCGAGGAGCCCGCCGGCAAGGCAGGCGTAGTCGTCGAGGAACGCATCGATGTGCGCGCGTCCGCCCATGAACGAATGGAGGAGCCGGCCGCCGGCGCGCATGTGCGTCAGGATGAAATCGGCGGCGCGTTCGGCCGCGGCCACGAGACGCGTCTCGCCGAGGTGCCTGCCGGCGTAGGCCAGGCTTCCGAGCATGAGACCGTTCCAGGCCGCGATGATCTTCTCGTCGCGCTGCGGCCCGACGCGCGCCGCGCGCGCATCGCGGAGCCGCAGGAGGCAGGCGGCGATGCGCCGCTCGACGGCGTCGCGCTCCTCGCCGGTCCCGGGCTCCGGGCGCGCGGTCTCCCGGTACAGGACGTTGAGGCCGCGGCCGTGCGGCGCGCCGTGCTCCTCGAAGTTGCCCTCCTCGGCGATCGGGAAGACGCGGCCGAAGAAGGCGGCCTCTTCGGGGCCGAGGATCGCCTCGATCTCCTCCGCGCGCCACAGGTAGTACGTGCCTTCCTCGCCCTCGCTGTCCGCGTCGAGCGCCGAGTAGAACGCGCCCTCGGGCGAGGTCATCTCCCGGAGCACCCATTCGCAGGTTTCGCCGGCGATGCGCCGGTAGCTCGCGTCGCCGGCGAGCAGCCATCCGTCGGTGTACGCGCGCGCGAGCTGCGCGTTGTCGTAGAGCATCTTCTCGAAGTGCGGCACGCGCCACGCGGCATCGACGGCGTAGCGGTGGAAGCCGCCGCCCACATGGTCGTGGATGCCTCCCGCGGCCATCGCATCGAGCGTGCGCGTGAGCAGCGCGAGCAGCCCGGGATCGCGGCGGCGGCGGCATTCGGCGGCGATGAGCTGCAGGCTTGCGTGGGGCGGGAACTTTGGCGCCGCGCCGAAACCTCCGTTGACGTGGTCGAACGCCGCCGCGCGCTCCGCGAGCGCCGCGGCGAGGAGCCCGCCGTGGACGCCGCCGCGCGCAACCGGGGCGGACAGCATGCCCCGGAGGGCCTCCCAGACGCGCGCGGCGTACTCCTCGACCTCCGCCCGGCGGCCGGTCCACATCGCGGCGAGCGCGCGCAGCACCGTGAGGAAGCCCGGGCCGCGGGGATGATCCTCGCGCGGGAAGTACGTGCCCGCGTACCAGGGCCTGCGATCGGGCGTCAGCCACACGGAGTTCGGCCAGCCGCCCGATCCGGCGATGAGCTGCGTCGCGTGCATGTAGATCTCGTCGACGTCGGGCCGCTCCTCGCGGTCGACCTTGACGGGCACGAAGTGCGCGTTGAGGAGCGCGGCGACGTCATCGCGCGCGAAGCACTCGCGCTCCATGACGTGGCACCAGTGGCACGTCGAGTAGCCCGCCGACAGGAAGACCGGTTTGTCCTCCTCTCGGGCGCGCGCAAAGGCCTCCTCGCCCCACGGGTACCAGTCGACGGGATTGCGGGCGTGCTGGAGAAGGTACGGGCTCAGCTCGCGGGCGAGCCGGTTGCACCCGGACGGCGGGCTCGGCGGCTTCTCGGCGGCGTGCATGGGCGGAGATCTCGTTGAGGCTATAGCGGTGCGGGCTTCGCCCGCACCCGGCCGCCGTGGCCTTCGGCCAAGGCGGCCGCAACCGGTTGAATCCCGACTCAAACGCTCCTTCCTCAGTCGCGTTTGCCCCCTTTCCGTGGAAGGGGGGTGAGCGTAACCTGACTATAGCCTATAGTGTACAGCCTATGGACGCCATCTCCACCGTCTCCTGGGACTCCGCCGTCCAGACCCTCCCCGGCATCGGGCCGGCGCGGGCGGCGCTGCTCTTGCAGCTCGGCATCGGCACGGTGCGCGATCTTCTCTTCCATTTCCCGCGCGCGTACGAGGACAGGCGCACGCCGGCGCCGATCGGCACGCTCGCGCCCGGCGGCGCCCGCACCGTTCACGGAGAGGTCGTCATGCGGCGCTGCATTCATCTGCGGGGCGGCAAGTCGATGGCCGCGATCACGGTGCGCGACGGCACGGGCGAGGTCGCGGCGACGTGGTTCGGCCGCGGCTTCCTCGCCCGGCAGTTCCCGCCGGGGACGCGCGTCGTCCTCACGGGCGCGGTGGGCGTCTACAAGGGGCTCGCGCTCCGCAACCCCGAGTACGAGATTCTCGCGGGCGGCGCCGATGACCGGCTCAACACGGGCCGCGTGGTGCCGATCTACCGGCTGGCCGAGAAGCTGACGCAGCGTATGCTCAGGCGCTGGATCAGCGACGCGCTCGATGCGTGTGCGAACCTTCCCGGCGACCCCCTGCCCGCGTTGCTCAGGGAGCGCCTGGGCTTCGCCGCGCTTCCCGACGCGCTGCGCGCGGCGCACTTCCCGCGCGAGATCGCCGAGGGCGAACGCGCGCGCGACCGCTTCGCCTACGAGGAGCTGCTCGGGCTGCAGCTCGGCGTCCTGCAGGCGCGCACCCGGCGAGAGGCGGAACGAAAGGGCTACGCGCATGTCGCCGGCGGGCCGCTCCTGGCCGCACTGCGCGCCTCGCTGCCCTTCGCGCTCACGGCGGCGCAGCGGCGCGCAATCGGCGACATTCTCGCCGACATGGCCTCGGCGCGGCCCATGGTGCGGCTGCTGGAGGGCGATGTCGGCTGCGGCAAGACCGCCGTCGCGCTTCACGCGATCGCGGCCGCGTGCGACGGCGGCTTCCAGACGGCCTTCATGGCGCCGACCGAGATCCTGGCCGAGCAGCACGCGCTCACGCTGCGCGCCCTCCTCTCGCCGCTCGGCATCGCGGTCGAGCTGCTCGCGGCCGGCGCGCCCGGCGCGGCCGCCGCGCGGGCGCGCCTCGCGCGCGGCGAGGCTCTCGTCGTCGCCGGCACCCATGCGCTGATCCAGGAGCGGACGGCGTTCCGGCGCCTGGGCCTCGCGATCATCGACGAGCAGCACCGTTTCGGCGTCATCCAGCGCGGGATGCTCGCCGCCAAGGGCTCGATACCGGACATCCTCCACATGACGGCGACGCCGATCCCGCGCACGCTCGCCCTGACCGCGTGCGGCGGCATGGACATCTCGGTCATCGACGAGCTTCCGCCGGGACGGCTGCCGGTCAAGACCTCGCGCGTGCCGCCGGCGAAGCTGCCGGGGCTGTACGAGTACATCCGGGCGCAGGCGGCGCGCGGATTCCAGACCTACTACGTCTGTCCGCTCATCGAGGAATCGGAGAAGATCGACCTGTCCGCCGTGACGCGGAGGTTCGAGGAGCTGCGGGCCGGGCCGCTCGCCGGGCTGCGCGCGGCGCTCATCCACGGCCGCATGCGCGCCGAGGAGAAGGACGCGGTCATGCGCGGCTTCACGGCGGGGGCGCTCGATGTCCTCTTCGGCACGACCGTCATCGAGGTCGGCATCGACGCCCCGCGCGCAACGACGATGGTGATCGAGGACGCGGCCCGGTTCGGCCTGACGCAGCTCCACCAGCTCCGCGGGCGCGTGGGCCGCTCGCGCGAGCAGTCCTGGTGTTTTCTCCTCGGGAAGTCCGGGACGCCCGAAGGCAGGCGGCGCCTGGAAGTTCTCTGCGCGACGACGGACGGCTTCAGGATCGCCGAGGAGGACCTCGCGCTTCGCGGGCCGGGGGAGATCCGCGGCTGCAGGCAGGCCGGGCTGAGCGACCTGCGCATCGCCGACCTGCCGCGCGACGCGAGGCTGCTCGCCGAGGCGCGGCGCGACGCGGCGGAGATCCTGGCGGCCGACGCGCGGCTCGAGGCCCCCTCCCACGCGCGCCTGGCCGAGGCGGCGCGGGCGCACGCTGCGATCCTGGCTTGAACTGGAGCGTCCCCCCGTCTATAGTTGCCCCGTTGACGCGCGTGCGCGCGGCGGCTCCCCGACAGGTGTGCCCATGATCGAGAAACGACGCAAGTTCCGTGACGAGAACGATCGGCGCCCCGGCGACGCCGGCATCAGCGACGAGCAGCTCGAGGCCCTCATGGCGCGCGCCGGCATGCCGGGGGACAAGTTCGGACCCGAGCCCGAGCTCGATCTCCAGCGCTGCGCCCCCGGAACGCGCCTCCGGGGCACGGTTGTCAACGTCCGCGGCGGGGAGATCGTGGTCGAACTCGCGGCCAAGGCGCACGGCTTCATTCCCGACGGCGAGTTCGAGGACGAGCCGCTCCCGAAGGCGGGCGAGAGAATCGAGGCGAGCTTCGTGCGCTACGACGCCGCGCGCGACATGGCCATCCTCTCGATCGCGCAGGCGCGCACGGAGGTGCTCTGGGACGAGCTCAGGCCGGGAATCGTCGTCAAGGGCCTGGTCACGGGGGTCAACAAGGGCGGCCTGGAGATCTCGATCAAGGGCGTGCGCGCGTTCATGCCGATCTCGCAGATCGAGCGCGAGCGCGTCGAGGACGCGTCGCAGTACGTGGGCAAGACCCTGACGTGCGAGGTCACGTCCTTCGACCGGGCGGACAGGAACGTCGTCGTGAGCCGGCGCGTCGTGCTCGATCGCGAGGCCCTCGAGGAACGCGGCAAGGTGCTCGCCGGCTTGAACGAGGGCGACCAGTTCGATGGCAGGATCGTCCGCATGAACGAGTTCGGCGCCTTCGTCGACATCGGCGGGGCCGAAGGGCTGCTCCACCGGAGCAAGATCGAGGCCTACTACCGCGAGTACGGCCGCGAGCAGCCGCTCAAGGCCGGGCAGCGCATCCGCGTCCAGGTCGTGCGCGTCGAGGCCGGGCGCGGCCGCATCGGCCTGGACTTCCCGCGCGCCCAGGCGGCGCAGGTCAACCGGGCGCTGGAGGGCTACGCGGCCGGCGAGACCGTCGCGGGCTGGGTGAAGCGCATCGGCGTCGAGGGCGTGTACGTTGCGCTGGACGAGGGCGTGGAGGGGTTCATTCCGCTGTGCGACATGGGCGGTCTGGGCGAATCGGTCCGGCAGGGCAGCGTCGTGCGCGGCGTGGTCGTGCGCATCGACAAGGAGAAGAACCGGATCGACATCGCGCCGGCGTAGGAGCGATCGCGGCATGAAGGCGCTGGTCCTGACGGAGTACCTCCGGCTCGAGTACGCGGACGTCCCGGCGCCCGTGCCCGGTCCCGATGACGTCCTCGTCCGAGTCAAGGCGTGCGGCATCTGCGGGAGCGATGTGCACGGCTTCGACGGCGGCACGGGGCGGCGGATACCGCCCGTCATCATGGGGCACGAGGCGGCGGGCACGGTCGAGGCGGCGGGCGCCGCCGCGGGCGCGTGGCGCCCCGGCGACCGGGTGACGTTCGATTCCACCGTGTACTGCGGCGCGTGCCCGTTCTGCCGCACGGGCCGCATCAACCTGTGCGACGACCGGCGCGTGCTCGGCGTGTCGTGCAGGGAGTATCGCCGCGACGGTGCGTTCGCCGAGTTCGTCGCGGTGCCGCAGCGCATCCTCCATCGCCTGCCCGACGGCGTGTCGTTCGTCCACGCGGCGATGACCGAGCCCCTCTCGGTTGCGTTCCACGCGGTGCGCCGCCTGCCCGTGGCGTTCGACGATGCGGCGGTGGTGGTGGGCGCCGGCATGATCGGGCTCCTGGCGCTGCAGGTGCTGGCGCAGGCGGGGTGCCGCGTCGTGGCGGCGGTCGACATCGACGAGTCGCGCCGCGACCGCGCGCTGGCGCTTGGCGCCGCCGCCGCCGTGGCGCCGGAGCAGGCGGAGGCAGCGGTGCGCGCGGCCACGCGCGGGCGCGGCGCGGATATCGTCGTCGAGGCCGTGGGCGCCGCCGGCACCGTCGCCCTCGCCGCGGCGCTGGCGCGCAAGGGCGGGGCGGTCGCGCTCATCGGTAACGTGACGCCCGAGGTGCCGCTGCCGCTCCAGGCCGTCGTCACGCGCGAGCTGACGCTGGCGGGGTCGTGCGCGTCCGCCGGCGAGTACCCGGCGTGCCTCGACCTGATCGCGCGCGGCGCGGTGCGCCTCGATCCGCTGCTGAGCGCCGCGGCGCCGCTGGCCGAGGGCGCGGCGTGGTTCGCGAGGCTGCGCGAGGGCGCGGAAGGCTTGATGAAGGTCGTTTTGGTGCCGTGACGGAGAGGCTGTAGGCTATAGCCTACAGCCTACAGCCTNNGGTCGCGATCGTGACCGGCACGAGCCGCGGCCTCGGCCAGTACCTCGCCCGGGCGCTCGCGCGTGCCGGCGCGGATCTCGTCGTGACGAGCCGCAGCCTGCCGGCGCTCGCGGCCTTCAAGGGCGAGATCGAGGCGCTCGGCCGGAAGGCGCTGCCGCTGGAGCTCGACGTCTGCGACCAGGCGAGCATCGCGCGCCTCGTGCCGGCGGCGATGGAGGCCTACGGCAAGATCGATATTCTGGTCAACAACGCCGGCTGCAATGTCAGGAAGCCGGCCGAGGACATCACGTGGGAGGACTGGAACCTCGTCCTGGACACCAACCTGCGCGGCGCGTTCTTCACCGCCCAGGCGGTCGCGCGGGCGATGATCCCGCGGCGCTACGGCCGCATCATCAACATCGGCTCGGTGACGAGCGTGTTCGGGTACGCGGGACTCGGTCCTTACTGCGCGAGCCGCGGCGGCACGCGGCAGCTCACGATGAGCCTGGCGGATGACTGGGGCCGCCACGGCATCACCGTGAACTGCCTGGCGCCGGGGTGGTTCAAGACCGCGCAGAACGCCGTCATGTACGAGGACAGGGAGTGGGTCGAGTATCTCTGCGACCGGATTCCGCTCAAGCGTCCCGGAAGTCCCGAGGACCTCGACGGCGCGATCGTGTTCCTCGCGTCCGACGCGAGCGCGTACATCACGGGGCAGACGCTGCTCGTCGACGGGGGGATCTCGACGGGGGCGACGAGAGCGATGCCGCGGAAGAGGCTGTAGGCTATAGGCTATAGCCTATAGCCTCCGTCCTCACGCCTTCTCCAGCGGCGGCGTGCGCCCGTCCGCCAGCATCTCGTCGAACGTCGCCTTCGCGCCCTTCTCCAGGCTCGTCCTGATCATGAGGCCGATGTACGACGCGCCGATGCCGTTCTCGATGCCGCAGTAGGCCTTGGCGGGATCTCCGGCGCGCACCGCATCGAAGAAGTTCGCCAGGTGCTCGCGCGTGTCGCCGCCGGGCCCCTCGCCGTTGATGCGGCCGGATGCGCCGGCCGGCGGCTCCCTGAGCTGCGCGTACGCGTCCATGACATCCACGGCGCCCTTCAGGCCCGTGAAGTACAGGTGCATGCCGCCGCCCGGAAAGCCCGGGACCTGGATCCAGCCGTGCGAGTAGCGCACGATCAGGTTGCCGGGGTACTCCAGGATCGTGGTGTAGTAGTTGGTCGTGTTGCGGCCCGGGATGATGCCCGCGCGGCCGACCGTCGTCGCGGCCACGGGGTGCACGCCGAGCGTCATCCAGATGAGGTTGAACTCGTGGACGGCCTGCTCGAGCATCCAGTCGCCCGACTTGGCCCTGTCCGCGTACCAGCCGCCGTGCGTGTCCCAGCCGTTCAGGCGCTGGACGTCGCCCTCCAGCAGCTCGCCGATGAGCCCCTCCTCGCGCACGCGCTTCATGATGTTCCGGCGGCCGAGGTGGGCGCCCCACTGGAATCCGAGCTGGGCCACGACGCCGGGGTTCTTCTTCCAGGCGGCGGTCGCGTTGCGAATGCACGTCGGGGTGATGCCGAGCGGCTTCTCGCCGTAGAAGTGCATGCCCGCCTCCAGGGCGTCCGTGAACATGGCGCCGTGCCAGTACACGGGCGATGCGATGATGACGCAGTCAAGGTCGTCGGCCTTCAGCAGCTCGCGATAGGCGTACGGACCGCCCGTCAGGCCCTCGGGCTCGGGGCGGTTCGCCTTCTTGAGGAACGCCTGGGCGGCCTTGACGCGCTGCTCCTGGACATCGCAGACGACCGTGAAGCTCACGTTGGGGATGGCGAGCGATTGCTCGACCAGATGCATCCCGCGCCCGCCCGCGCCGATGATCCCGACCCGCAGCGCGGCGCCCGCGCGCGGCTTGCGCGCCGCCGCGGCGGCGGCAACCGGCGTGGCGAGTGCGGCGGCAATGCCGGCGCCCGCGCCCGTCTGCATGAAGGTTCTTCGCGTCAATTGCATGGAGCGTCCTCCTTTTCGGCACGTGGTTCCGCGCGCGTTGCGCGCCGAGGGGGCGGAGCAGCCGCGCAGCCTTCACTGTAACGGGCGCGCCCCCCGCCCACAAGACCGCGGCCGGCGGTGCGTGGTAGGATGGACGCCGGCCGGGCGCCGGCAAGCGGCGCCCCGCACGCGCTTCGGAGGCGCCATGAGGAAGCTCCTCGTTCTCGACGTCGCGGCCCTGACGCACCGCCTCCTCCCGCACGCCCCGCGCCTCGCGGCGCTCGCGCGCGAAGGTTTCGCGGGCCGCATCGTTCCGGCGATGCCGGCCGTCACCTGCCCCGCGCACGCGAGCATGCTGACCGGCGCCCTTCCGCGCGACCACGGCATCGTCGGCAACGGCTGGTACTTCCGCGACCTCGCGGAGGTGTGGCTCTGGCGCCAGTCGAACATGCTGGTGACCGCCCCGAAGGTCTGGGACAGGTTGCGCGAGGAACGGCCGGGACTCACGGTGGCGAAGCTCTTCTGGTGGTACAACATGTACTCGACCGCGGACATCTCGGCGACGCCGCGGCCGCACTACCTTGCCGACGGCCGCAAGATCCCGGGCATCTACACGCAACCGGC
Source organism: Planctomycetes bacterium UBA4800 (assembly GCA_002402755.1). Taxonomy (GTDB): domain Bacteria; phylum Planctomycetota; class UBA8108; order UBA8890; family UBA8898; genus UBA8898. The sequence continues at coordinate 9,569 of DHGK01000207.1, forward strand.
GGATCTCGAGAAGGAACTCGAGTCCGCGCTCGGACGCTTCCCGCTCTTCAACTTCTGGGGCCCCGCCGCGGACATACGCTCGTCGCGATGGATCGTTGATGCCGCCGTGCGCGTCCTTGAGCGCCGCGCCCCCGATCTGGCGTTCGTCTACCTGCCGCACCTGGACTACGATCTGCAGCGCTTCGGTCCGGATTCGCCGGAGGCGCTGCGCGCGGTCGCCGAGCTGGATGCCGAGGCCGCGCGGCTGATCGACGCTGCGCGCGGGCGCGACTACGCGATTCTCGTGGTCGCCGACTACGCGATCACGGCCGTGACCGGCGCCGTGCCGATCAACCGGCTCCTGCGCGAGCACGGCTTCCTCGCCGTGCGCGAGAGCCTGGCCGGAGAGCTTCTCGATTGCGGCGCCTCGCGCGCCTTCGCGGTTGCGGATCACCAGGCGGCGCATGTCTACGTCAACGACCGCTCGGCGCTCGCGGCGGTGCGGGACCTCCTCGCGGGCGACGCGGGCATCGCCGCGGTGCTGGACCAGGAGGGCAAGCGCGCGCATGGCCTCGACCACCCGCGGAGCGGCGAGCTGGTGGCGCTGAGCCGGCCCGACCGCTGGTTCGCGTACGGGTGGTGGCTGGACGACGCGCGCGCGCCCGATTTCGCCCGCACGGTCGACATCCACCGGAAACCGGGCTACGACCCGTGCGAGCTCTTCTTCGATCCGGCGAAGCGCTGCGTGCGCCTGCGCGCCGCCCTGAAGCTCGCGCGGCGGGCGCTCGGGTTCAGGACGGTGTTCGATCTCATAGGGCTGGACCCGTCGATCGTGCGCGGAAGCCACGGCGCGCCGGCCGCGGCGGGCGGCGATGCGCCGGTGCTGATCGGCTCCGTGCGGGAGGCGGCGCGCGAGAGCGTCGCCGCGCACGAGGTCGCAGAGGTCATTGCGGAGATCGTGAGAGGCGGAGGCTGTAGGCTGTAGGCTGAAGATAGATGGTAACCGTTCACAGGACATCCCGAACACGCGATCTCCACCTTCAGCACATCACATTCCGGCGTCCTTCGTGTGCTCTTTCTGATTCACCACAGAGAAGACAGAGGGCACAGAGAACGGAACGTGAGACGTTACGAGGCTCCG
>DHGK01000208.1 GCA_002402755.1 Planctomycetes bacterium UBA4800
CGAGAAAACCGTGAACGGTTACTCTACTTCTTCAGGCGTGCGACCAGCCGGTGGACGGCCGCGACGACGTTCTCCTCCACGGTGGGGGCCCAGGGGCCGTGGAAGCCGAAGTACACCATCGCATCGCCGCCCTCGTAGCCGCCCTCCTTCAGGACGCGCAGCGACGGAATGTAGGCGCAGAAGTCGTTCGCGTACCCGATGATCCAGGCGCACTCCTTGCCGCCGAGCTCGCGCTTGAGCCTGAGCGAGTAGTCGACGACGACCTCGCCGGCGAGCGCCGCCATCACCAGGGCGTCGCCGAACTTGAGCACCTGCACGGGGTAGGGGTACTCGACGGGCAGCGAGCCCCGGGCGTCGAGAATGCCGAGCAGCCGGCGCGCCCGGCGCTGCACGTAGATGTTCTGGTCGGCGAGCTGCTTCTCGATGTCGGCGCGCGACGGCGGCGCGCTGAAGGTGAGCGTCGCCTCCTCGTAGGCGGCGCGGACGGGCCCGGCGACGGCCTTCATGGGGCCGCCGAGCACCGCGGCGACGGCATCGGCGAGCGCCTTGCCGTGGTTCTCCGCATCCTCGATCTTCCGGCGCGGATGGGGGTTCTGGTCGGCGCCGCAGCCCGTGACGAAGAGCGCGACGGCGCCCGGCATGCGCTCCTCGATGCACGCCTGCGCGTAGCCGGCGTAATCGCCGCAGATCTTCTGGAGGGCGAGCGTCGTGTTGTGGCAGGCGTAGCCGAACAGCACGGCCTTGATCGTGCCGTCGGCGCGCGCGATGCGCAGGACGGGCACGTCGTGGTCGATCGGACCGGCCGGGTTCGTTCCTATGGTGACGCCGGCCGGGAGCGGTTGGCGGCGGTTGATCGCGAAGGAGGCCGTGCCGATGCCGTACTCCAGGCGGCACGGCTCGATGCTCCCGAGCGCCTTGCCGATCGCGTCCAGAAGAAGGTCCGGCAGCGCCCGCGAGTACTCGGCGACGATCTTGGCCTGCGTCTCCTCCAGGCCGTACATGTCGATCGTGCGGTCCGCGTCGATGACCGGCGCCGAGTGCGTGTGTGTGAACGTGACCATGAGCCGCTCGCGCGGCACGCCGAACTTCTCCTTCACGCGCGCGGCCAGGTCGCGCACCATGGCGGCGGGAAGCCCGAGGAGGTCCATGGCGAGGACCACCGTGCGCGCGCCGGTCTCGTCCTCGATCGCGATCGCCTTGGCGAAGAGATCGTGGAGCTTGCCGTCGGACGGTGCCGTGCGCGCCGCGTACCCCGCGAGCCAGATCGGGTTTGCGGGCGTGATGACGGCCTTGCCGGCGCCGGCCTTGAGCGCCCCCTGGGCGAGCACGGAAGTGGCACAGAACGCGACCGCGCACGCGACCACGACCGACAGGCTCAATCGACTGGGCATGACGCGCCCCCTTTCTTCTCGGTGCCGCGGGTGACGGCGAAGGTCACGAAACACAATCTGCAGGATACCACCGGTCGGAAACAGGCGCCAGCGGCGCGCCGCGCCGGGCGTCTACTCGTTCGTGAAGGTGTACCGTCCTTTCTCGTCGACCGAGCCCTCGAACACGCAGCCTCCGGCGCGCACGCGCAGCGCGCCGCCGAGCCACCGGCAGCTCACCGGGCCGTCGCCGCCGGCGGCGTTCGCGAAGAGGTGCTTCCCGTGCTCGGCGAGGTCGTGCTCCTTCCCGTCTCTCCATATCCGCGTCTCGCCGGGCGTCGTGCCGAACGCGAGCTTCACCGCGCGCCCGTCGCGGCCCCTGTAGCCCGCGACACCCGCGTCGAGCCGCTCGGCATCGAGCGCGCTCTTTGCCAGGACATCGCGCCGAAAGGCGTCGAAGCCGTCCTCGGGCTCCTCGCCGATCTCGATCGCGAAGCCGCAGTACGCGCCTCCGAGGCCCTTGGCGCTCAGCACCTTGTGCTCCGGGAACCCGGGCTCGTTTCCCTGCCCGCGCGCAAAGTCCGCGTCCCGCGCCGCATCGCCTGCCGGCTGCGTGATGCCGAGCGGCCTGAGCGCGATCCACGTGCGCTCGCAGGCCAGAAAGGTGACGCCGCCCTCGGCCGCGACGGCGACCGACTTCGGCATCACCCAGCACCACGGCGCATCGCCCGCCGCGACGAGCCACACGGCAATGTTGCCGTGCTGCGCCACGCGGTTCTCGCCCGCGATCTTCCCCTTGGCGTACTTCGGCGAGCCCATGTAACGCGGATCGGGCCCCGGGCAGCACTGGATGTCCGCGACGCCGCGCCGCGAATCGTAGGCCATGATCTTGAACCCGTTGACATCGCCCGCGCCGCTCGATGTGCCCCCGACAAGGCTCCCGAACTGATACGTGCGGCCGAAGAACTGGGTCTCGAGATACCGGGGCCCGCGATCCAGCTCGTTCGCGACCGACGCCTCGTAGTGGGCCTTCGCGGCGAGGAGCTCGACGGGCCGCTCGAAGTTCTTGCGGGCCAGATGCACGACCGCGAGCGGCGGGCGGTAGCCGCTCGTCAGGATGTGCACCTCGTCGGACTCGAAGGCGTGCTCCAGGACGGGGCAGTCGCCGAAGTACACCCAGAGCATCGAGGCCGCGCTGCCGCCGAAGGGCTGCACGTGGTTGTAGTCGCGCTTCGTCGGGCCGTTGAATCCGCCGCGGTAGTACTTGACGGCACCGGTCGCCATCACGAAGTCGAGCGCCGCCTTCGCCGCGAGCTTCACGGCGGGGTCCTTTGCGAAATCGTACAGGTTGAGGAGCGGCGCCATGGAATGGCCGTGGTAGTTCTCGGAGTCCCACTCGCCGAGCCCCACGCGATGAAGCGCCTTGGCGTAGTCGAGGAGCATCGCGCGGTAGCGGCGGCGCGTCTCCTCGTTGCCCGTCTCCTCGGCCATGAGGTAGACGGACGTGGCGCGCATGAGGAAGAGGTTCTCGGTCGCGCGCACGTCGACCCAACTGTTCTTGACGTCCGGGCCCCAGCCCGGGCCCGGCCCCTTGTACGCGTAGTGCGGCCGCCTGAGCGGGTCCTTCTCGGTCCAGCGCTTCGCGCCCTCGACCATCCGGCGCGTGTAGGCTCGATCCAGAAAATCGCCGAAGAAGAAGTACTTCCGCATCTGGTGCTTGAGCGTGAAGCAGGCGTAGTAATCGATTCCCGCGGTCTCGCGGTGCCACTCGGCGGCTTGGGCATCCTCAGCCTGCAGGGCGGGCAGCGCCGTCCGCGCGAGCCCCCCGAGCGCCTGCGCCATCAGGATTCCGTATCCCCGCTTCTCGTTCTCGAAGTAGGTGTTGGCGCCGCCCATCGGCTTCCGGCTCTGCTCCCGCAGGATGAAGTCCGCCCGCGCCGCGAACTCCGCCTCGAGCTCGCGGGGCCAGGGATTGCGCAGCGCATCGTCAACGGGCCAGGGCGCCACGACGAGCCGTCCGCCTTCCTCGCACACCACGTCGGAGAGCTTCCTCTCCGCGGCGCGCGCGACGGGACAGACGGCGACCGCGCAGGCGAGACACGCAAGAGCACGGTGTGCTGAGCGCATGGCGATGCTCCTTCGCTGCCGGGACGCTCGCGCCCGGCCGGCTACTTCACCCGCGGGTGCAGGACACGCTCGATGGCCGCGCGGATGGCGTCGGCGTTGTACCCCAGGTCGCGCGCCCGCCGGTACATGGCCGCCGCCGCATCCGATTTCCCGAGCTTCTCCAGGCAGTACGCGAGATTGTACGCGATCTCGTCCTTCTCCGCGCGCGGGTCGTTCGGGGCCAGCGCCAGCGCCTGCGCGAGGAGCTTCTCCGCGGCCGCGAGTTCGTTGCGCATGCCGAGGCCCAGCCCCTTCAGGAAGACGAGCTTGTACTCGGGCGCGCCCCGTTGTGCTGCCGCGGCGATGCTCGCGAAGGCGTCATCGACGCGATTCGCATGGAGTTGCACGCGCGCCAGCGCGACGAGGGTGCTCCAGCGTCCGGGGGGTGCGGCCTTGGCCAGGCGTGTGAAGTGCTCGACGATCGGCATGTCGCCCGCGGCGGGCCCCGGCCGGTACCCATCGACGGCGCACAACGCGGCCGTGTCGTGGATGCCGCGGGCCCTGCGGAGATGCGCGCGCCGTTCGGCGCCCATGTCGGCGGTGCGATCCGCGAGCAGGAAGGCCGCGCACTCGAGCGACCACGAGTCGCGCTCGGCGGCGAGGGCCTCGTAGATGTCGAGCGCGCCGGAAAAACTCCTGTTCCCGATCTTCCGGAAGAAGTCGCGCAGCATGCGGCCGTGCCGCAGCCGGGTCCTTGCCGCGCGCACCTGCTCCTCGGAGAATCCGCGCAGCATGTCCTCCGGCAGGGCGCCGGGCGCCGCGGCCGCGAGCTGCGCGAGGATCTCCGCATCCTTGTCGAAGTATCCCAGGGGGCTGGAGAACTCGAGAATGGGGAACAGATCGCGATTGACGGCGCCTTCCCCCGCCCAGGCCCGCAGGACGGCGCCGTCGCAGATGAAGTAGCGGAACAGATCCTCGGGCGCGTCGATGCCGATGGACGCGAGGCTCGAGCCCACCGCCTCGGCAGCCAGGGCTTCGGCGACTCGGGCGCGGTCGATGCGCACGGGCTCGCACGACGCGAGGAGCAGCGTGTCGCCCACGCTGTTGCCCCAGACCGTCACGTGCGGAAACACGCGCAGGAACGTGCGGACCGCCGTGGCATAGTCCTCGCCGCGGATGTTGTAGCCGTAGACCCACTGGCACACGACCCCGCCGGGGCGCAGGCGATCGCGCACGATGCGATGGAACTCCTCGGTGAACAGATTGCCGATCCCTGCGATCCAGAAGTTCGAGGGCTCCGAGCTGATCACATCGTAGCGCCGCGCGGTGTGGGCCAGATGGTTGCGCCCGTCGCCGATGATCGTCCTCACCTTCGGATTCTCGAGCGCCCTGCCGTTCACGTCCGCGAAGTGGAGCCGCGCCGCCTCGACCACCTCGGGAGAGAGCTCGAGCAGGTCGATCGATCCGACATCCCGGTGGGCCGCCATGGCGCCGAGCGACATGCCGCCGCCCAGGCCGAGGTTCAGGCAGGCACGCGGATCGGCGTGGACGAGCACGGGCAGGTGTCCGTTGAGAAGCTGCGTGTCCAGATCGAACGAGGACTCGCCGGCCGATGCATCGGCCTTGCCGGTGATGTGGAGCGAGCGATGGCCGTCCGCGCGCCTGTGCAGCACCGCGACCGAGCAGGCTTCGCCGTCGCGGTAGTACGGCACATCCCACCAGCCGAGGAGCGCCTCCACGTAGGCGTCGTGGCTCTTGAAACCGTGCGCAAGGTAGACTCCCTTGATCGATCCTTGCGCGAAGATTGCCGGGTTCCAGTACCTGCGGGCGCGCTCCGGCGCCGGCGGGGCGCCCGCGTCGAGGACTCCGGCGGGCCGCGTCGCATAGCAGAACCCGAGGAGCGCCGCGATGACCGCAGCCGCAAGGGCGCAGCGCCGGCCGCGCGATCCGCCGGGCGCCGCACGCAGGACGGCGATGCCCGTCGCGAGACCCGCGCCCGCGGCGAGATACAGAAGCGCCCAGATCCTGCCCGCGAGCGGCACGAGCACGAAGCCCGTGATCGCGGTGCCGAGAATCGCGCCGACCGTGTTCGATGCGTAGGCGATGCCGACGGCGCTGCCGATCGCCTGCGGCGACAGCGCCCGCACGCGGCCGACGATGGGAAACGCCATGCCCATGAGGATTGTCGAAGGCAGGATCACGAGGGCCGCCTGCAGCGCCCCCGCCTGCATGAACGCGATGAAGTCGAACGTGCCGGGCGCGCCGGACCGGACCGCCGCGGCCATGTCGGAGGCGAAGCGCGCGGGAAGAACGCCGAGCCGGGGGATCGCGGCCGTCGATGCGGCCGCGGTCGCGACGAGAATCCAGCCGAAGGCGGCGATGGGCCGCGCGAGGCGGTCCGCGAACAGCCCCGCGATCCACCCGCCGAGCGCCAGGCCGAGAATGAAGATGGCGACGATCACGGAGAAACCGTACGTGCTGTGGCCGATGGCGATGACGAGCGCCCGCGTCCAGCCCAGTTGCAGGCACATGTTGACGAAGCCCGAGACGCCGTAGGCGATGACGACGATGCGCACGGCGCGCGACACGGTGATCGGCGCCGGCGCGCCCGCGTGCGAGGGCGGCGCCGCGGCGCGCGTCGCGCGCTCCCGGGCGTGCCGCGCGCCCTTGTGCGCCGGCGCGGGCGTTCGTGCCCGCGCGTGCGCCACGAGAATGGCGATGCCGACCAGGATATCGAGCGCGGCCGCGAGAACGGCCGTGCCCGCCAGGCCCATGCGGAGGATGAGATAGAACCCGGCCGCCGCGGCGCCTGCCACGGCGCCGAGCGCGTTGACGCCGTAGAGCGCGCCCAGGCGCGCCCCCACGTGGGTGAGGTTGCTCGTCACGTGCCGCGCGAGGACGGGCAGCGTCGCGCCCATGAACGCCGTGGGAAGCAGGATGCTCGCCGCGCAGACGAGGGCCTTCGCGATCGTGAAGAAGGGGTGGTCCGGCTGCCCGTCGTTCAGGCGGTACACGGCGCCGAGAACCGGCGAGGCGATCCGGAGCAGCGGGAACACGGCGAGGCTGCCGAGCCCGACGCCTATGACAAGCCACGCGTATACCCGCAGCGGCGACTCGACGCGGTCGGCGATCCTCCCGCCCAGGGCGCTTCCGAGCGCGAGCCCTCCCATGAACACGGCGACGACGACCGTGATCGAGAGATTCGAGGTCCCCATCGTGTGGACGAAGAGGCGGCTCCAGACGATCTCGTAGACCAGGGCCGAGAATCCGGAGACGAAGAAGCACGCGTAAATCCACGCTCGTGCCATGCGATGGCTCCTTGTCGACGTCCCGATGCGAGCTTACAGACACGGAAGGGGCTCGACAAGGCGGGATGCGCGCGCGCGGCCGGCGTGTCGCGGTCCGGCCGCCCCGCCGCCCGCGCCCTGGCCGGACTGCGCCGCATACGCGGCGGTCCTCCCGTGCGAGCGCCGTTGCGCGGCGCCTTGACGCCTGCAGGACGAAGCTTCGATAATCGGTAACCGTTCACAGGACATCCCGAACACGCGATCTCCACCTTCAGCACATCGCATTCCGGCGTCCTTCGTGGTGCTC
>DHGK01000206.1 GCA_002402755.1 Planctomycetes bacterium UBA4800
TCTGCCAGAACTCCGCGAGGCGCCTGTAGCGCCTGAGGCTTCGCACCTGCTCGGTGAGCGCAAGGCGAAGCGGAAAGCCCGCGCGCTTCACCGCGCGCGCGAGCGCGACGTCGTCGATGATCGCGTCCTTGATCGCCGCCAGGCCCCCCGCGCGCTCGAGCGCCTCGCGCCCGACGAGCATGCAGCCGCCCGCGGCCGCCGCGCACCGGCTGCGCGGGTCGGCGACGGCCCTGAAGGGGTACAGCAGCGCGAAGAAATGCACGAACGCCGGCACGAGCAGCCGCTCCCAGAACGACTCGGCCGCAAGCAGCGCCATGCGCGAGTTGAGGCCGAGGCCCGCCGCCTCGCTCTCCCGAACGAGCGCGCCCAGGACGCCGGGCGCGTGCACGATGTCGGCATCGGTGAAGAGCATGTAGCTTCCGCTCGCCGCGCGCGCTCCCGCCTCCATCGCGTGTACCTTGCCGGCCCACCCCTGGGGAAGCGGACCCGCCGCGATCAGCACAAACGCCGCCCGTGCGTTCGCGGCGGCCGCACTCGCCTCCTCGACGGTGCGGTCGGCGCTCGCGTCATCGACGAGGATGACCTCGAGGTTCGGCCACGCGCTCGCGAAGTGCGCGCCGAGCGCGCGCGCGATCGTCGCCTCCTCGTTGCGCGCGGGGATCACGACCGAGACGAGCGGCGCATCGGACGGCGGCGCGGGCGCCTCGCCTTCCTCGCGAAACGGCTGCCACCGCCTTCGCGGATCGAGGAGCAGGCCCGCCCACATGACGGCGGCAACCGCCGCGCACAGCGTGAGCGCCGTCACAGGCACGCTACTCCCAGCCGAAGGTCGCGGGCGGCTTGTGCGTCACGTCGTAGAAGACGGCGATCGCCTCGGGCAGCGCCGCGATCGCCGCCGCGACCTCGTCGACCAGATCCCAGGGAAGCGTCGCGAAGCGCGCGGTCATGACGTCCTCGGAGAAGACCGGCCTCAAAACGATTCCCTCCTTCCCCGCGCCGCCGAGCGGCAGCGCGATCGTCAGGTGCTGGAAGACGGCGCGCATGAGGCCGCGCCGCTCGAGCGCCGCGAGCATGATGCGGTCGGCCGCGCGCACGACGTCCAGGCGCTCGCGCGTCAGGTAGGCCTCGTGCACCGTCAGGGGCGGCGCGTCGGGCCGCAGGAGCAGCACCACGCGGTTCACCTCGCGGAACGTGTTGGTGAGCTCCGTCGACAGCGCCTCGAGCCGCTGCCAGTCGCGCGGGCCGCGCACGGCGACGGGCGGGCTGTAGCTCCGCTGGTCGCCCTGCACGCCGACGCTGCGCACGGGCAGCACCCACGCCTCGTAGCCGCGCGCGCGGCAGAACGCCGCGATCTCGCGCCCGCGCGGCAGCGTGAACGGCCCCGCGTCGCGGTCGCTGCACAGGACGTTGATCGCGAGGCCGGGCCCGGGGAAGGGGTGGCGCCACACGATCGACGCGGGCAGCCCGAGCTCTTCGCCGAGCGCGCGCACCTCGTCCTTGTAGAGATCCCTGAGCGGCTCGACCACGCGGCCCTCCGCGATCAGCTCCTCGATGCCGCGGATCCGGTTGTGGTGGGTCTTGATCGTGTCGGCGTGCGCCGTGCCGCCGCTCTCGATGATGTCCGGGTACAGCGTCCCCTGGCCGAGCAGCCAGTCGTCGTGCGCGAGGTCGAGCTCGCGGAGAATGCGCGCTCGCGTGTCGATGAACTGCTGTCCGATGCGCGCCCGCTTCTCCTGCGGGTCGCTGAGGCCGCGCGTCGCCGCCAGGAACTCCTCCGACGCATCCTCGTACTCGACCTTCCAGCCGAGCCGGTCGTACGCGGCCTTGATCTGCGCGGTCTCGCCGCCGCGCATGAAGCCATGGTCGATGTACAGGCCGAGCACGCGCTCGGCGCCGAGCGCCCGCACGAGCAGCGCGTAGGCGACCGTCGAGTCGACGCCGCCGCTCAGGAAGAAGAGGACGTTGCGGCCCTGGACCTGCGCGCGCACGTCCTCGATCTCCTGCGCCAGGAAGGCCTGCATCGACCACGTGCGCGGCGCGCCGCACAGGCGCAGGAAGTTCTCGAACACGGTGTTGCCGCACGGCGTGTCGTTGACCTCGGGGTGGAACTGGAGCCCGAAGAGCGGCCGCTCGCGGCTTGCCATCGCCGCGATCGGACAGTCGCTCGTCCGGCCGAGAAGCTCGAAGCCCGGCGGCAGCGCGAGCACGCTGTCCCCGTGGCTCATCCACACCTGCTCGCGCGCGGCGAGCCCGGCGAGGAGCGGGCTCGCGCCGCACACATCGAGATGCGCGAGGCCGTACTCGCCCTTTCCGGCCTGCCCGACCTTGCCGCCGAGTGCGTGGCCCATGAGCTGGTGCCCGTAGCACAGGCCGAGCACCGGCACGGGCTGCTCCAGCAGCGCGCGGTTCCAGCGCGGCGCTTCCGCGTCCGTGACGCTCGCCGGCCCGCCCGAGAGCACGAGTCCCGAGAGCCCCGCGAGATCCTCCGCCGCCGCGTCGGGCGGCAGGATGACCGTGTAGCATCCCAGGTGCCTGATGCGCTTGGCGATCAGGTGGGCGTACTGTCCGCCGAAGTCGATGACGGCAATGCTTGCGCGCTCGCGCACGCCGCGCCTCCTTGTTGACCGTGCACGCCTCGCGGCCCGAGGGCTCGATGCGGGAAAAGCTCAAGACTATAGTCTCCGCCCGCCGGGCTGTCAATCCACGGCACCGGGCGGAAAGGGCCGCGTTCGCCGGCGCGTAACCGTTCACAGGGCATCCCGAACTCGCAAATCTCCGTCTTCAGCACATCACATTCCGGCGTCCTTCGTGGTGCTCCTTCTGACTCACCACAGAGAAGACAGAGGGCAC
>DHGK01000203.1 GCA_002402755.1 Planctomycetes bacterium UBA4800
TGCGGATTCCCGGCCTGGCATTGGATCGAAGATCCCGAGCTCGCGGCCGAAGTCAAACGCCTGGCATCCGAGGCGAAGGCGCGGCGGTCCGGCGGAGCAGAGTCCGGCACGACGGCGGATTGACGGCCCCGGTAGCGCCGTTCTCTTGATGCGGGTCTTTGATCTGACGTCCAGATAGTGAGACGCAACCCGGACCCGAGATCACGGCGCACGCTGACGACCTGATCGCGATACTGTCGTCAGTGTCCGAAGCGCAGCTTCAGGAACGCGCCCATGTCGGCGGCCGTGGCAAGATCGACCAGGAAATCGGTCGCCTCGCGGTGGGTGGGAAGCCCTTCGATGTCTTTTTCGTACACATCCCAGGGCAGTCCCTTGCGAGCGAAGAAAGCTCTGACCGCGTCGAGCTGCTCGCGCCGGAGCTGCGACTCCTTGCGGGCCTCGCCTTCGGCTTCGCCCTCGACGCGGCCCTCGACACGGCCCTCGACACGGCCTTCTTCACGGCCTTCTTCGGCCCAGACTTCCCAGAAACGCTTGCGTACCACCTCGGGGTTGCTCATGAGGACCTCCTTCGGCCGGAGCACCTCGTGCAGTTTCTCGGCCATGTCGCGCCGCCCCTCGGCACATGCATAATGATAAAGCACCGCGCCGAGGAGTTCCACCTCCCGCAGGCCCCAGAAGGGGCGCAATCGGTCGAAGATGCGTGCGAACTCCGCGCCGGGAAGGCCCTTCATGAGGGCCCAGACGACGTGCAAGAGCGCGCACGCCAGATCGACGCGGCTGGATTCTCGCGGCCCGGGCATTGCGCTCGGCCGGCGCGTCCAGGGAAGTTCTCGATGTACTCGGGAGGCTCCTCCTCGAAGCGCACGGCTTGGTTGAGGCCGAGGCGGCAAGGACGCCGGCCCTGGGCGGGTTCCGCCGCGAAGACGCCGTGCCCGGACAGCCTTGTGAGTTGCCCGTCATGAACGTTCGGCGTACAATGAGACTCGACACGCGGCCTTGCCGCATGGCGAGCCGGAATCCGCGCGCGGCGGAATGGAGGTGACGCACATGAGAAGAGCGTGCATCGCGGCGTTCTCGTGCCTTTGGCTCTCGGCAGTCTCGCGGGCTGCGACGGATCCGACCTTCATCCTCTCCGCGACGGCATCGTCCGGCGGCAAGGTTGCACCCGCGTCCGTCACGGTCCGGGCCGGAACCGGCACGACCTTCGCGATCGTGCCATGGAAGGGCCACCACGTCGCCGAGGTGCGCCTCGATGGGGCGACGATCTTCGAGGATCGCAAGGGGGCATCCGTTCCGAACGACGGCAGCGCGCCGCCGCCGCCTTCCGATCCCGGCCTCGTGCGGTCGGGGGCATCCAAGGTCTACAAGTACACGTTCAGGGATGTCCGGGAGAGCCACGCGCTCGAAGCGTTCTTCGAGATCGACACCTTCGAGCTCTGCGTGCTCAGGGACGGGCTGGGCGCCGGTGTCGTCACGAGCGCCCCCGAGGGCCTGTCCTGCGACGCGACCTGCCGCGGCGTGTTCCCCTACAACACGATCGTCGAGCTCTCGGCCGTTCCCGAGGAGCGGTCGGTCTTCGACCGGTGGATCGCGAAAACGGGAAGGGCCAAAGGCGCCGCGCTGTTCATCCGGATCACGAAGGCGGCCACGGTCACCGCGCGGTTCGCCAGGGCGTACAGGCTCACCGTGGCGGTCATCGGGAACGGCAGCGTCGTCAGCTCCTCGAAGTCGGTCTTCGGCGCCGGCGCCGGCGCCGTCATGATCAAGGAGAACGCGACCGTCAAGCTGCGCGCCAAGCCGGCCCGCGACGCCCTCTTCTGCGGGTGGACCGGCCCGTCGAGGATCTCCGGCGCCGCGTGCGCAGTCCTGATGGACCAGGACCAGTTCATCGTCGCCGCCTTCGGAGCGAAGATCGTTCCGCCGTACGACCTGGACACCGCCGATCTTCCCGACAGCGTGATCCTCGAGCCGCCCGCCGTGATCCCGAAGGGCAAGGGCGCCTACGGGCACTGCTACCTCGAGTCCCTGGCGATGCAGCTCGCGTACGTCGACCCCGCCGCGTCCATCGACGAGGTCTTCACCTTCGCCGGCCTGGGGGCCGCCCTCTCCTACAGCCGCTACGGAAAGAGCTTCCTGGGCGCGTCCGCCGGCGACTGGACCTGGACTCTCCAGAGGCGCGCCATGGCCGGCTACGGCGTCAGATTCGTACTCGGCCACAGCCCGGGGATCTCGAAGGAGTACCTGAAGGGCGCCTGGGCGCAGCTGACCCACACGACGGCCGAGGAGGCGTTGAACCGCCTGAAAGCGGCGCTCCGGACGGGACGGCCCGTGCAGGTGCACATCGACCTGGCGTATCTTTTCCCCGAATCCGGCTTCGCGCCGGGGGCAAGCCATTTCATCGCCATCACCGGCTACGACGCGAACGCGGTCTACTGGACGGAGCTCGAGCCCGGGTACATCGACTTTCCCGTGGACCCGAGCGAGTACGTCAACATCCGAGCGGATCTCGCGGACTTCATGGCGGCCTGGGAGGCGGCCGGCTGGATCAACAAGGGGAGCTTCACGTGCTGCGCGCCCTACTGGATGCTCTTCTTCGAGGAGACTCAGGCGTCGGAGCTTGCGAAGATCTCCGTGAGCGACGCGCTCGCGATCCAGGCATCCGTGTCGCAGGACAACGCGCTGGTCATCGATCGGTACGCGAAGAGCGACTTCTCGCGAAGCCCGTGGTGGAAGATCGCCATGGAGAAGCGTCTGTTCGGCGAGTACCTGCGGAACAACGGATTCGCCGCCGCTGCGGACTGCTACGAGCTGCTCTCGGAGGAGTACCGGGCCTGCGAGGGATTGCCTCTCGATGCGCAGCGAGCGAAGCTCTCGGGGGCGATCCGAGCGCTCGAAGTCGAGGGAAGAGAGCGCTACTGATTCGGGACGACGAACGCTGCGGCGCTGCTATGCCCGGCAGGCTCGACGGGCACGGCGCGCGACGCCGGCGTCACTCCTTCGCGGCGCCGCCGTCGCGCCAGCGCGCGTAAAGGTCGAGCGCCTCGCGGTGCGACGCGAGCGCCGCCACCGTGGCGCGCAGGCGGAAGCGCGCCGTCTCTCCCGTTGCGAGATCCTTGCCGCCGAGGCTCAGGTACAGCGAGTTGTGGCTCGCGACCGAGTCGTGCCCGCCCGGCCGCGTGTACGTGCTCTCGAGGGCAAAGCAGTCCTCGGGCCGCGCGAAGAGCAGCACCGAGACGCCGCTCTCCGGATTGCGCGAGCCGAGGAGCGGCGCCGCATAGTGCCTGCCGGCCGCGAAGTGGACCGGGTTGGGCGGGCGCTCCCACCTGCCGTCGAAGAGAAGCCTCGTCGCCGCGTTGTCGCGGGGAAACGCGAGGTAGCAGCCCTCGAGGAAGGGCGCGGCCAGGGGCTCGTAGAGCACGGGGTCGGGCCGGCCGCCCTGGTGCAGCGTGTCCTTCACGAACAGGAAATGCCGGAGCGCCATCGCCGGGTACGACGACACGAAGACCTCGAACGCGGGGAGCGGGGCCTTGGCGGTGCACTCCAGGGCGAGGTCGAGCGAGCGCGCGTCGCCGAGCGTGAAGCGGCCGGCGATCTCGTACGGCCGCTCCGGCGCCGCCTCCCACACGATCGCGAGCTCGGTTTTCTGCGCGTTGAGCTGCGCGCGGTGCGGCGCCGAGCGCGCATCGGGAAAGCGCGTCGGGCCGGCGAAGACGCGGTAGAGGCTCAGGATGCCGGGCAGCGGCGGATCGTTGGCGAGCTCGGCCCCGGTGGCCGCGTCCGTGAGCTTGACGACGCCCTCGGACGTCCCGTCGGCGCGGATCGTGCCCCGCAGCGCTCCGGTGTCGAACGTGAAGTAGCCCGGCGCCGCCGGCGCGAACGTGAGATCGGCGGGGGCCGCGCACGCGAACGTCAGAAGAACGGCGGCGGCGCTCATGGCGTCAATCCTCCTTGGTAACCGTTCACAGGACATCCCGAACACGCGATCTCCACCTTCAGCACATCACATTCCGGCGTCCTTCGTGGTGCTCTTTCTGATTCACCACAGAGAAGACAGAGAGCAGAGAGAACGGAACGTGAGACGTTACGTGGCTCCGTGTCAAGTGCGGTGGTCTCTCTCCGTTTTCTTC
>DHGK01000134.1 GCA_002402755.1 Planctomycetes bacterium UBA4800
GCCCGCAGCAAGGAGGGGGGATTCGGAGGTTGAGGCCGCCGGAGGCGGCCGGTGGCGCGCGGGCTTTGCCCGCGCGCCTTTTAGCTCAAGTCGGCTTCGGGCCGGGGGCGATACCATCAGTAGTACGAAGGCCCCGCTGGCTACTCCTCCTCCACCGGCTGGCGGGGTTCTTCCTTGTTCGGGCCGCCGGGCGGAGTTCGAGGAGCCGGTGCGTTGCGCGCGCGCGCGCCGCGCTATACCTTCCCCGTCACGGGGCGCCTGGCCGGCTGCGCCTTGAAGAGCCCGAGGCCGAGGCGCTGGAACGGCTCCTCGAGCCACGTCACGAGCCCCATCGAGAACTTGTCGATGAGCCCGCGGTGGTAGGGAAGCACGCGCACGGTGAAACCGTGGTGGCCCGTGCTGGCGCACTGGACCGAGCCCTCGAAGACGGTCTGCCCGTTCGGCGTCGTTCCGGCGGGGAGCAGCGTCGCGGTCGCGGCGTTGACGATCTCGCCCTCGGGAGTCAGCGGGCCGTAGAAGAGCTCGACGTTGACGTCGTCATCCGTCAGGCTGCCGAGGTGGACGTGCGCCTGCACCCTGAGCTTGTCGCCGACGAGGTGATGCGCGCCTTGGTCGCTGCCGAGCGCCGTGATGCGGATCTCCTTCCAGGACGCGGCGACCTTGCGCCGCCACTCGGCCAGCTTGCGCGTCTCGGACCAGCTCTCCGCGGCGAGCCAGTTCCACTGGAGGATCGCCGGCAGGTAGAAGCGCTCGGTGTACTCCTCGACCATGCGGTTGGTGTTGAAGACCGGGCAGAGCCGCTGCATGGAGGTCTTCATCATCCCGATCCACTCGCGCGGCAGGCCGTCCGGGCCGCGCCGGTAGAACGTCTGCGCGACCTCGTTCTCGATCAGATCGTAGAGGTTGCGGCTCTCGATGTCGTCCTGGTAGGAGTGATCGTCGTACTCCTCCCCGCCGCCGATCGCCCAGCCCGTGCTGTGGCCGTTGTGGAGCTGGTAGCCCTCGCACCACCATCCGTCGAGCATGCTGAGGTTGATGCCGCCGTTGACTGCGACCTTCATGCCGCTGGTGCCGCTCGCCTCCATGGGCCGGCGGGGCGTGTTGAGCCACACATCGACGCCCTGGATGAGCGTGCGGGCGATCTGCATGTTGTAATCCTCGAGGAACACGACGCGGCGGCGGAACTCCTCCCGGTTCGTCATGTGCACGATGGTGCGGATCAGCTCCTTGCCCGGGTGGTCCTTGGGGTGCGCCTTGCCCGCGAAGATGATCTGCATGGGCCGGTCGGGGTGGTTGAGGATCTTGTTGAGGCGGTCGGGGTTGTGCATGAGCAGCGCCGCCCGCTTGTAGGTCGCGAAGCGGCGCGCGAACCCCACCGTGAGAACCTCCGGGTCCAGCACCTCGTCCACCTGCGAGATCAGCGAGCGATGGATGCCGCGCCGCGCGAACTGCTCCCTGAGCTTGCGCCGCGCGAAGGCGACCAGGCGCTCGCGCAGGCGCTCGCGGCTGCGCCAGAGCTCGGAGTCCGGGATGTTCTCGATGCGCTTCCACACCGACTGGTTGACCGGGTCGGCGAGCCACTCCGGGCCCACGTAGCGGTCCAGCAGGCGCTCGATCTCGTCGGAGTACCACGAGCGCGTGTGCACGCCGTTCGTGACGTGCGTGATGGGGATCTCGGGCTCGGGGATGCCGGGCCAGATCCGCTTCCACATGCGGCGCGACACCTTGCCGTGGAGCTCGCTCACGCCGTTGGCGAAGGCCGCGAGCTTGAGCGCGAGCACCGTCATGCAGAACGGCTCGCGCGCGTCGTTGGGATCCTGGCGGCCGAGGCCGAGGAACTGCTGCATCGAGAGGCCGAGGTGCTCGACGTACCGGCGGAAGTAGCTCTCCATCAGCTCGGGCGGAAACATGTCGTTGCCCGCCGGCACGGGCGTGTGGGTCGTGAAGACGGTGGTCGCGCCGACGACCTCGCGGGCCTCGTCGAAGGACAGCCCTTCCTTCTCCCTGAGCAGGCGGATGCGCTCCAGTGCAAGGAACGCGGAGTGCCCCTCGTTCATGTGGCAGACCGTGGGCGGCGTGCCGAGCTTGTTGAGCGCGCGGAGGCCGCCGATGCCCAGGAGGATCTCCTGGCGAATGCGCATGTCCAGGTCGCCGCCGTAGAGATTGGACGTGATCTCGCGGTCCTGCGGCAGGTTGGCGTCGATGTTCGTGTCGAGCATGTAGAGCGGCACCCGGCCGACCTGGATGCGCCACAACCTGGCCGTCACGGCGCGCTCGGGGAACTCGATCTGCACCGTGAGGGGCTGCGAGTCCTTGTCCAGAACGGCGGTCACGGGCATGTGGTAGTAGTCGTTGACGGGAAACGCCTCCTGCTGCCACCCGTCGCGGTTGAGATACTGCTTGAAGTAGCCGAAGCGGTACAGGAGCCCGATGCCGGTCACGGGGAGGCCCAGTTCGCTGGTCGACTTCAGGTGGTCGCCGGAGAGCACGCCCAGGCCGCCCGAGTAGATCGGGAGGCACTCGTGAATGCCGAACTCCAGCGAGAAGTACGCGATCTGGCTGCCGAGACCCTTGCCGTGCACCTTGTCGTACCAGGTGGCGTACTCCATGTACCGCCGCAGATCCTGGTGCACGCGGTCCAGGTGGCTCAGGAACCCGTCGTCGGACAGGAGCCGGACGAACGTGTCCTGGCGCACCAGCCCGAGCATCTTGATGGGGTTGCCCTCGGCCTGCTCCCAGACATCGCGGTCGATGCGCTGGAACAGGGCGATGGCATCCGGGTTCCAGACCCACCAGAGGTTGTACGCGATCTCCATGAGCGGCCGGAGGCGCTCGGGAACGTTGGGGTTGACGAGGAACTTCTGAACCGCCTTCATGACGCAATTCTCCTTCGCGCGGCGCCCACGCGGGCGGCCCGCGCGACGCGCAGGCCCCGGCCGCAAAACGACCTATGGTACTCCACAACCATGTATCGGCAAGAAGAGAGGTCCTGATGACCTCGCAACCGGGGCGCGGGGCGCGCATGCATCGAGAATTCATGTTGAACGCCTTTTTCTCCTTGCACTGGGCGGTCTCTCGGGTAAAATTCCATCCACAAAGGGGCCGAGAGCGGCCCTTGCTGCGCGAAGAGAGCATGCAGAGGTGAGCGATGCACCTTCTGATCTCGAACCAATCGCTGAACAGTTTCGGTGATCTCGTCCTTCTCCGGGATCCGCGGGGAAGGTCCATGTACCGATCGCTGCACCCCGTGCAGGGACAGGAGGGGCCCGGGTTCGCCGTTACCGGAAGCTTCTCCCTCCACCAGGTCTTCGCGGTGGAGAAGGAGGAGGGCATCGCCTTCGTCGACGCGACCGGCGACGCGAATCCCATTCACCGCCAGGGCGATGTGGTCTCCGGCGCCATGACCGCCGCCAGGGCCGTGGCCGGCCTCGAGGCGCTGTTCCCCGCGCTCGGCGTGACGCGGCTCAACATCAAGTTCCGGGCGGTCGCCGCCTACGGCCGCCGCATGCGCCAGCAGCTCGCGCTCTCGTTCCGCGGCTACGAGGGTTTCGAGGCCCGCCTGCGCATCGAGCAGGAGGGAAGGGACGTCGCCGAGGGCGTGATCGCGGGCAAGATCGGCGGCGAGATCCTGCGGCCGAACGTCGGCAAGTGGCGCGTCAACAAGGACGAGCTCAAGCGCGTCGAGCAGTTCTTCCGGGCCCTCAAGATCGCGCCGGAGCTGTACCTGCGGGCCGGGGGCGAGCCGAACTTCGGCTACCCGCGCGCGTTCCTCGCCTCGCTGCCGTCGGGCGAGATGGTGCGCCGGCTTTCCGGCGAGGGCGGATTTCTCACGAATCTCGACCTGACCTTCCCCGAGGGCGTGGCGCCCGGCATCACCGGCGCGGGCCTGCCGGAAGTGGGGCTCAAGCCGGCGAAGGCGCGGCCCAGCTTCGCCAAGGTCCTGACGTGGATCAAGTCCGGCGTCGAGGAGTACTGCAAGGGCTTCGCGCTCGTCTTCAGACCGGACGTGCGCGAGCCTGCCGGCTCCGCGGCCGGGTGATGATGCGTGCGTGACGCCGAACAGGTCGCGCGCGATCTCGCCGCGCGCATTGAAGGCGAAGTCCTCGCCGGCCGCGTCATCCGCGGCTTGTACGCAACCGACGCCAGCATCTACCGCCGCCTTCCCCTCTGCGTCGTCAGGGTCAAATCTCTCGATGATGCGGCCGCGGCCGTCGCGTACTGCGCCGAGGAGGGAATTGCGCTCGCGCCGCGCGGCGCGGGGACCGGGCTCGCCGGCGAGAGCCTGACGCGCGGGGTCGTGCTGGATTTCTCCGCGCACATGCGGGCGATCGGTCCGGTCGAGTCGGACGAGGTGTGGGTCGAGGCCGGCGTCGTGCCCGATGTGCTCAACCGCACGCTCAGGAGCCGGGGGCTGCTCTTCGGGCCCGATCCGGCGACGAGCGACCGCTGCACCGTGGGCGGCATGGTGGGCGTCAACTCGACGGGCGGCCATTCGCTCGTCTACGGCGACACCCGGCGCAGGCTGCGGGCCCTGGAGGTCGTGCTCGCCGATGGGACGGCCGCGATGCTTGCGCCCGGGCCGCCGCCCGATCCGAGCGCGCGCGGCCTCGATGGGCTGCTCGGCCGCGTGGCCGTGCTCGCGCGCAAGGCGCAGGCGCTCCCGCTGCCGTTCGGGCCGACGCTCGCCCGCAACCGCCACGGCTATCTCCTCTGGGAGGCGCTGCGCGGGGATCGCCTGGACCCGACGCAGGTCGTTGCGGGCAGCGAGGGCACGCTCGCCGTCGTCGTGCGCGCCAGGCTTGCGCTGGATCCCGTGCCCGCCGCCAGGACCATGCTGCTCATGCAGTTCACCGACAGGATCGCGCCGCTCAGGCTCGTTCCCGAGGCGCTGGCGTTCAAGCCCGCGGCGCTCGAGTTCATGGACGACGTCGTCCTGCGCATGGCGAAGGAGATGCCGGCCTTCGCGCCGGTGATCGCGTCCGGCGCCGGCTCGTGGCTGGTCGCATCCTTCGAGGGGACGGCGGAGGAGGCGCGGGGCGCGTTGCACGCGGCCGCGGACGGGCTGCGCGGCGCGCCGTGCCTGGCGGCGATCGAGGCGATCGAGGACCCCCGGCGCCAGAGCCTCATCAACGCCGTGCGGCAGGCCGCGGTGCCGCTCCTCTTCAGGCGGCAGGACGGGTACATTCCGCTTCCCTTCATCGAGGATGCCGCCGTCCCGCCCGAGCGGCTCGGCGAGTACATCGCGCAGGTCGAGGCGATCCTGGCGCGGCACGGGCTCGAGATGACGTGCTACGCCCACGCGGGATCGGGCGAGCTGCACGTCCGGCCGTTCATGCGGCCGTGGCGGCAGACAGGCCTCATGCCGCGGATCGCGGACGAAGTGCTGGAGTGCGCGCTGCGCCACGGCGGCACGGCGAGCGGCGAGCACGGCGACGGGCTCCTGCGGAGCTTCTTCGTGCGCCGGCAGTACGGGGACGAGATGTGGGGGCTCTTCAAGGAGCTCAAGGCGGCCTTCGACCCCGCCGGAATCCTGAACCCCGGCAAGAAGGTCGTCGAGGAGCGCGAGCTGCCGCTCGACGACCTCAGGTACCCGCGCGGCGATGCCGCGTTCGGCGTTCCGCTCCGCGGCGAGGAGCTGCACTTCGCCGGCGAGGAGCTGGCGCGGGCGGCGTTCGCCTGCACGGGCTGCGGCAGTTGCAGGACCGTCAAGGACACCGAGCGCATGTGCCCGGTCTTCAGGGCGGCGGGCGTCGAGGAGGCATCGCCGCGCGCCAAGCTCAATGTGCTCAGGGATCTCTCGATGGGGAACGTCTCGCTCGCGCACGACGTGCGCGGGGTGCTCGATCTGTGCCTCTGGTGCCGGTCCTGCGGCCGCGAGTGCCCGTCCGGCCTCTCCGTTCCCGAGGCGATCATCGAGCTGCGCGGCCGCGCCGCGCGGGCGCACGGCCTGGATGCGGGCGCGCGGGCGGCCTCATCGCTGCCCGCGCTGGCCGCCGCCGGCGCGACGTTCCCGCGTCTCGCGACGTTTCTCCAGGGCCGGGTTCCGGTCCGCGCCCTCATGGAGATGCTGCTCGGCATCGATGCCGGGAAGCCGCTCCCCGCGCTCGCGCGCCGCCGGCTCTGCCGAGCGCCCGCGCGCGAGCCGGCGCCGGTGCCGCCGGGGAAGACGGGAGTCGCGTTCTTCGCCGATCTCTTCGTCGACTACTTCGCGCCCGAGCTGGGGCGTAAGGCCATCGATGCGCTCGCGGCGGCCGGCTGCGCCGTCGTGATCCCGCGCCAGGAGCCGTGCGGCGTCGTGCCGCTCGTCTACGGGCGGATCGATGCGGCGCGCGCGATCGCCGCGCGCAACGAGGCCGCGCTGCGCCCCTTCGTCGAGGCGGGCTACGCCGTCGTCACGCCCGAGCCGACCGCCGCGCTCATGCTGCGGAAGGACTACGCGCGCCTGCTCGGGCATCCGTCGCCGGTCTGCGAGCGCACGTTCGAGCTCGGCGCGTTCCTCTACGCGCGCCGGCGCGCCGGTGCGTGGGCGCCGACCGGCGTCCCGCAGGCAGGAAGGCTCGCCTACCACTGTCCGTGCCACCTCAAGGAGCTGGAGGGGCCGGGTTTCGTGGAGCTCTGCGCCGAGGCGCTCGGGGTCGAGCTCGCGCCGCTTCCGGAGAGCTGCTGCGGCATGGCGGGGACGTTCGGGATGCGGCGGAAGCACAGGGAGATGAGCGCCGCGATCGGCGCGGAGCTGATCGCCGCCCTGAAGAGCGGGTCGTTCGCGGGCGTCGTCTCGGAGTGCGCGAGCTGCCGGCTGCAGCTCGGCGCCGAGAGCGGGCTCAGGGCGTTGCACCCGATCGAGCTCTTTGCGATTCCGCAGGCCCGCTGAACCGGGGCCTTACCGCCGCGCGGGTGGAAGACGAGATAGCCACGAAGTCACGAAGAGACTTCGTAACCGTTCACAGGGCATCCCGAACACGCGAATCTCCGCCTTCAGTACATCACATTCCGGCGTCCTTCGTGGTGCTCTTTCTGATTCACCACAGAGAAGACAGAGGGCACAGAGAACGGAACGTGAGACGTTACAAGGCTCCGTGTCAAGTGCGGCGGTCTCTCTCCGTGTTCTTCTCTGTGCTCTCGGTGACTCTGTGGTTTCTTTTCCGTCAGATGACACGTGGTTGTGCACCCGAACACGGCGAGAAAA
>DHGK01000133.1 GCA_002402755.1 Planctomycetes bacterium UBA4800
CCGCGGCCATGTGGAGCCCGTCGCTCCGGCGCTGCGTGCCGACCTGCACGATGCGTCCGGTGCGCCGCACCGCCTCGCACGCATCGCGCGCCTCGGCGAGCTCGTACGTGATCGGCTTCTCGACGTAGGCATCCTTGCCGGCCTCGACCGCGGCCTTGAGGATCGGGCAGTGGCCGAAGTCCGGGGTCGCGATGATGACCGCGTCGATGTCGGGCAGAGCCAGGCAGTCCCCGAAACGGCTCGACGTCGCGATCTCGCCGCCGAAGCGCTTCTTCGCATCCGCGGCGGCGCGCTCGCGGTTGACGCGCCACACGTCGCAGATCGCGCACACCTCGGCGTTGTTGGCCTTGGCGAACGTGTGGACGTCGTGCATGAGGGACGTGCCGCGGCCGCCCGCGCCGATGAGGGCGATCCGCAGCCGATCGTTGGCGCCGGCGGCCTTGACGGCGCCGGCCGCGAGGGCGGCCGCCGCGGCCGAACGCAGGAAACGGCGCCGGGGGAGACGTGCGTGCATCATGAGAGCCTCCTGTGCCTGTGGTGACCTGCATTCAGTGTGGGCGACCGCCGCGCCGGAGTCAAGCGCTTCCCCGCCGCGGCCGGGGGCGCACCGATGCGCGCGCCGTCCTCAGCGCTCGAACGCCATCACCTCGACGAGGTGCCGGCCCGTGTTGGCGGAGTTCGACGTCACGGTCACGCGCAGGTACCGCACGGTCCGCGGCGGGAACGCGCACGCGAGGCCGGCGCGGGTCGACGGCTCCTTGTTGTCGCGCCGGTCGGCGAGCAGCGTCCAGTTCGCGCCGTCCAGCGAGCCCTCGACCGTCAGGCCGTAGGTCCGCCGATCGCCGTAGTACAGGACCGCGACCACGCGGCCCACCGCCGCCGGCTGCTCCAGGTCGACCTGCCACCATGCGGCGGGATCGTTCGTGATGTCTGTGGCCCAGTAGCGGTCGGTCGAGGTCGTGCGGCCGTCGTTGGCCCGGCGCGGCTCATGGGGCGGGAGGAACGCGGAGCACGCGACGGGCTTGCCGGTCGTGAGGCTCGGCGCGTCGGGCTCGACTCGCAGCGAGCGGCCGTACTTGTCCCACAGCGCGCGGGCGATCGCGACGGAATCGTCGCGCGGTTCGGAGGGATAGGTCTCCGTCGCGCGCGTCCAGGCGAGCTCCATGTCCTTGAGGTCGTTCTCGAGCTTCGAGCCGTCAAGCGGCGTCCCGGCGGCGAGCGCCGCATCGAGCCGCGCGAGGAAGAGCTCCCAGCGGGGGAGGTAGAAGCCGCGAAGCATGCCCGACCATTCCTTTTGGGCGTACTCGTGCAGCGTGCTGTCGCGCGGGCCCCAGAGCGTGATGATCGTGCGCGCGTTCAGCTCGCAGAGGCGGCGCTCGGCCTCGTTCGCGCCCCAGCGCTTGGCATCCTCGAGCCACTTCCCGAGCAGGAACTCCCGCCGCGTCGCGAGCAGCAGGTCCTGGTCGCGGACGAGATCGCAGAGCCTGCGCCCGGCCTCCGCGAGCTTCGCGCGGTCGCCCGCGCGAAACGCGTCGAGCGTCTCCCTGACGTACCGTTCGCCGAGGGTCGTCAGCGCCTGCCGCGCCACGTGCACGAGATCGTAGCGGTACGTGTCGAGGGCGCCGAGCTCGCCGGCAGCGCCGAGAAGCGCGCCCCAGGCCGCGCCGACATCCTCATCGGGGTCGCCGCCCGCAAGGTCGAGCGACGGCCGGACGCACAGGATTCCCCGCGTCTGGCCCGGCCGCGAGTAGGCCGAGCGCAGGACGAGGCGCCAGGCCTCGCGCGCCTTCGGCACCAGGCGGCCGTAGCGCGCGGCGAGCCACTCGTCGAGCCACGCGGCGGGTTCGGGGACTTCGTTGCGCCAGGCCGACTGGAGCAGGTAATCATAGACGGCCGGGTTGTAGCCCAGGCCCTCCATGATGAGCCCGAGCCCCTGGAGCGCGCCCCGCCGGGGGCTTGCGAGCGCCTCCTCGAGGTTGCGGGCGATCTGCGGGAGGCCGGCGTACAGGCACACCTGGTCCCCGAAGCTGTGAAGGACGCAGAAGATCCAGGGCTTGCCATCGAACGCCTCGGTGATCTTCCAGGCCGGGTGCGCTTCGCAGAAAAGGTCCAGCACGATCATGCGGTCGTGCGGCACGGAGCCCAGGAACGCCTTGCGCTGCGGCTCCTTCCAGAACCTGGGATTGTTGACGAAGAGCCATCCCTGGAGCACCCACACGGCCTCGGGATCGCCGGCCGCCATGGCCCGATGGATGGCCTTGCCCATCGCATCGAGGAACGCGGGCTCGCCGGAAGGCGGCGACATCTCTATGAACGTGTCCGACGCGTAGAGGTGGTCGGTGCCGAAGCGCCGCGTCTGGGCCTCGATGAAGAGCTTCCCGATGCGCGCAAAGAGCGGATCCCCCGGATCGACGAACGAGGTGCCGGGGAACCCGCACCAGCTCCGCAGGCGCCGGAGCTTCGCCTCGGGGAAGAGCCGTTGCAGGCCCTCGGGGACATGGCCGGTGAAGCCCTGGAGGACCGGCGTCATGCCGAACGCGCGCTCGCGGTCGATGATCTTCCTTCCCAGCGCGGCGTGACGTTCGATCCACGACCCGGCGAGCGGGCCGCACCAGCCGTCGATGCAGCCCATCCACCCGAAGGGCAGGTAGCCGGGGCCGACGAAGAATGCGTCGATCTCGCGGTCCTCGAGGCCGAGGCCCCGCAGCACGTCGTCCCAGACCGCCTCCTGGCCGGTCACGGCGAGCGGCATGGTGATGCCGCGAAGCGCCATCCAGTCGATCAGGCGCTCCCACTGCGGCCAGTCCCACCACGCCAGCGAGTAGCTGAAGGCGCAGTAGTTGAAGCAGTAGCGCATGCGGTGGGCGCAGACCTGCCTGACCTTCGCGGGCACGGGCGGCGGGGGAGTCGGAAGCGCCAGGTGCTCGCCCCAGAGCGAGAACTGGCAGCGGGCGATGTTCTCAAGGTACCAGTTGAGGCCGGCGGCGGCGGCCACGCCGCTGGAACCGCGAATGACGATCGCGCCGCGCGCCGATTCGACCTCGAAGACATCGCGGCCCGCGTCAGCGGGAATCAGCTCGAAGACGAAGTCCTTCCCGCGCCCGGGGAGGATGCGCTCGCAGAGCCCCTGCGCGGCATCGACGGACGGCGCCTCGGCGGCGCCGAGCGGCCCGGCGAGACCGGCAAGGAGGCACACAACGGCGACGGAACGAGCCATGGGATCATCTCCACCCGCCGGCCGGCGGCCCCTTACGCCTTCGGGGCGACTTTCCTGCCCACGGCCTCGCGCGCGCCGCGCGGCGTCGTCAGCTCTCCCGCGAGCGTGTCGCCCTTGAGCGTGCCCTTGAATTCCATCACGACCTCGCGGTCGTTGAACTTCATCGTCACCTTGAACGACACCTTGTCGCCCTCGACGCGGAGGTCGGCGACCGGCACCGTCGTGTCGCGGACCGCGTACGTCGCCGTCAGGTCGTCCTTGACCGTGAGCGTGCTCGTGCGC
The DNA here is from genome assembly GCA_002402755.1 of Planctomycetes bacterium UBA4800. GTDB lineage: Bacteria > Planctomycetota > UBA8108 > UBA8890 > UBA8898 > UBA8898. Next base: position 3,500 of record DHGK01000133.1, read on the forward strand.
GCGCCCTGCGGCGTCTCGCGCGTGAACTCCCACGCGCCGGCCAGCGCGGCGGCCGCATCGATCTTCTTGCCCGTGACTTCGCGTGTGCCGCGCGGCGACGTGAGCTGCCCCTTCAGCGTCTTCCCCGCCAGCGTGCCCGTGAAATCGAGCTTGAAGGTCTGGTCCGAGGAGCCCCACGTGCCCGTGAGCGTGCCGTCGGCCTTTGCCGCGATCGAGAGGGTCGCGTAGGTCGTACGGCCGCCGAAATCCATCGCCATTTCCCACTCGCCGGTCACCTGGGCGCACAGGGTCGAGAGGGCGCCTCCGAGAACGAGCGCGCACACCGAGAGCGCACACGTGCCCGCGAATCCGCACCGCATGGTCGTACGCATGGCTGATCCTCCTTTACTGGAGCATGTACAGTGCCAGGGTCTCGTTGTTGCCCGATTGGTCATGATATGCGGGCGGGGAGGCGAATGATAGCTCGCGCTCAGCGTTCCTGTGCGATCCGGACGGCCAGCTCGTAGGCTGCGTAGGTCTCCCGCGCGGTCCGGTCCCACGAGAAGAGCGCCGCGCGCGCACGGCCCCTCGTGCGGAGCTCGCCGCGCAAGGCGTCGTCGGCGAGCGCGCGCTCGAGCGCGCCCGCGAGCGCGCGTTCGTCCTCCGGGTCGACGAGCAGGGCCGCATCGCCCGCGACCTCGGGGATCGACGCGCGGTCGGATGCGACCACGGGGACGCCCGAAGCCATGGCTTCCAGGACCGGAATCCCGAATCCCTCGTAGCGCGAGGGAAAGGCGTAGACCGCCGCGCCGGCATAGAGCGGGGGCAGGTCCTCGGGCGGCACGTACCCGAGAAGAACGACCGTTCCCTTGTCGGCCCCGGCCGCCTCGCGGTGCGTCTCCTCGGCGCCGAAGCCGTCCTTGCCGGCGATGACGAGCGCCGTGTCGCCCGCGGCGCCGCGCGCCCGCAGCGCGCGGAACGCGCGGACGAGGCCCGCCGTGTGCTTGCGCGTCGAGATGATGCCCACGGTCAGGATGTACCGCGGCGGCAGGCCGAGGCGCGCGCGCGCGGCGGCCACGTTCGCCTCGGACTGCGCGCCGAATCCGGCGCCGCAGCCGAGCGGCGCGACGGCGATGCGGCCGGGATCGACGCCGAGGCGCGCGACGACATCGCGCTTCGTGTGCTCGCTCGGGACGACGAGAACGTGGGCGCGCGCGGCCAGATCGCGATAGCGGCGGATCTTCTTGGCGCGGAAGCGATCGTCGGCGAACTCCGCGGAGATGAGCGAGAAGAGATCGTGCACCGTCGCGACGAGCGCCGGGCCGCGGCAGCGCGGCAGGCGCGCATCGGCGCCGTGGAAGACGTCGAGCCCGCGCGCCAGGAGGCTGGTGAACGGCTCCAGCAGCAGCGCGCGCCGCCAGGCGGCGCCGGGCGGCAGCGGCACGCGCGCGCGATGCCTGAACTTGCTCGCGCGGCAACAGACGGCGAACGTATCGCCGGGGCGCGCGGCGGCGGCCAGGCCGCGCACGAGCTCCGTCACGTACACGGCAATGCCGCTGCCCTCGGGCACCGCGGCGCTGGAGGCATCGATGGCGATTCTCACGAGCGCCCCGCGCACAGCGTGCGGTAGATCGCGATGACGGCGCGCGCCTGCGCCTCGGGGGCGAAGTGCGCGCGCGCGTGGGCGCGGGCCTGGGCGGCGAAGTGCTGCCGCGCGCGCGGGTCGCCGGCGAGGCGCACGATCGCCGCGGCGAGCGCGCCGGCCTCCAGCGGCGCCACGAGCCCCGTCGCGCCGTCGCGGACGATCTCGGGCAGCATGCCGGTGTCGCCGGCGATGACGGGGACGCCCGCGGCGAGCGCCTCGCGCACGGCGCGGGCGGTCTCGTCCGTGCCGCCGCCGAGGAAGATCTTGGCGTCCATGGCGCCCAGCGCATCGACGTAGTCATCGCCGGTCATGTACCCGACGTGGCGGACGATGTCCGCAATGCCGAGCGCCCGCGCGGGCTTCTCGAGCACCGTGCGGACATGGGTGCCGCGGCCGACCACCATGAAGATGAGGCTGCCGGCGGCGCGCCGGGCCCGCCGCACGGCCTCGAGGATGAGGTCGAAGCGGCGCCGCGCCTGGATGCGCGTCACGATGCCGAGGACGAACGCGTCGTCCGGTATGTCGGCGCGCCGCCGGAACTGCGCGCGCGTGTGCCGCGCCCGGAAGCGCGCCAGGTCGACGAGGCCGTCGAGCCGCCACGCGCGCTCGGGGGGGAGCATGAACGCCGCGCGGTTGGCCTCGCACGATGCGCGCGAGAACGCGATGATGCCGTCGGTGAGCCTCGGCAGGACGAAGCGGTTCCGGACCGTCGCCTTGACCTTGCCCGCCTCGTAGATGCTGCGCAGGACGGGGGGCCGCCGGCGCGAGGTGCGCGCGGCCTTGCCGCCGATGTGGTGGTCGTTGAGCATGTGGCAGTGGACGATGTCGATCCGCTCCTCGTCGATGAAGCGGCGGACGGCGAGGATGTCCCTGCGGTGGGCGAGGGGGTTGGCGAGGTGCTTGGGCAGCCGCCAGGCTTCGATCGCGGCGACGCCGAGCTCGGCGGCGCGGCGCGCGACGAGGCTCGGGCCGCCGGACGGTCCGCGCCCGGCGGCAAGCAGCGCATCGACCCCGGAGTCGCGGAGCGCCTTGACGAGGTGGATGACGAGCTCGGCCGGCCCGGTCACCTTCCAGTTCGAGACGAGGTGGAGGACCTTCATCGCCGCGCGCCGCCCTGCCGGCCGCGGCGCCATATCCGCAGCCAGCGTTCGATCCGCGCGTCCGCGATGGCGGCAGCCGCGCGCAGCAGTTCCTTCCTGCGCCCGGCGAGCGGCGACCCTTCGATGTAGCACGCGAAGAAACGCATGCGCGCGGACATCGGGAAGCAGTACGGGAGGGAACCGGCGAGCTGGGCGAGGTTTTTGGCGGCGCGGTGGAAGCGCACGCCCCGCGAGAAGTAGAGCGAGTCGAAGTCGATGAAGCGGATCGCGGGTTCGCCGCCCTCCTCGGCGATGAGGACGTTCTCGCCCTTCAGGTCGCGGTGCTGGACGCCGGCATCGTGGAGCGCGCGGACCGCGGCCGCGAACGCGCGCGTGAAGCGCCGCAGGCGCGCGCCGTCGACCAGCTCGCCCCGCAGCGCCGGCCCGACGAAGTTGCGGTGGAGGTACTGGGCGAGGTTCTCGGCGCCTTCGACCCTGCGCGTCACGAGGTAGCTCGCGCGGAGGATGCCGCGCGGCCGCCGCTCGACGAGCGCGACGGCCTCGGGCGCCGGGAGCCCGCGCGCCGCGAACCTGCGCAGAGCGGCGAACGCGCGCCGCCCGCGCGCGCCCTGGAACAGGTTCTTGAAGTTCTGCCAGAGCGTGATGCCGGTGAGGGCCTTGACGTGGATGGGCACGGGCGGCGCGCCGCCGGCGCGCGCGAGGGCCGCGCGGCCGTCGAGCACCGCGGCGAGAACGGCATCGGGATCGTACGCGGCGGAGTGGTATACTCTCCAGTCGCCCCTGCGCGCGCACGCGGGGCGTGCGGGGTGTGCGTTGCACGATCGATCCATACGCCTGTGCCTGTGCCTGCCGGCGCGGAGCGCCGCCGAGGCGCGCGATGGTAGCACCGGGAGCCGCACGGCGTCAACGCGCCCGCGTCTCGTCCTTCTTCGCGGGAAACGGAGTCGCCTCGATCGTGCTTCCCGTGCACTTGAAGGGGCCCATCTGGTACGTGCAGGAGAACTTGTACGTCGTTCCGTCCGTGGCGCCATCCCATGTGGCGGAGCAGGTGAAGCCTCAGCCGTAGTTCAGCGAGCCGGCGACGAGCGTCTCGTCCGCCGTGCCGGCGATCCGGTACTGGGGCTCCTTCGGCCGGTAGCCGGTGCGGTCCAGCGCGAACTTCGTGCTGTTCCCGGCCGTGTGCGCGATGATGTTGACCTGCTCCTTGGCGGCGCCCTCGAGCTTGAGGTTCACGCGCACGATGTTCTTCTCCGCCCCGGCAAGAAGCCCGAAGAACCTGCGCGATCGCTGCTTGGCCGCCTGGACGACGACGCCCGCGGTGAACGGTTCGCCGAACGGGGCCGCCGCGAGGCCCTCGGCGGCAACGACGATCGGCGGGGATTTCGGCGTGGCCTGGGCGTGGAGCTGCCAGGTGTCGCCCTCGGCGTCCTTGCGCAGGAGATCGTACTGCATGAAGCGATAGGTCCCGAGCGGGAGCTTCACCGCGGCCGCGGGCGCGTGCAGGAGCACCGAGACGCCCCCGGCCTCGGGGCGCAGGGTGAGGCGGCCGAGGCCGGCGGGCAGGGCGACGCTCGCCAGGTCCGCCGTCACGGGATCGAGCGCGAGCTTCTTGGCGGCGATGGCGGGCGTCACGCGGAAGAGCTTGTCGCCGAGGAGGAGCATGTCGCAGAGGAAGGGGGAGTCCCACGACGAGCCCTCGGTCCCGTCGTTGAGCCAGAAGAGGTCGGCCTGCGCCGCGTCGTCGTCGCCGCCGGCCGCCGGCGCGCGGCCGAGCTTGTCGCCGAACAGGCCGTTTGCGTTGCCGTCGCCGAGCGTGAGGTCGTACTCCTTGCCGTCGAGCTTCAGCGTGCCCGTGTAGGAGCAATTGGGGACGAGGTAGGCCTCGAAGGGCGGCGCGTCCTTCCGCGCCGGGTCCTCGGGGTCGGGCTCGGACTGGAAAGCCTGGACAACGAAGCTGTACGGCGCGCCGCCAGTGCCCGCGCCGATAACGATATCGATGGGCGGAAACCCGCCCTGCACGAACGCGACGCCCTCGGCCGGGGGGGATTCGTCGATGGGAGGGTTGTCCGTGAGATCGCGGTCGCCGTCGGCATCGAAGAAGAGCCGGCTGTACGGCGGATCGCCCGCCTTCTTGGCCGTGAAGAGAAAGCAGCGCTTCTCGCCGCCGAGCGAGGCGAGCGCGAAGTAGCGCGGCCCGGAGACGGCGGGCAGCTTGTAATCGCTCCCGGGCGGCGCCGTCGTGAGCACGAGCTGCTGGAAGCCGCCGCCCTGGGCGGCTCCCTCCTCGTCCGTGTGCTTCACGTACTTGAGCGGCACATCGAGCGCCCAGGCGGACACGGCCGCGCAGAGCGCCGGCCACAGGGCGAAGCGCCGCAGCGTGCTTCTCGGCATCGCATCACCTCTCGTTTTCGAGTCAGCCTTATTGTACCAGTGTTCACGGGCAGGTCCAGCATGCGTAACCGTTCACGGTTTTCTCGC
>DHGK01000135.1:0-7092 GCA_002402755.1 Planctomycetes bacterium UBA4800
GAGAAGCCGGGCCTCACCGTCAAGATCAACCAGTTCGTGACGGCGCAGCGTTTCCACGGCCTGCGAAAGTTCGTCCTCAACAACGGGGTCCAGGATCCGAGCTACCTCTGCGAGACGATCGGCTACGAGCTCTGGCGCGCGGCCGGCGTCCCCGCCCCGCGCACCGCGTTCGTGCGGCTCGCGCTGAACGGGCGCGAGCTCGGCCTTTACATTCTAGTCGAATCGGCGTCGCAGGATTTCCTGGCCGCGAATTTCAAGGACCCGAGCGGCAACCTCTACGAGGGGCCCGGCGAGATCACGGACGAGCTCGACGTCGACAAAGGAGGCGCCGCGGCGGACCGCGCGGACCTTCGCGCCCTCGCCGCGGCGGCCGAGGAGAGCGACCCGGCGGCGCGCCTCGCACGGATCGAGAAGCTCCTCGATCTGGATTGCTTCGCCTCGTTCCTCGCCGTCGAGGTCATCACGTGGCACTGGGACGGCTATGCCATGGCCTCGAACAACTACCGCGTGTACCGCGATCCGGCGGCGAGCCGGTTCGTCTTCCTCCCGCACGGGGCCGACCAGCTCTTCCAGGACCCCGGCGGCCCCCTCGAGCCCGACATGCAGGCGCTCGTCGCCGATGCGGTCATGGCGATCCCCGCGTTCCGGGAGCGGTACCGGACGCGCGTCGCCGAGCTCCTCTGCGGCCCCGCCGCCGCCCCCGTCCTCGCGGGACGAATCGACGCCTTCGCGCCGAGGATCCGGCAGGCCCTCGCCGACATCGACCCCGAACTCGCCGAGGCGCACGACGGCGCCGTCGCGGGCCTCGCCGAACAGGTGGCGCAGCGCCTCCGCAGCCTGGACGATCAGCTTGCCGGGCGCGCCCCGTCGCGACCCCAGCCTCCCGCCGAGCAGCCGCCGGCACAGCCCGTCTTCGACGAGCGCGGCATCGCCCGAATCGAGGGCTGGAAGCCGCGGCAGGAAGCGGGCGAGTCGACCATGGACGTGGTCGACGACGGCGGGAAGGACGGCGCGGCGGCGTTCCACATCGCGGCCGAGGGCGAGGAGCCGTGCATCGCCTCGTGGCGGGCGCGAGTGCTCGTCCCGGCGGGCCGGTTCGTCCTCTCGGGCATGCTCCGCGTCGCGGGCGTGGCGCCCGTCGAGGACCCGGACGAGGATCCCGCAAGCGGCGTCTGCCTGCGCATATCGGGCGCCCACCCGGACCGGAAACTCCTCGGCGACTCGCCGTGGCGGACGTTCAAGTTCGAGTTCGAGGCCGCGCCCGAGGGCGGCGGCGAGGAAGACGCGCCGCCGCTCGAGGAGAAGCAGCTCGTCTGCGAGCTGCGCGCCGCCGCCGGCGAGGCGTGGTTCGATTGCGACAGCCTCGTCCTGACGCGTATCGAGCCCGCGGAGGGCTCGCGTGAAGAAGAGTAGCGGCGCGGTCATGGCGGCGCGCATCCGCCCCGTGGTACACTGATGGCGGTTCCGCGCACAGGGGGCGATATGCAGCGAGGCGAGCACGGGTGCGGTTGCGATCACGGGGTGGGCCGCCGGGACTTCTTCGGCGTCCTGGGCGCGGCGGCCGGCGCGGCGGCGTTCACGCCGGCGGCGGCGAGCGACGGCGATGCCCCGCGGACGAAGAAGGGCGCCGTCGTCCGCGCCGCGTTCGTATACCCGCCGTCGGCGACCTTCGCCGGCGATCCCGATGGCTGGTGGAGCTGGCCCGGGAACGAGTTCGACGCCGAAGGACGCCAGCGGCGTTACACGGCCGCGCTGCGCGAGATCGAGCGCACGTACGGCATGGAGATCGCCGTCGAGGACCGGCCGATCGCGACGAAGGAGGACGCCGAACGCCTGGCGCGCGAGATCGCGGCCGCGCCCCCGGACGGCGTGCTCCTCGTCATGTTCTACAACCAGAGCCTCGGGCTCGCGGACCTCATCCTCCGAGCGGCGGATGAGGCGAAGGTCCCGGCGCTCTTCTACATCGGCCTCGGCGTCAAGCACGGCCCCGTCGGAAGCTACCGCCGGCCCGGCCTGGTCTTCATGCAATCGCTCGACAACTTCGAGTCGCTGGAGGAAGGCCTTCGCCTGATCCACGCCCGGGCGGCGCTGCGGCAGAGCCTCCTTCTGAGCATCACCGAGGCGGAGACGCCGCGCGAGGGCGTCGAGCCCTTCCTCGGCATCCGCGTGCGGGTCATTCCCTTCGCGCGGTACGCCGAGCTCTTTCACGCGATCGCGGTCGATGCCGCGGTCCGCCGCGTAGTCGACCGGTTCGTGGCGGGCGCGAAGGACGTGCGCGGCGTGACGCGGGAGGCGCTCGACAACGCGGCGCGGGCGCACGAGGCCCTGACGCGGCTCCTCCGCGAGGAGCACGCGGACGGCCTGACCATGAACTGCCTGCGCCGCGGCATGCTCAAGCCGTGCATCAGCTTCGCCGCCCTCAACGGTTCGCTCGTCCCCGCGGCGTGCGAGAACGACCTGCCGGCGGCGTACACCCAGATTCTCGGCCAGACCCTCACCGGCCGGCCCGGGTTCCAGCACAACCCGTGCTACGAGACGGAGCGCAACCACTACTACGCCTCGCACTGCACTTGCGCCCCGCAGCTCCACGGGCCGGAGGGGCCGCCGCGCCCGTACCTCCTGCGCCGCTTCGCGCACACCAACGAAGGAAGCTGCGCCATTCAGGTCTTCTGGAATCCCGGCGAGCCGGTGACGATGGTCCGCTACTACCCCGGCGAGGAGCCTGCGCTGGATGTCTACGCCGGGCGGGTCGTCGCCTCGCACCCCATGCCGCCGGCAGCGGGCTGTACGACCAACGTGGAGATCGAGCTCACCGACCGGACGGATGCCGGCATGGTCGCCGGCCACCACAACCTGCTCTTCTGCGGAGACTTCGCCCGCCGGTTCCGTCGTTTCGCCCAGCTCCACCGGATGCGGCTGGCCGACACGGGCTTCCAGGGCGTCTGGCCCGCGTAGCCGGGCCTCCCCGCGGTCGCGCGGGCACGCCGCGCCGCGAGTCCCCGATGCATCGGCCGCGCTCAGTAGTAGTACCAGATGCTCTCGTACTCGTCGGGGTTCTCGCCGATCGCTTCCAGCCTGGACAGGTACTCCAGGATCGGGACATCGTGCCCGGCATACGGAGCCCGCTCGGTGACGCCCTTCTCCCACGGGTGGAAGTCGTAGACGCGGGCGCCGTCCGGCATGACGGCCAGCAGATCCCGGTGCTGGAAGGCCCGCAGGTAGTTCTTCCCGAGGCCGGGGACGTTGTAGACCGGTTCGTCGGTGCGGCGCGACCCGGGCATGAGCCGCGCCTCCTCCTTCTGCTCCTGCAGCAATCGCGCCAGGGGGACGCGGTAGGCGTTCGTCTCCTCCTTGCCCTTCGGCATGAATGTGTAGTACGGATCGATGCCGCACCGGCGCAGCAGCATCCGCAGCGCGGCCGCCTCGAAGCGCCGCGACACGAAGAAGGAGAACACGAACTGGTTGAACACGGAGATCCCCTGGCGCTTGAGCCGATCGATGGCGGCGACGAGCTCGGGAGTGATCTCGTAGGGGTGCTCGATGTGCGTCACCACGCACAGCTCGCGGCGTCCGGGCTCGCGCAGGCGTCCCAGCGAATCCGCCAGCTCCGGCGTGATGCGCATCGGTATCGTCACCGGCGTGCGCGTGCCGATCCGGATCACATCGACGTGCGGGATCGCCGCGAGCCTGCCCAGGATGCCGAGCAGCGCCTCGTCCGGCATCCCCAGCGGGTCGCCGCCCGTGACGAGTATCTCCCGGAGCGCCGGGTGGCGCGCAACGAAGTCGATTGCCGCATCGAGCTGCTCGGGAGCCGCGAGGGCGCCGGGCGCCATCGCCTCCTCGATCTCCCAGTTGCGCTGGCAGTACACGCAGATCTGCGGGCAGGTGTTGTACGGCTTCAGGATCGCGATCGCCGGGTAGCGGCGCGTGATCAGGTCGATGGGCGAGGTGTCGTGCTCGAGCATGAAGTCGAACGAGCACTGCCGGTCCTTGCGATGCGCCAGCATTCGCTCGACGTACTCGGGCGGGGGAATGACCTGGGCGCGCAGCGCGCGATCGCGCCCGGCGTCCGGGTCCTCGTCGAAAAGACCGGCGTAGTACGGCGTGACGCCGAAGGGCAGCCGGCCGCGCGCCGCACGCCGGATCGACTCCCGCTCCTCGGGGCGCAGGACGGCCATGCGCTCGAGGTCCTTTGCGCCGCGGCCGATGTGAGCCACCTGCCAGCGCCAGTCGGCAAACTGCGCATCGGTTGCGCCCAGGGCCGCGCAGATTCCCGCACGCCGGGCCGCGCGGCGCTGCCGTGCGGCCTCGCCGAGGCCGTTCTCGTACCGGGAGAGCCGGGCCTCGACTTCCGACCACAGGCGGTCCAGGTCATCGGAGCGGCGGACCGCGGCCTCGCGCCCCGAGAGGGCGTCCGATGGCTCGCCGGCGCCGGATCGGACGCTGTCGTCCTTTCCTTCCAGGCCGAGCACCATATGGGTCATCTCGGCATAGAAACCGGGCCCGAGGTCGGGCCGGCTCTTTCCCCGGCTCAGGTCCCACAAGGCCTGCACGTTGCTGAAGCCCGCCCTCAGGTCGGAGCGGGCCGTCAGCAAGCTGCGCCACGCGCGGGCGCAGTCCCGGACGACGTGCAGAACCGCGCCGAAGGAGACCGCTTCGATACCCAGCCGCTGGTACTGTTCCTCGGAGACATGCGCATAGAGCACCTGCCGCGCGTGCTCGACCGATGCCGCCTTCTCCACGATGGCCAGGATCCTCTCCGCCTCCGTCCGGAATCTTCCCAGCGTGTAGCGTTCCTTGACGGGTATTCTCATCGCGTGCGATTCTCCCGGCGCACAGCCTCTGCCACGCGAGCACGTGCGCGAGCCGCCATCGGCGTTCGCGCCCCGAGCGATCCTACGTGCGGACGCCGCGGCCGTCAATCGACTACGGTGGCTCCGCGCGAAAAAATCCCGCGCCGCGGCGCGGGTGCGCGACTCGTCCCTCGTCGGGTACAATGCTCGCGGCGCTCGCACCGGGCGCCGCCCGCTATCGCGCGGAGGAATCCATGCATGCGATCGCCATCGTGCTCGCGGTCATCGCGGCGCCGCCCGCGCCCGCCCGCGATCCCGCAACCGAGGCCGACCTGCTGCCCAACGCGTCGTTCGAGGAGGCAACGGCGGAAGGCGCGTCCGGGTGGAAGTCCCGCGCCTGGAGCGGCGGCGAGCGCTGCCGCTTCGGCGTGGAGACGCCCGGCCGGACCGGCGCTCGCTGCGTGTCGATTCGCGCCGAGCGAGGCGCCGACGCCGCGTGGACGGCGACGGTCACGGTCGCGCCGCACACCTTCTACCGGCTCTCCGGCTGGATCAAGACGGAGAAGATTCGCGGCGCGACGGGGGCGCTCCTCAACATCCAGAACATGCAGGCGGTCAGGACGCGCGCGGTGGCGGGCACGAGCGACTGGACGCGCGTCGAGACCGTCTTTCGATCCGGCGACGCAACGGAGCTCGAGATCAACTGCCTCTTCGGAGGGTGGGGCGAATCGACCGGGCAGGCGTGGTACGACGACGTCGCGCTCGAGCGCACGGCCGACCCCGCGAATGCCGAGCCCCGCGCGGTCGTGACGATCCGTGCCGGCGTGCCGGCCGTGCCCTACAGCCGGCTGCTCTTCGGCGGCTTCATCGAGCACTTTCACGACCAGGTCTACGGCGGGATCTTCGAGCCCGGCTCGCCGCGCGCGGATGCGCGCGGCTTCCGCACCGATGTCATCGCGGCGCTCAAGGAGCTCAAGCTCTCGATCGTCAGGTGGCCGGGCGGGTGCTTCGCGAGCGGCTACCACTGGAAGGACGGCATCGGGAAGGATCGGAGGCCGGTCTTCGACGTCGTGTGGGGCGTCGAGGATCCGAACACGTTCGGCACGGACGAGTTCGTCGCGTGGTGCCATCTCGTCGGGTGCGAGCCTTACATCTGCACGAACGCCGGGAACGGCACGCCGGAGGAGATGCGCGGCTGGGTCGCGTACTGCAATCGGCCGGAGGGCGGCGCGCCGGCGCGGCACAACGTGCGCTTCTTCAGCATCGGCAACGAGAACTGGGGCGGCCACGAGATCGGCGCCAGGACTCCCGAGGCGTGGGGGCCTCTCGTGCGCGAGTCGGCCGAGAAGATGCGGGCCGTCGATCCCGCGCTCGCGCTGGTGGCCGCGGCGACCGCCGACCGGGGATGGACCCTGCCGCTGCTCCGGGCCGCCGGTTCGCTGCTGGACTACGTCGCGATCCACGAGTACTGGCTGCCGTGCTGGGGTCAGAACCTGACGCCGGACTACCTGACCTGCATCATGCACTCGGAGGGCCCGGAAACGACGATCGCACGCGTCGTCGGGCTCCTCGAGGAGGCCGGCGTCAGGGGGCGGGTGAAGATCGCCTTCGACGAGTGGAACCTGCGCGGCTGGCACCATCCGGGTTTCCCGCGCACGCGCGCAGGCCCGTCACCGGACCCGGAGGCGGCCGAGCTGATCCGGCAGCGGGAGAAGAACGCGATCGCGTCGCAGTACACGATGGCCGACGCACTGTTCTCGGCGTCGTTTCTCAACGCCTGCCTGCGCCATGCCGAGGATGTCGGCATGGCGAACATCGCCCCGATCGTGAACACCCGGGGGCCGCTCCACGTGCATCGCGACGGGATCGTCAGGCGCACGACGTTTCACGTGCTGGCGATGTACGCGAACGAGCTCGAACCGCGCGCCGTCGCGTGCGAGGTCGAGTCGGGCGCGCTCGCCCACGAGGGCCGGACGATTCCCGCTGTCGATGCGGCCGCGACGGCGAACGAGGCGCGCACGGCCTGGTCGATCGCCCTCGTGAATCGCCACCCTTCGAAGGCCGCGACATGCACCCTGAAGCTGCGCGATGCCCCGATCGAAGGCGCGTGCGAGGCCGTGGTGCTCGCCGGCGACTCGCCCGATGCGTACAACGATCGCGACCACCCCGACCGCGTCGCGCCGCGGAGAACGCGCCTCGAGATCGCGGGCGGAGCCGTGACGCTGCCGCCCCACTCGCTGGCGATCGTCAAGCTGCGGGCCGATTAATCACACGGAAACCACAGAGGCACCGAGAGCAC
>DHGK01000135.1:7102-21781 GCA_002402755.1 Planctomycetes bacterium UBA4800
GTGCTCTCGGTGTCTCTGTGGTGTGCTTCCTCGGAGAGGACGCCCGTCCGCCTGCGTGCACACGGTGAGGAAACCGTGAACGGTTACCGTTCCCGTAAGAGCCTGCCAGCGTCGCATTCGGAGGCCGGCTGAGTTTCTTCACCGCGCGCATCAATCTGCAGGCCCGGTGAGCGCGCGCCCCGCGCCCCGCACTACTCCCCCTCGAAGCGCACGACCCGCCGCGGGTCGAGCACCCCGAAGAGGACGCGGGCCTCCCCGGCGTTGCGCGGGCACTTGAGCATGAGCTGGTGATCGCCGCGCTCGAGCGCGCGCGGGACGAAGAGCGCCGCGGCGTCGCGGCCCTCCTTCTCGACGATCTTCTCGCGGTCGATCCACGCGGCCACGCCTCCGCGGCTCCCGAGCACGAATCCGAACTCGCCCCCCTCCGCGACCGTGAAACGCGCGAGCGCGTAGTGGACGTCCGCGTCCGGCGCCGCCCGGAGCACGAGCGCGCCGCCCGAGGGCGCAACCTTCTCCCAGCGCGCCTCGTTGCCCTGGAAGTCGCGGAACGGCTGGCCGGCGACCGCGCCCTGCTCGGGCCCGAACCGGGCGCGAATGCCGGCGCGGTCAGGATCGCCGAAGGGGCCGACGACGTGCCACGCCGCCGGCGCAACCGCCCGGCCGTGCCGCAAGAGGACGAGCAGCGCCGCGTCCTTCTTCGCGTAGGGCGCCCGCTCGAAGCTCTCCGCGAACGTCTCGAAGGCCGCAGGCGAGCCGCAGGCGACGAGCCCCGCCGTCGTCTCCGCCAGTTCCACGATCTCCCGATCGTTCTTGACCAGCCTGCGCGCGAAGATGTCGGGCGCCCAGGCGTACGCGTTCCGCCGCAGGTTCCCGAGCGCCGCGAGGCGCACCGCCTGCGCGATGTCGTCGACGATGTGGTCGAGGAGGATGCGGTCGTCGCTCAGGCTCGCGGCCTGAACCTGCACGCGCAGGGGTTCGAGGCGCAGCGCGTCGAGCGCCGCCGCGCTCCCCCGCGGATAGCGCGCAAGAAACGCCGCCGCATAGTCCTGCGCGGGCGTGTAACGGCCATCGCCCTCGGCATCGACCCACACGGGCCCGGCAATGCCGAGCGGCCTCGTCGTGCGCGGAAGATACGCGGCCATGTTTCCCGTCGCCGAGGCGGCGACGACGTAGAAGGTGTCGCGGTTCGAGCGCAGGAAGTACGTGCGGTCGAGGCGCAGCGGCTTTCCCGCCTCGGGCCTGAGATCGGTCCGCATCACGGCCTCGCCGCCCGCGAAGATCGTCACCTCGTCGGTCTCGACCCACGGCGGCGCCTGCACCGTGACGCGCAGCGACACGCCGCCGAAACGCGCCGGCACGAGCGCCCCCGCGGGCGCGCCCTCGACCTGCAACCGGACGAAAATCCCCCACGATACGCTCGCGGGCGCGCCGCCGCGGAGAGCGCCGACCGCATCTTCGACCCTCGCGGCCGGCACGTAGACCCGCGGGAGTCCGAGCACGCCTTCCTCGGACGAGCCCGCAAGCAACGCAATGCTCCGGCCGCGGCCGAGCAGGTTGAACCAGTCGAACCTGAGCGCGCCGGCGTCGCCGGGCGCCCCCCACCATGCCGCGGCGGCGCGGTCATGGTCGAACCCGATCGCCCAGACGCCGGCGAGCGCCGCATCATCGGCCGCGATGCCGCTCCACGGGCACAGCGCGGAGAATCTCCCTTCCGGGTCGCGGGGATTCCAGGCAACGCCATCGCCGAGCGCCCCGCGCGGCAGCGCGAGGTCGAGCCCCTCGGCCTCCCGCGCGAGCGCATCGGGCGGCGCGCCCGCGGCGCAGGGATCGATGCTCACGAAGTCCGTCGTGTCGATCGCGCGCGCGAGCACGATGTCGCGCCGCGACGGCGCGCCGGCGGCGATCTGGACCGGCTCGTCGAAGAGCGTGTACGCGGGGCCGTGTCCGACGATCACGCGATACGCGCCCGCGTCGAGCGGGTACGTGCCCTCGCCGCGCACGATGCCTTGCGCCGCGGGGTCCCCGCGCTGATCGAGGCACGCGAACCGGGCGGCGAGCGCCTGCCCGGCGGCGTCCTTCACGGCGAGCACGAGCGCGCCCTTGGCCGGCGCGGGCGGCGCGGCGGGCTCGGCTCCGGGCGCGAAGAGCGGCAGAACGGCGACGAGCAGGGCCGCGTTCGTTGCGCTCATCCCTTGATCACCAGGACGGGCTTGAGCCGCGCGACCTTGCGCGCCAGACCCGCGCCCTCGACCGCATCGACCACGCTCGACACATCCTTGTACACCTCGGGATACTCCTCCTCGAGGGTCTTCCGGCTCTGCGCTCGCACGATGATGTTGCGCGCGGCGAGATCCTTCTCGATCGAACGGTTGCCGAGCTGCCGCCTGGCCTCGTTGCGGCCCATGACACGCCCCGCACCGTGGCACGAACTGGAGAACGTCTCCTCGCCCTTGTGCCCGGCAAGCACGTACGAGCAGCGGCCCATGTCGCCCGGCACGAGCACGGGCTGGCCGAAGGCGCGGTAGCGCGCCGGCACCGACGGGTGGCCGGGCCCGAACGCGCGCGTCGCGCCCTTGCGATGGACGCACAGCTCGAGCTCCTTCCCGCCCACGGGGTGGCGCTCGATCTTCGCAATGTTGTGGCAGATGTCGTAGACGACGCGCACGCCGTGATTCGGCATGCCGAGGTTCTTCTCGAACGTCTCGCGGACGAAGTGCGTGATGAGCTGCCGGTTCGCGAAGGCGTAGTTCGCGGCCGCCGCCATCGCGCCCAGGTACTGCTTCCCCTCGAACGACTTGATCGGCGCGCAGCAGAGCTGCTTGTCGGGAAGCTCGATGCCGTACTTCCGCGAGGCCTTGAGCATGCGCTGGATGTAGTCCTCGCACACCTGGTGGCCGAGGCCGCGCGAGCCCGAGTGGATGAAGATGACGACCTGTCCGGCCGCGAGGCCGAAGGCCTCGGCCGCCGCGGGGTCGAAGATCTCCTGCACGTAATCGACCTCGACGAAGTGGTTGCCCGAGCCCAGCGTGCCGAGCTGGTCGTGGCCGCGCTGATACGCGCGGTCGCTCACCGCCTCGGGGTCGGCGCCGCGGATGCAGCCGCCCTCCTCGGCGAACTCGCTGTCCGCCGGCTCGCCGTAGCCGCGCGCGACCGCCCAGGCCGAGCCCTGGGCGAGAACGCCGGGGTAGTCCCCGCGCGACAGCTTGAAATCCTTGCGCGCGGAGCCGACGCCCGCCGGGATGTTGCGAAAGAGCCCCGCGAGGAGCTTGTCCTTGACCCCGTCCAGGTCCTCGCGCCCGAGCGCCGTGCCGAGGAGCCGCACGCCGCAGTTGATGTCGTAGCCCACGCCGCCCGGCGAGATCACGCCCTCCTCCAGGTCGAACGCCGCGACTCCTCCGATGGGGAAGCCGTACCCCCAGTGCATGTCCGGCATCGCGGCCGACGCGCCGACGATGCCCGGCAGGCACGCGACGTTCGCGACCTGGGCGAGCGAGGCGTCCTTCCTGATCTGGGCCATCAGGACGTCGCTCGCGTACACCATGCCGTCGGTCCGCATGGCGCCGTGCCTGCGAATCCGCCACCTGAAGTCGTCGACGCGCTCGACTTCCGGGTTCTTCGCGTTGCTCGGCCCTTGCTCGGCCATGTGCGTTCACCTCGATGTGCGCGCCCCGCACGGCGCGGCGCGGCTTCACTTCGCTCACTGCGCCGGCGCCGTCTCCTCCTCGACCGCCCACAGGTACCGCTCCGACGCCACGAACAGCGTCCCGTTGGCGGCGACCGGCGTGCCGTAGGACGGGGAGCCGAGCGCGATCCTGGCGAGCTCCCTGGGCTCCGCGCCGGCGGAGAACACGTGGAAGTACTTCTTCGTGCCGATGAAGAGCTTCCCGTCGGCGACGAACGGCGTGCCCCAAGTCTCGGCGTTGAGCTCGACGCGCGCGTGCACCGCGCCCGTCGCGGGGTCCATGCTGTGGAGCCGGCCTGCAAAATCGACGGCGTACAGGACGCCGTCCGCGATGGCGACGCTCGACATGCTGCGCTCCAGGCCGTCGAACGACCACACGCGTCCCGACTCGGTGATGTCGCCCGTCTTGGCGGCATCGATGCAGTGCAGCAGCCCGCGGCCGCGGCCGTGCGCGGGGTCCTGGCCGATCGCCACGTACACGCGCCCCTCGTGGAACACCGGCGTCGCGATTATCTGGCTCGGGCCGAGGTACGTGCCGTCGTCCTTGTTCGGCGAGTCCTTCTTGCGCTTGTCGCCGGCGTAGTACGGGATCGGCTGCCCGTCGCGGAAGCGGTAGTGC
The DNA here is from genome assembly GCA_002402755.1 of Planctomycetes bacterium UBA4800. Taxonomy (GTDB): domain Bacteria; phylum Planctomycetota; class UBA8108; order UBA8890; family UBA8898; genus UBA8898. Next base: position 11,404 of record DHGK01000135.1, read on the forward strand.
GGCGGGTTGCAGTCGTACGACCACACCTTCTTGAGCTCGACAGGCTTCTCGGGGACCTCCGCCAGCGCATCGAATGCGTAGCACAGGCCGTCCCCGCCGCCGAAGAAGACGAGCTTGCGGCCGTTGACGATCCCCATCGACGGCGGGCTCCACAGGCAGTGCCAGAGCCGCCGCCCCATGCGCTCCGCGTCGACCGCGCACAGGCGCCCCGTCTGCGTGTCGAGGCAGAAGAAGCTCGGCGCATCGGGGCATGGGCAATGCGTGTGCTTCTCCTCGACGCCGTTGCTCGTGACGCAGTACAGGAAGCGCCCGTCGATGAGCGGAGAGCAGCTCGCGGCATCGTGGGGGCATACGCCCAGCTCGTCGACGATGTCGAACACCCACACGATGTCCGCATCCGTCGGCTCCAGCATCACCGGCTTCTTCCCCGCCCCGGCCATGTACTGCCCCTCGTTCATGAAGGGGCCGTCGTTGCCGTCCGCAAGCCCGTCGACGTCGAGGCAGACGATCTCGCACGCGCTCGTCATCAGGAAGACGCGGCCGTCCGCGACCGCGGGCGATGAGCAGGTGCCGAAATGCTGCTGGCTGAAGTGCTCCTCCTTCGGCAGGCGCTCGGGGGGCCGGCGGGGCACGACGAGGCGCCAGAGCGTCGCCCCGGTGGCCTCATCCAGACAGTGCACCATCCCGCCGCGCGAGCGCTGGAAGCGCCGGTCGCCGGCCAGGAGCGTGTCATCCGTCCCCGCGAACACCTTGCCGCCCGCCACCGTCGGGTTCCCGTAGATGTACGAGCCGAGCCGCACGGCCCAGCGGACGTTCTTCGTCGTCGCCGGGTCGATGCCCGTGCCATCGGCCTGCTTCTGCCCGGGCTCGAAGGACGCGGGCAGATCCTTCTCCGGCGAGACCATGTTGCGGCCGGGATCGTTGCCGCCCCACTGCGGCCAGTCGTTTCCGCCGGCCAGGCCGCATGCCAGTGCGGCGGCGGCAAGCGCGGTTCGAATCATCATGCGTCGCTCCTTGCGGGGTGCGGGTTGCATGGGCAGAGAACGCGGGTGAATCCCATTATAGCGCGGGCGCCGGCCCCTCACACGTCGAAGACCATGCGGAGCTCCCAGCGCCCTTCCGCCTCGCGAAGAGAGAAGTCATGGTAGGTCGCGGCCTTGATCTCGCCCGCGAGCGCGTGGCGCGCGGGATCGAAGGGCTCGCCCGAGAGCAGCGCCTCGATGCGATCGGGCCCGGCGGCGATGTCTTCGACGCCGCGCGGGAGCCAGCGCTCGCCCTCGATCAGGAAGAGAAGCTCGTTGAAGTAGTTGACGATGCGCTCGTCGGGAGCATCGCCGCCCGCCGACACGCACCGCGTCTCGCGCGAGGCGACCGGCCGCCCCTCGTAGATGAGCGCGAGCAGCCCTTCCGTCATCGCGGCGAGCGCCGCGGCCGGGCTCTCCCCCCATGCGCGGATGGCAATGTCGGCCGTGTGATCGAGGTACTCGTACTGCGCCATTGTCGGTGACACCGCCCGGCATTGTACGCGCGCGGCGCGGCCGGCGCCACGCGCTGCGCTGCGGCGCTGCGGCGCGGCGGCGCAAAACGTGATAGAATCCGCGGGGATGAGCCTCAGGATCGCGGTCTACTACGACGAGATCGGACTGAAGGGCAAGAACCGGCCGTTCTTCGAGCACAAGCTCAAGGCGGCCGTCAGGACCGCCCTCGCGGGGGCGGCCGCCGTGCGCGTGCGGACCTTCGTCGGGCGGCTGCTCATCGAGATCGACGACGAGGCCGCCTGGGACCGCGCCGCGCAGGCCCTCGGCCGCGTCTTCGGGATCGCCCACTTCGGCCGCGTGTGGCACGCGGAGTGCGACCTCGATGCGATCGCGCGCACCGCGCTCGCATTCCTTCCCGAGAACGAGGGGCTCTCCTTCGCCGTGCGGGCGCGCCGCGCGGACAAGACGTTCCCGATGACGAGCCCCGAGATCAACCGCCTGCTCGGCGCGAAGATCCTCGAGGCCAGGCGCTGGCGCGTCGACCTGGAGAACCCCGCCATCACGCTGCATGTGAGCCTCATCGGGACGCGCGCCCTCGTGTCCTGGGAGCATGTTCCGGGACGCGGAGGGCTGCCGCTCGGCGCGAGCGGCAAGGTCGCGTGCCTGCTGTCGGGCGGCATCGATTCGCCGGTCGCCGCGTACCGCATGATGCGCCGCGGCGCCCTGCCGGTGTTCGTCCACTGCCACGGCTTCCCCTACACGACGAGAGCGGGCCAGGAGAAGGCCCGCCGGCTCGCCGAGATCCTGCTCCGCGGCCAGGGCGCGCATCCCTTCTGGCAGGTGCCGCTCGCCGAGATTCAGCAGCGCATCATCGCCGACTGCCCCGAGGCTCTGCGGGTGCTCCTCTACCGCCGGTTCATGTTCAGGCTCGCCGAGCGCATCGCCGCGCGCGAGGGCGCGCAGGCGCTCGCGACGGGCGAGGCGCTCGGCCAGGTCGCCTCGCAGACGATCGAGAACATGGCCGCGGTCGCGGCCGCGGTCTCCCTGCCGGTCCTCCGTCCGCTCGTCGGCTACGACAAGAAGGAGATCGTCGCCGAGGCCCGGGCGATCGGCACCTACGAGGTCAGCATCGAGCGCCACGAGGACTGCTGCGGCTACCTCGTGCCGCCGCACCCGGCCACGCGCTCGACCGCGGCGGAGCTCGATGCCGCGGAGGCGGCGCTGCCCCTCGCCGAGCTCGTGGCCGCGTCCCTCGCCGCCGCCGAGCGGCATGAGCTCACCGCGCCAGCATCTGCGCCTTGAGCTCCTCGGCCTTGGCGCGGCCGGCAAGCTGCTCCGTGATCGCGAGCGCGAACTCCATCGCCGTTCCCGGCCCGCGGCTCGTCATCACCTTGCCGTCGCAGACGACGCGGTCCTCGCGATAGTCGGCGCCCGCCATCTCGCCGGCGAAGCCGGGGTAGCTTGTCGCCTTCTTGCCTGCGAGAAGCCCGAAGCGCGCGAGCGCGATGGGCGCGGCGCAGATCGCGCCGATGTATCCGCCCGCGGCGGCCGTCTTCTCGAGCAGCTTCCCGACGCGCGCATCGTCCCTGAGGGTCGTCGCGCCGGGCATGCCGCCCGGCAGGACGACCATGTCCCAGGCGCCGGCGAGCGCCTGGTCGATCGTCGTGTCCGCGGCGACCGCGATGCCGTGGGCTCCCTTCGCCTGGAGACCGCTCAGGCCGCACGTCGTCACGGCGAAGCCCGCACGGCGCAGGACGTCGATGAGCGTCACCGCCTCGATCTCCTCGAAACCGTCGGCAAGCGGAATGCAGATCTTCTTCATGCGATCCTCCCTGCGCCGGCGGCCGCGGACGCCATGCGGCCCCGCGGCCAGGCCTCGTCTACGGCCGTGTCGTCTTCTTCCGCTCCAGGATCCTCACCCACTCGCGCACATTCGGCGCCGGCGCGAGATCGAGGTCCGCCTCGACGCTGTAGTAGATCACGGGGCCCGCCGCGGCCTCGTACTTGACGCGGCCCTCGGCCGCGGCCGCGGCGTAGTCCTCGTACGGGACGATCTCGACCTCCGACACGGCGTAATACCCCGCGTCCGCAACGTGCGCCACGAGCGTGCCCCGGCCCTCGGGATACTCATCGTCCTCGGCGAGGCCCAGGTAACCTCCCGGCGTCATGTGCGCCGGAGCGGCGCAGCCCGCAACGACCAACACGACGGCGCACACGACTGCTGAGCGCATGGCTCGTTCTCCTTCGACGGCCCGACCCCGGGACTCCGGGCGGATTCCGCGCAGGCTCCATCCTGCCCCCCGCCCCGGCGCCGGTCAAGCCTCGCCCGCGGGGTCTTGATGGCGCGCGCTCCCGCCCCTACCATACCACAAACCTTGCTGGAGGCCCTGCTGATGGTCACACGCGGAAGACTGTGCCTTATCGCCTGCCGATCCGGGTCGGAGTTCACGAAGCGCATCATCGACGAGCTGGACAGGATCTACTCCCAGGACCAGACCCTGGACCGGTTCCAGTTCACCTCGAGCGACGAGGTCGTCTTCGCCAACCGCGAGATCAAGACCGTCATCAACGACAACGTCCGCGGCCAGGACATCTACGTCGTCCAGTGCATCGACGATCCCATGGTCCAGGACCGGAGCGTCAACGACAACCTGATGGCCGTCTGCACCGCCGTCAACGCCGCCTACAATTCCGACGCGGCGTCGGTGACCGCCGTTCTGCCCCAGTTCCCGTATGCGCGCCAGGAGCGCAAGAAGGCGCGCGAGAGCATCACCGCCCAGCAGGTGGCGCGCTTCCTGGAAGCCTCCGGCGCCAACCGCATCATCACGATCGACATTCACGCCGAGGCCATCGAGGGCTTCCTGTGGCGCGCGCACCTCGAGAACCTCCACGCCCACCGCGTGATCACGTCGTACTTCCGCCAGCACCTCGCCGTCCCCAATATGATCGTCGTCGCCCCGGACGTGGGCAGCGCCGACCGCGGCCGAACGTACGCGAGCTCGCTCGGGACCGGCCTGGCGATCGTCGACAAGGAGCGCAACTACGAGCAGCCCTCGACCATCAAGAAGATGAGCCTCGTCGGCGACGTGCGCGGCAAGAACGTCTTCATGGGCGACGATCTCGTGGCGACGGGCGGCACGCTGCTCAACGCGGCGCGCCTCTGCAAGGAGAAGGGCGCCGAGAAGATCTTCTTCGCCTGCACGCTGCCCTTCCTGAGCGGCAAGGCCCACGAGAAGTTCGACAAGGCCCGCGAGGAGGGCCTGTTCGACGGCTTCATCGGCACGGACGCCGTCTTCCGCGGCCCGCAGTTCATGGCCGAGCACCCGTGGTACCACGAGGTCTCGGTGGCGCCGCTCTTCGCCCACGTGATCCACAACATCAACGTGAAGCGCTCGGTCAGCGAATTGCTTGCGTGAGAATGCGGGCTTCGCCCGCATTCTTACGCAAGTCCGGCCGCCAAAGGCGGCCTCAACCCCTGAATCCCCCCTCCTGCTGCGGGCTCCGCCCGCAGCCCGGCCGCCTCCGGCGGCCTCAACCCCTGAATCCCCCCTCCCGTCCCCCCTTTCCGTGAAAGGGGGGAAGCGTGAAAGGGGGGAAGCGTGAAAGGGGGGAAGCTGTTCCTGCGGGCGGTGGGAGGCCGCGCGTCCGGCGCGCGCCTCTATCACTTCGACGCGCCGGCGGCTGCCTTCCGCGCGCGCGCCTCGTACGCCTCCAGCACCGCCGCGTTCTCGAGCACGCGCTCGATGAAGGGCGAGCGCTCGACATCGCTCCGAGCCTCCTCCAGCAGCGCCTTCCTGATCGCGGCGGCCTGCGGGCCGCTCCACTCCTCCTTGGCGAGCGCCGCGGCCAGCGCGCTGCGCTCCTTCGGCAGCTCCACGAACATGCGCCGTCCATGGCGGGCGAGAAACACCGTCTCCGCCATCTCGAGGAACTGCGCCGGCGTGAACCCCGCGCCCGCCAGCGCGACCGTCACCTCGCGCTGCTCGACGCCCAGCATGCTGTGCAGCTCATCGACCGTCTTGCCGCCGGCGCCGAGCCGCTCCTCGGCTCTCAGGTACCGCTCGATGTCCGCGCTCGTGAGCGGCGGCGGCATCCACGCCATCGTCGAGCGTTCCTCGCGGCACCCGGCGAGCCCCCAGAGCGCCGCTCCCGCCGCCAGCGCGCAGAGCGCCTTCACGGGCGCCCTCCCGCGCCCCCGGGCGCGATCCTGACCTCGAAGGGCGCGCGCGCGGCCCGCCCGGCCGCGTCGTGCAGGCGCACCAGGTACGTTCCCGGATCGACCGTGAAGACGCCGCCCGGCGGCACTCCCTCGGCGAGGACGCCGCCGTGCGGCCCGAGCACATCGACGCGCGGCGAGAGCTCCGCGGCCGCGCCCCGAGCCTCGAATGCGAAGGCGCCGCCCCGCGCGGCCTCGATGCGGAACCAGTCGACGTCGTCCTGCGGGAAGAGAAGCAGCGTCCGCCAAGCGCCCGGCGCGAGCGGCGAGGCATCCTTCGGCGCATCGTTGGGCTCCCCGGCGTCATCGACGGGTTCGAGGCGCGCGCTGAGCGTGCACCTGAACGGCTCCTTGAGCGGCGCCAGCGGCCGCACGCGGACGAGGCAGGCCCCCGGCTCGACGCGCACGACCGCCGCGCGCCCCCGCTGCACCCTGCGCCCGCTCTTCTCTCCCGGGAAGAAGAGCTCCAGGCCGCGCTCGCCGCCCGCCGCCTCGATCCTGAGCATGCCGCGGGCCGGGACCTCCACCTTGACGAAGGACGCGTCGTCCGCCGGCCACAGCGTCAGGCGCATGCTGCCGGGACACGCGAGCGCCGCCGCCCGCTCGGGCGCGTCGTACACGCGCTCGGCCTCGGGAACGGCATCGAAACGCAGGCCGACGCGGAAGCTGCGCGGGGCGCCGCGCGCCAGCGCGTCGCGCACCTCGATGCGCGCATCCCCGGGCCCGACGCGGAATACCGCGGGAAGCAGACGAAGCCCGCTCAGCGGGGCGCCGCCGCTCCAGAGCGACGCCGCCGGCGCGAGCTCCGCCGGCGCGCCGGCGGGCAGCGCCACTTCCAGGAAGCCGTGGCCGGGCACGCGCACATCGAGGAGATCGCGGTCGCCATCCGGCCAGAGCGTCACATCGACCTCGCCGGGGAACGCCGCCGTCCTCGGCCCCTCCACGCGTTCCCCGGCCCCGGCCGGATCGATCTCGGCAATGTGCTCGACCGTTATGCGCGCCGCGGTCCTCTCCTCGGCGCGCGTGCTGAAGCACACGAGCAGCTTGCCGGCCGGCGCCCGCAGAATGACCGGCAGGTCCGCGGGCGGCGCGAGCGAGCTCTCGTCCTCGGCCGCAAGCAGGCACGTGATGGTCGCGGGCGAATCGTGCGCCCTGAACGCGAGGCAGCCCGGCGCCGCCACATCGAGCGCGAACCAGTCCTTGTCGCCGGGCGGATCCAGGACGACGCGCTCCCCTCCCGCCATGTCGAAGGGCCGCGCGTTCGCCGGCGTGTCGTTGGGCTCGTCCGGATCGCCGGCGCCCGCGATGCCGATCCGCACGCGGAAGGGCTCCGCGACCGCGCGTCCCCATCGCTCGGCAAGCATCACCTCGCACACGCCCGGCTGGACGAACACGGCGCACGGCATCGGCGCATCGCGGATGATCCACGCCCCGCCGGCGCGGACCGATGCGACGAGCTCCGCCCCCTCGGCAAGCCCGGTCGCGCGCAGCGTCAGGTGGCCCTCTTCGGCCGCGGGCACCGAGAACCAGTCGCGATCGCCCGCCGGGGTCAGCCGCAGCTCGAGCTCCGAGCCCGGCAGCACGCGCGCGGCATCCTCGGGCCGGTCGTTGGGCTCGAAGGCATCGGTTTTCAGGACGAGCCGCACGGCGATCCGCCCCTCCGCGCCCGCCCTGAAGAGCACGCGGTGCGTCCCCGCCGCGACATCGATCGGCCTGGCGCACGACACCTCGCGCGTTCCGTCCTCGCCGGCGAACACCGCCCGCACGGCGGCCGGGTCGAGCCCGCCCGTGTCCACGGTCATGTAGCACGCCTGCTCGCACGCGAGCGTCACGTGCTCATCGTCCGGAAGCGCAAGGCGCGTCTCGCCGCCGGGCGCGAGCGTCGTCACGTTCTCGGGGCGCACCTCGACCGCCGGCTCCAGGGCATCGTTGCCGCCGTCGCGGTCGTCGGGCGCCTCGACCGTGCAGGACAGCGCCATGACCCCCGCCGCGAGCGGCAGCGGCACGCGGGCGCTCACGTTGATCTCGCCGCCCGGCTCGATCGCGCCGCAGTCCTTGCGGAAGACCGCCTCGCCGCCGGCGCGGATGACGAGCGCGGCCTTCGCCGAGGCGCGATCGCCGACGTTGGCGACGCCGAACGGCAGGACGAGCTCTCCTCCCGCCCGACCGCTCAGCCTCTTGGCCGAGAGCGTCTCGGCCAGAAGCGCCAGGTCGGGCCCCGTGCTCGGCCGCCGCTTGCCGCCCGAGAGCTCCGCCGCATGGGCTTCGTTCCGGCCGGGGAACACGTCCTCCGAGGCCGGAGTCCTCAGGAGCACCGTCACATCGACCACGCCCTCGCCCGCAAAGGCCGCGCGGTCGGCAAGCCATCCCTGCGGCGCGCATCGCCCAGGATCCAGTCCCACGCGCGCCCGCCCGCACGGCACGCCCTCGGGCAGCGTGAAGACTTCCGTCCCGTTCACCGAGACCGTTCCACGCGCGTGGCGCCAGGCGACGACGAGCTCCGCACCCAGCACGCACAACGCGCGGCCGCTCAGCAACCGCACGGGCCCCGACCAGGTCAGCCCGCGATCAGAGCTCAGGAACGCGAGGAGCTCGATGCCGCCGTCGCGCACCTGCGCGCAGCTCACGCACAAGGCGCCGTCCCACACGCCGGCATCGACCACGAACGGCGTCCCGCGCGTCGCGGGCAGGAAGTAGATCCGCTGTCCGCGCACACCGTGCGCGATTCTCACCTCGCGGCCCGCGCGCACGAGGTACGCGAAGAACGGCGCGCCGTCGATCTCGCGGAAGGCGATATCGAGCACGGGGACGCCGTCCACAAGCACATCGGTCTTCTCGCCGCCGCGGCCGGGAGCCTCGATGCGCGTCCACGCCGCCTCGTTCCCGCGCGGCCCTCTGCGCAGGTAGGCGACGGCCGCGCCGCCGTTCTCGAGGATCTCGACGCGCGGCCTCGAATGGCTGCCCGGAAGCTCGCCCGCCGCGCCGAAGGTCCTGCCCCCGTCGGCGCTCGTGCGCCAGGAGACGCCCTGGGGCGTCTCCCACGCAATCGCCATGCGGTCGCCGCGCAGCGCCGCGGCCGTGCGCACGATCGCGCGCGAGCCCGCGACCACGCGCGCCGCTCCCCAGGTCGCGCCGCCATCGCCGCTCGCCGCCGTGAACACCGTGTCGGCGGTCGACCATACGCAGGCAACCGTCCGTCCCGAGGCGGCGAGGCACGGAAACGAGCCTTCGGCGGCAAGCCGAATGCACCGCCCCGCCGCCGATGCGACCCACACGCCCGGCGACGCGGACGCGGGCTGCGCCGACCACGCGAAGACGGGGCCGGCCGCACCCGCGCAGGCGGCGGGAAGAAGCGCCGTCGTGCGCTCCAGGTCCGCCGCGCACCGGCCGAGGGACGTCCATTCCTCCCCTCCCGACCAGCCCGTGCGCGCCACCGCATCGGGCAGCACGGCGCTCCCGCCGAGGAGCGCGCGCTCGGCCCCGCCGGGCACCTCGATCGCCTGCTTCCTGATGGTCTCAAGCCCCGATCCCGGCGTCCGGGCGCATGCAAACGGCGCCCAGCCCTCGGGCAGATCGAACGGGACGGCGCACAGGAAGGTGGGTCCTTCGCCGCGCGCGAACACGGTCACGGGCGAGGAGGGCAGGCGCCTTCCCACGATCGGCGTGAGCAGGAACCGCGCCTCGCGCGGCGTGTCCGCCGCGGGCGCGACGTGCTGAAGCACGCCCGCCTTGCCATCCTCGACGCCGAACTCGCGGATCCCTTCGGCGCTGAAACGCAGCTCGGCTTCGAGCGCCTGCGCATCGCAGCGTTCGACGGTCCACGGCGCGGCGCCGGGCTCGGCGGCCGAGGCGCCGAGCGCGAGAAGCAGCGCTCCGGCGGCTGCGCGCAGCGCAAACCCCGCGCCCGTACGGCCCGCGGGCGGCGACGTGCAATCACCCTCGGGCGCGCAACGCGCGGCGTGCGGACGGAATCCGTCCGCGAGGTTCACAAGCCGGGCATGACCTGTCCTACGAGCGCGCCGCCGCATAGTCTCCTCGAGCACGTGGGCCTGCTGCGTGACCCACGGAGTATACGCAGCAACCAGGGTCGAGGCAAGGATCGGCGGCCGCCCCCCGCATCCGGGGCTGACGCTTACCCACAAGTCCGCCGGCCGTCCGCCCCCTTCTCCCGAAGGGGGNNGAGCCGTCTTCTCGCTCGTACGTGAGAACACCGGAGCGCGGTAAAGCATTGAATAGGACGGAAGGACGATGCCACCAAGACTCGAAGACGCCAAGAACCGGCGGTGAATCACCGCGCGCCCGGGGTGTACCGAAGTCCCGTAACCGTTCACGGTTTTCTCGCCGTGTTCGGGTACACAACCACGTGTCATCCGACGGGAAAGAAACCACAGAGTCACCGAGAGCACAGAGAAGAACGCGGAGAGAGACCGCCGCACTTGACACGGAGCCTTGTAACGTCTCACGTTCCGTTCTCTGTGCCCTCTGTCTTCTCTGTGGTGAATCGGAAAGAGCACCACGAAGGACGCCGGAATGTGATGTGCTGAAGGCGGAGATTCGCGTGTTCGGGATGCCCCGTGAACGGTTACGTATTCGGTGAACCCGCCCGTCGAAACGCGCAATGCACCCGTCCGTTGCGCAATTGCGGCTCTGCCGGCGCCATGGAGGCGGGGACCGGAGGTCTCCA
>DHGK01000302.1 GCA_002402755.1 Planctomycetes bacterium UBA4800
GTTATTGTTGCGCGGCCCCTTAGGAACTGACCCAACCTGGCGGCCAGGATTGACCCACCCGAAGTCACGGTCCATGTCAAAAAAGCCAATCCGTTGCGTGACTTCAGGGTGGAGGGCTGCTCGCCGCCCGGGTCAGTCTTGGCCGGTGGGGTGCGCGCATGATCTCCGCGTGGTGCGCCACCGACTGGACCACCGGCCGTGACATGGATCTCGGCGAGCTTGTGCTCGCGGCGGCGGGCACGCACTGCCGGGATCGGGGTTGCAGGGAGACTCTTGCGCGTACTTATCCACTACGCCCCGGCGGCCCCTCCGGCACGGCGCGCGCGGACTATTGCGCGCCGCGTTTCTTCGCGGGCGAGCTTCGCGAGCCGCGCGAGCTCAAGCTCGCGCCCGGCACTGCGGCGGACGTGACACGTGCGGGGGGCGGAGTAGGGCGCGGGGGCGCCGGCGCTCATGGCCGCGGTCCGGGGATGTTGCCGCCGGAGGAAAGATGTTTCCACGGCGCAGGGGTCCTGAGGCGCCTCGCCCGGGCGCCGGCGCGATGTTTGCGGGCGAGGAGGCGGCATGGAAGCCGCCGCCCCCGCCTACAGGCCGCGCCGGGCTTCGTCGAGCCCGCTCCGGGCGATCGAGCTCACCGGGGAAGCGCGATGATCTCTCCTCGAGCGACGGGCCCGCGTCGAGCGCGGCGAAGTCGTGCTCGGAGTTCCGGTCGGCCGCGCGGATGCGCGCGTGACTTCCTTGACCGTGCTCTCTCCCTCGCGCGCTCGTAGCGGTAGTAGACCTCGAGGGTCAGGGCGCCGAGCGCCGTCGTGTAGACGCGCCCCCCCGTGCGGCTCCACTCGTCGATCGGATCCCAGGATCCGTCCTCGCAATTGCGGTCCTTGGGATCGAACCCGCGCTGGGTGGGGGGGAGCGCCTTGTGCACCGTCTCGTTCCACTCCTTCCACAGCACGCCGCCGTACTGGTACATCGCATGCGTCCCGAAGAACCAGTAGCAGAAGTCGATGGTGCTCGGGGCCTGCTCCCGGCGGAGCTGCCACGTGGGCGGGTGCTTCATGAGGCCGTAGCCGACGCCTTTCTTGATCGTTTCGTTGGAGCGCGGCTGTCCTGCCAAGAGGCGGCATAGGATGCTCACCGCCGTCATGCACGACTGCTCCTTGGCGAAGGGGTAGCCGCCCTTGACCTTATCGAGCTCCGGCATCTGCGAGCCCTGGTCGCCGGGCGACTTGTAGCCCGTGAACCCGGTCGACGTGTTCGTGGCATGGTCGAACCAGTTCAGGGCGCCCTTGAAGGCGTGCTCGAGCTCCTCGGTGCTCGGCATGCTCACGTAGTCCAGCAACCGGCACGTCATGACGGTCTTCAGCGCGAGCACCATCCAACCCGTGACGGACGTGTCGTTGTCGCCGAGCGTGACACTGTAGCGCCAGCCCCGGCCCTCGTTCTGGGCGCGGATGCAGAACATGGCCGCATCCTCCACCGTGCGCGTGAGCACGAGCTTGTCGCCCGAGAGCGTCAAGAGCTCGGCCATCGACATCGTGGCGATGGCGTGGTCGTACATCCACCGCTGATCCTCGTCGACCTCGGCTTCCTTGCGCTTGTCCTTGGGAATCGACTCCAGCGTGCGGAAGCAGCCGTCGTAGTTCGGATCGCCGGTTCCCTTGATCTGCACGCCCTTTAAGTAGTCGCAGGCCTTCTTCAGGACCTCGGTGTACTCGGGGTACGTGCCCGTGCGGTGCGTGTGGCCCCAACCCGTGAAGGCCAGCATGGCCAGCGCGGTCACGCCGATATCGTGCTCTTTTCTCCCCCGGCCGTCGCCGCCGGCAGGGTCGGGGTTCTTCGCGTGAATTCTGCACGGCCCTTTCTCCTTGTCGCAACGGGCCGTGTAATCGCGGCACGACCAGCTCCCGTCGGGGTTCTGGTGACGGCGAAGCCATTCCAGCGCCGCCCGAAGCGCCTCCTCGGTCGCCTCGGTGCCGCCTTCGCTCTTCAGGCCGCGCCGAAGCCACGAACGGTCATCAACCCCACCCTTGCCGAATCCGTCGGGGCCCTCGGCGGGCGGCGGCGTCTGCGCTCCACCCGCCAGGCAGCTCGCAAGGCAGATCGCAACGGCACGTCGGGCGGCGGTGCGCATCGTTCCTCTCCTGTTCGCCAGCATACCAGATCCCGGCGAGGAGCGGCAGCCGAATCCACCGGCGTCGCTCCCGTCGTTTGAAACGGCCCTGCCGGACGTGGGCGCACGCGCCATCGCCGCGGGGATAGTGCTCCGACCCTATGCCTACGGTCGGTAGAGGTCGAGCGGCGCGTGCTCGGCAATTCTCACGAAGTCGATGTCGGGGCTCAGAAGCTGGAGCTCCCCGTCGATGCACGTCTGCGCGATTATGCAGTCGATCGTGCCTCGAATGGTCGCGCCACGTGCGCGCAGGCGCCTGAAAAGCGCCGCGGCGGCAACGTGAGTTGCCGGCGACGGCGCCACGAGGAGCATGGCGAGGAGCAGGTCGCGTGCGCGTGCGAAACCGGAGTCCGAACGGAATCCCTGAAGCACCTCGGTGAGTATCACGGGCAAGAGCGCAATGTCCTCCTCGGTCCGGAGCGCCTGATCGAGACGCGCGACGAGGGCGGTGTGCTCGCCGTTGAAGTAGGCGGCCCAGACGGCGGTGTCGACGACGATCATGGGCGCGCGGCTCGCCACGCCCGGATGTCGCCCTGCCAAGGGAGTCTGCCGCGGAGTTTTCGCAACGCGCGGTAGACGGAGCCCTTCTGGACGAGGCGCGTGAGCGCGATTTCGACGGCCTCACGCTTGCTGCGCGCTCCGGTCAACGCGAGCGCCTGGCGCATGAGCTTCTCATCGATGTCGATGTTCGTGCGTGCCATGAACGCCTCCGCGGTGCGAGTCTGTATACACCATTCTACCACAATTTGGTGTACTGCCGGTGACTGTCCCCGGAATTCGGCACGCCGCAAACCAGGTCAGCGCCCTCGCGCAGTCCTCCCCCGACGGCCAGTAAAGCGGGTACGTGCCGAGCGTCCTCTCGACGCGCCGCTGCTCGCGCGCGTCTCGGCATCCCTGCAGGAGTTCCATCGCAACCAACCCGGGAATGCCGATCTCCTGCAGGGTGACCGACGCGAGCCAGCCCCTCGCGGGAACGTGCCCTTTGAGCACATCCACCATGACATCCGTGTCGAGCAGAATCACGCCCGCCCCCGGTGTTCGGCTCGTCTTCTCAGCGACCGCGCAAACTTCAGGCTATCGCCGACGTCCTTCCGATGCGCCCACACTCCCAGGGGATCGGATGCAAGCAGGTCGCCGGCCGTCAGCGTCCGCGCCTTCGCGCCGCCTTCCACGAGCACGATCACCTCGGCTTTCGTGCCCGACTTGAGGCGAGGCGCACGTACGCTGATGACGCCTCCTTCTTTCACGGTGGGGGTGTGGGCGGGAAACTTCTCCGGCGAGGGCTCGCCGTCGCTCGTGGGGGGCGAGGCGGCGCGGCCCTGCGCGATCGAAGTTCTGTCGTGGCTGGACCCGCGGCCGAGGTGGCCGGCGCCGCCGCCGGGGATCGGGTCGGGCCTGGTGTGCGCGGAGACGGGCCTCGCGGCGGGCGCCTGGTGCCCGGCGAAGGTGCAGGGGCGGCTCCTTGCCGCCGACAACCGCGCGTGCGAGGTGCACGAGCGCCATGCCGTCGATGCGCGGAGCGGCGCGCTTCTGTGCGCTGAGTGCATGGCGGGGCGGGAGGTCGCGTGGAAAGTGTTCGCGAGGTGGCCGGCGGACATCGAGGCGTATCTCCGGGCGCGGGGCAAGCCCGGGCTTCCGGCCCACGAGGGGAGCTGCGCGGCGATTGTGCCGGGCGGGCCGTTTTTCGCGTCGCCGGCGCCGGGCAGCCGGTACGCGAGCGCCGGCGGCGCGGTGGCGGTGAAGGTGCTGGCCGAGAGCGCGCGGCTCTTCTTCTTCCTCGACGGTGTCGCCCTCCCCGAGGAGGGGGACGAATTCGTGCTCGCGATCGCGCCGGGCAGGCACGTGCTTGCGTGCAGCGACGCGGAGGGCCGC
>DHGK01000076.1 GCA_002402755.1 Planctomycetes bacterium UBA4800
GTCCGTTGCGCAATTGCGGCTCTGCCGGCGCCATGGAGGCGGGGACCGGAGGTCTCCACGGCGGCAATCGCTCGGCGTCCCTGCTCACCCTGAAACAACCCCCCCTCCGTCCCCCCTTCGGGAGAAGGGGGGAAACGCCGGCCGCAGCCGGCGCCCGCGGGACCATGGGTTCACCAAATATGTACCCTCCCTCAGTACTCCCGTTTCGTCTTGATCCCGGGCTGGGGCAGCGGATACACGCCGTTGGGCTCCGCCTGCAACGGGGCGGGCGAATCCATCGCCAGCGCGTCCACGCCGGGCGCGAACTCGTGCGGGTGGTTCAGGGCATCGTTCCACGTGACCGCCTGGCCGGTATGGCAGGCCAGTCGCCCCATGATCTGGACGAGGTTCAGCTCGGCGCCGCGCCTGGCCTCGTTGAAGGGCTTGTCCTGCCGGATGGCATCGATCAGGTGATCCCATTCGAGCTGGTAGGGATTGGGCTCGGGCTGCGGGAACGCCCAGGCGAGCTCGGCATCGGCGAAGGTGTGCCCCCTGTAGATGCGGCACTTGGCCGGCGTGTGCATGAAGGTCGAGATCACGGCCGAGCCCTTCGTGCCGTGGGCGTAGCTCGCGAACTCGTCGTGACAGCCGGCGATGTTCCGGGCGTTGACGAAGAGCCTGGCGCCGTCGGCGAAGGTGTACTCCACGAAGTAGTGGTCGCCGTTCTGGTCGACGCCATCGCCGCGGTAGTACCGGCCGCACGAGCCCTGCGCGCGCACGGGCCACGAGCCCTTCATCCAGCAGCACTCGTCGATGTTGTGGCTCGTGTAGTCGTGAAGGAGGCCGCCTCCCGCCCAGAAGAAGCCCAGGTAGCGCTGCACCTGGTAGAGCAGCTCGGACATGCCCTCGGGCTTCGGGCCCGTGAAACCGGCCGGGCCGATCAACCGGTAGGTCCTGAGCATCGTGAGCTCGCCGATCTGGCCGCCCCGGATCCGGTCCAGGAGCTCCCAGCGAGCCTTGCAGTGCCGGCACATGAGCCCCACGCCCACCTTGAGGTTCTTCTTCTCGGAGGCTTCGGCAAGCGCCAGCATCTTCCGGGTCGTCGGGCCATCGACCGCGGTCGGCTTCTCCATGAAGACGTTGACGCCCTTCTCGACGGCGTACTTGAAGTGAACCCAGCGAAAGGCGCACGGCGTCGTCAGAATCGCGACGTCGCCGGGCCTGAGGCAGTCGATCGCCTTCAGGTACGCATCGAAGCCGAGGAACTTCCGGTCTTCGGAGACGTCGACCTGCTCGCCGAACTGCTTCTTGAGATTCTCGTAGCTGCTTGCGAGCCGGTTCTGGAAGACGTCGGCCATGGCGACGAGCTTGATCGGGCCGTTCTTGACCGACATGGCATCGGCCGCCGCGCCGGTCCCCCGGCCGCCGCAGCCGATCAGGGCCAGGCGGATCGTGTTGTCCTCGCCGGCATGGACGGCGGGAACGGCCCCGAGGACGAGGGCCGAGGCGGCGGCCCCTCCGCTCGACTTCAGGAACTCGCGCCGCGGCGCTGAAGATGCTCCGGTCATGTCAACGCTCCTTTCCCTGGCAACGGCTCACGGAAGCTCGGCATGCGCCGTGCTCACCATCGCGCCGCGCACGTCGGTCACGCTCAGGTAGTAGACGAGCGGGCGCGCGGCGGGAAGCTCCGCCGCGACGCTGTCGCCGTCAAGCTGCGCATCGCGGCTCTCCCAGGCGCGGTCCTGCCACTTGCCCGTGCCCGCCGTGTAGTGAAGCTGTCCCCGAACGACGGGAACCCTGGCAACGAACTTCGCCGACGCTCTGCCGCCCGTCTCGACGAGCGGCCCGAGCGCCGCCAGAGGGTCGCCGCCCCGGAGGTTGCTGTCGGCGAAGATGCCGATCTCCTGCGGCGCCCACCCCTGCGGGTGGCCGTGCGGCATGCGCACCTCGATGCGGATCGCGACCGGCGTCTTGACGAGGCGGTACGACGCCCGGTAGCTGTCGAGCGGATACGCGAAGTCGTTCGTGCCGTTGGCGAACAGGATGGGGCACGCGACGCCGGACAGGTAGCGCGACGGATCGAAGCGCTCGACCCACCGCCGGGCCTGCTCGGGGCCGAGCTTCTCGAACCAGCCCAGCCAGCAACTGTTCTCGTGGAGGAAGCCGCACCCGTACACGGGCACGGCCGCCTTGAAGCGGTCATCGATGCCGGCGGCGATGCAGGTGAGATACCCGCCCCAGCTTATGCCGGTCACGCCGGTCCGCTGCGGGTCGACCTCCTTGCACGCGCGCAGGAGCGAGTGGCCGCGGATCACCGCGGCGACGGCGTGGTACGTCCACATCGAGGCGGCCTCGCCCTCGGCGAACGGGCGGAACTTGATCTCGTCGCCCTGTCCCGGCATGCCATCGGGAAGGCGCTGCCCGTCAGGCCCGCAGCCTCCGAGGTCCATGGCGATGGCCGCATAACCGCGGCGCGCCCACAGCGCCGCCCACTCGGGAAACGCCTTGCCGCCGCCGCCGTGGACCAGCACCATGCCGGGGAAAGGCGCCGCCCCCCAGTCGGGCACGGCGACGTACGCGAAGACGCGCGTCGGCTTCCCGTCGAGCGGCTCGCCCTCGTAGAAGACCTGCCGGAGGACGCCCGAGGGCGCGCCCCAGTCCGCGCGCGGCGCCTTCCCGAGCTCGGTCATGTTCCAGGGGCCCGCGTACGTCGCGCCCGCCGCGCGCGGCGTCATGACCTTGAGGACGCGCAGACCGGCGCCGAGGCCCTCGAAAGGCCCGGGCGTCGGGTTCGCCGCGCTGCGCGCCGCGCCGAAGTAATCGGCGTCCACGCGGAGCGGCGAGCCGTCGGCGTTCTCGTAGGGCAGATCGGGAATCTTCGCCTTGCCGAGAAGCTCGGTCGTCACGAGCACGGCGCCGGGATTCGCCGGCGCCTGTTCGAACGCGACGCTCAGCGCGACCTCCCCGTTCTCGCTCGCAAGCCGAAGCTGCGGGTCGAGCTTCTCCAGCACGACGGCCTGCTCCTCCTTGCCGTACGGCTGCGCGCCGTGCACGTAGACATTGCCGCCCGTTGCGAGCGGGAGCGGGCGCCAGTCGTACACCCACAATCCGTAGCCGCCCGCCCAGGCCGGGTCCTTGTCGGTGCGCGCGCCGCCGCCCGCGGCGGGGCCGCCCGCCCCGGCGAAGATGTTGTTGTAGAAGCGGTCGTCGCCGCCCTTGATCGTCGTCAGGCCCGCGACCGCGGTCGAATGCGCCGGGTGGTACGGCGTCTCGCGCCCGGGCTCAGGCCGGGAGATGATCCTCCCGCCGAACAGGTTGTGCGCGTAGGCGCCGCCCTCCGACATGTCGAGCAGGCTCACGGGAGAGAGGAACAGGTTGTTGTCGACGACGAACGGCCCGTGGTCGACCTCGACGAAGAGGTCCTGGCCGGCGTTGTCGTGCAACAGATTGGCCGAGACGCGCGTTCCCTGCGCCATCCAGTCGAGCCACAGCCCCAGGCACGTCCGATGAATGTGGTTGTTGCGGATGACGGTGTCGATGGCCGCGTGGAACTTGATGCCCGCCATCTCTGCGCCCGAGAAGAGCCGCCGCACGTGGATGTCGTGGATCTCGTTGCCCTCGACGGTACTGAACGCGGCCCCCAGGCTGCCGACGACGCCCGCCTGCTCGCAGTGCGAGATCGTGTTGTTGCGGACGACGTGGCGCCCGATGGCGTCCTTGTGCCAGCCCCTCGCGAGCGCGCGCTCGATGGTCTTGACGTAGCCCTCGGCCGAGTTGGCCGAAGTGTTGTCCCACTCATCGCCGTGCTTGCCGAGCGCGATGCCCGAGCACGTCGAGTGGCTGACGGCGTTGTCCTCGATCACCCAGCCCTTGCTCCAGTGCGTGCCGACGAGGCCGATCTGCTCGGCGGTCGGCGGCGCCCACGGCGTGGCCGCATGGCGCAGCGCGAAGCCCCGCACGGTGATGAAGTCCCGGCCGGGCTTGTCCGGATAGAAGACGGTCCGGCGCACGTTGATCTCGACGAGGCGCTCGTTCGGGTCGGCGTCCTTGAACTGCGCCCAGATCGTCGTCGCGGCGCCGTCGACGCGCGCGAACCAGAGCCCCGGGTTCCGGCCGGCGGCCGGCGTCCGGCTCTTGAAGACCAGGCACAGCGTCTTGACGCCGCTCACGGCCTTGATCGCGGGCGTGAACGAGGACCACGACTGCCAGTCGCCGGTGTTCGGAACCGTGCAGGTTCCCAGAAGCTCTCCCTCGGGTCCGTCCAGACGGAGCTCGATGACGCCGCCCGTGCTCGCGGATGCCGCGCGGATCTCGATCTGCTCGGTCTTCGCGCCGAAGTCGACGCCCTCGTAGCGAAGCCAGTCGCCGTGCGCGATCCAGCCGACGCACCGGCCGCCCTCGGAGCAGTCGGCATCCTGGGTGCCGTGCCGGGCGGCGCTCTTCGTCGCCGGAATCCGCGGCAGGTTCTGCGCGGCGCCGCCCGGTCGGAGCCAGGCCACGTTCAGGAGATACTGCGTGCCCGCACCGCCCAGCCACGCCGGCGGCGCGTCCGCCGGGCTCAGCACCTCCTCGAGCTTCGTTGCCTCGATGAGCCACTCGCCGTCCAGGTACACGGCGCCCGTGTGGTGCTCGCGGCCCCGGGGATCGAACCAGTCTCCCCGGATCAGGTCCGCGTACGGATTGAAGCCGCCGAAGAACGAGTCCGGCAGCACGGCTTTCCATGCGTCGTTCTCGGCCTTCACCCAGCCCTTCACGACCTCGGAGCCCTTGATCTCGACCTTCTCGCCGGGCGCCGCCCGGTACACGATGCGCTCCTTGTCGGACAGGCCGCCCCGCGGCGGATTGATGCGCTCCCTGTAGGTGCCCGCGTGCACGGTGATGACATCGCCCGGCTGCGCGAGGTCGGCGGCGCGCTGGATCGTGCGCAGCGGCGCCGCCTTCGTCCCCGGCGCGGCATCATCGCCGCCCGGGGCGACATGGAATTCGCCGGCGCGCACGGCGGCGCACGGCGCAAGCAGACACGCGGCGGCGATGAGCACCAGTGACGAACGTGCGCGCATGATCATCCTCTCTCTCTCGTTGCGTTGCGTACATTGTAACCGTTCACAGGGCATCCCGAACGCGCGAATCTCC
>DHGK01000294.1:0-10421 GCA_002402755.1 Planctomycetes bacterium UBA4800
CGCGCATCGATCTGAACCGCCAGAACACGGACAGCCAGATCATCTCCATGGACCTCCTGAAGCGCGCGGGCCTGCCGTACAGCCAGGAGTGGTTCGTCAACCTCTGGCTCCACGGGGAGTGGGATGCGCGCTACCTGCGCGTCGAGATCGTGGGCGAGGATCTCCTCAGACGCTGCTTCGGCGAGGGCAACGAGACGGGAACGCTCTACAGGGGCTGGGAGATCGAGGCGCTCGGCCGCTCGGCCGACTTCACGTATCTCGGGACGGATCCCGGCGCCTACCGGCAGTTCTACGAGAACATCAACGGTGACTGGGCCCATGACGACTACGAGGAGATCATCCGCCTCTGCGGCGCGTTCTCCCCGGAGCTCACGCCTGATGCGGAGTTCCCGGCGCGCATCGCGGAGCGCATCGATGTGGACGAGTGGCTGCTCTTCTTCGCGGTCCAGGCCTGCCTGAGCAACAACGAGGGCAACCTGGCGAAGGACAAGGGCGATGACTACTTCGTGTACTTCAGGCCGGGCGACGGGCGGGCCGTGCTCGTCCCGTGGGATTTCGACAGCTCGTTCGCATCGAGCAGCGAGCCGCTCTTCAGGCCCACGATTCCCGCCGTGCAGCGCCTGCTTACCGATGCCGCCTTCGCGCCGCGCTACTTCGAGCATCTCGAGCGGCTCGCGGACGGCGTCTTCGCGCGATCCGAGATGCGCAAGCGCATGGCGCTCATCAGCGCCAACCACGATGCCGAGGAAGTCGATGCCGATGAGACCTTCATCACCGAGCGTCTCGGGTACCTCGATGCGCACGTGCCGCGCCGCATCACGGGCGGCATCGCCGGCGCGGGCGGCCTCATGCTCATCGCGCGGGGCGACCTCTGGCGCTACTTCAAGGGCACGGCGGAGCCGAGCGGCGGCGACATGCGCTGGACGCGCCTCGGGTTCGAGGACTCGGCGTGGCCGGAGGGGCCGAGCGGATTCGGGTACGGCGACGGCGACGATGCGACCGTCCTCGCCGACATGCAGAGAAACTACTCGACGCTCTTCATCCGGAAGCGCTTCGATGTCGCCGACCCCGCGGCGATCGAGCGGCTCGTCCTGCGCATCGACTACGATGACGGCTTCAGCGCGTTCCTGAACGGGCAGCCGGTCGCGCGCCGGAACGTCGCCGCGGGGATTCCGCGCGCCGTCTGGCAGGCGGAGGTCGAGCGCGAGGCCGGCGTGCCCGAGGAGATCGACATCACCGCGTTCGCCGCGCTGCTCTACCCCGGCCCGAACATCCTGGCGATCGTCGGCCTGAACGAGGAGATCGACGGCGGCGACTTCTCGCTGATCCCCGAGTTGCTCGTCCGGAGCGGCGCGCTCGCGGCGGGCGGAACGGACGGGCACTGCGTGGCTTCCGGGGACACGGTGATGCTGAACGGCGCAGCCCCCGCGGCGTACACGCGGGCGGTGACGCTCGACGGGGCGCCCGCCGACTACAATCCCCTCCGGGGCGCGTGGCAAGGGACGGTCGCCCTCTCGCCGGGCCGGAACGCGGTGCGCGTGCGCGCGCTCGACGCGGAGGGCGGGGTCGTCGACGAGCGCGCGATCGTCGTCGAGCGCGTCGATGGCATGACGGCGCTCGGGGGTGAATGCGCCGCCGACACGGTGCTCGCGCGCGCCCGGAGCCCGTACATCCTCGATCGCACGCTGGCCGTGCCCGCCGGCGTGCGGCTGACGATCGATGCGGGCGTCACGATCGTCGCGCTGGGCGGAGCGCGCATCGAATGCGCGGGCGTGCTCGAGGCGCTCGGCGACGCCGATGCTCCGATCGTCTTCGTCTCGGCGCTGCGCGACGACCCGTGGTGCGGCATCGTGTTGCGTGACACGGGCACCGGCGCGGATGCGCCCGTCCACGTGCTCAGGCACTGCGTGTTCCGGACGGGGACCGCCGGCGCAGGAGCTTATGGCTTGATCGCGCCTGTGAACGCCCGCCTTCTCGTCGACCGGTGCCGCTTCGAGGGCATCGATGCGAACGCGATCGATGGCCTCGAATGCGCGCTGGAAGTTCGCGATTCGGTCTTCGACACCGTGTACGAGGGCGTCCACTGCGTTCGATCCGAGGCGAGGATCCTCGCGAGCACGTTTCGGCACATGCGCGGCGACTGCGACGCGATCGATTTCGACGAGGAGGGGCCGGGGCCGTGCCGCGTCGAGGGCTGCCTGATCGATGGCACGATGGACGACGGCATCGATCTCCTGGGGACGACCTGCGCGATCATCGGCAACACGATCCTGCGCTGCCAGGACAGGGCCATCGCCTGCGAGGCCGAGGGCGCCTGGGGGCGCACGTCGATCGAGGGCAACGTGATCGCCCGCAACGGGACCGGCGTTGCCGTCCGGAGCGGCGCGCGCATCGAGGACGGCGGCCACAACACGATCGCCGGGAACCAGGAAGGCGTCGCCTGCTACGCCAAGGCCGGGGCCGTGGAGGGCGGGCACGCGGCATTCCACAGCAGCATCGTCTGGCACAACGAGCGCAACGTCGTCGCCGATGCCCTGTCGTCGGTCGCATTCACGTATTCGGACATCGGCGGCGGGACGCTGTGGCCGGGGACGGGCAACATCAACGCCGATCCGATGTTCTTCGCCGAGGCCGCCGCGGCTTTCTTCCTGCTGCCCGAGAGCCCGTGCCTGGGCGCGGGGCTGGACGGGAGCGCGATGGGCGCGCTCGGCGAGATCCCGGGGGCCTGGTTCCTCCGCGGCGATGCGAACGGGAACGGGCGGGTCGATTTCGCCGATGCGACGTTCGTTCTCGAGTTTCTGTTCGCGCGTGGGGCGGCGCCCGCGTGCGAGGATGCGGCCGATGCGAACGACAGCGGGAGAATCGACATCGCGGACGCGGTCATGCTGCTCGTGCATCTCTTCGGCGGCGGCGGACCGTTGCCCGCGCCGGCAGGCGCCTGCGGCGCGGATCCGACGGCGGATACGCTTTCGTGCGAAACGTACGGGCATTGTTCATGACACAGGCATTGTCAACCATGGTCACGGGAGGCAAGGACATGAGCGCAGCGTGCAGGATCAGGATGGTCGCGGCGGCGGCGGTCGCCGCGTGCGGATTCCTCGGCGGGGCGACGCTGACGGTCGACCCGAGCGGCGCCGGGGGCGCCTTCACGGCGATCCAGCCGGCGATCGATGCGGCATCGGCGGGCGATATCGTGGTTGTCCTGCCGGGGACGTACGTCGTCAGCGCGCCGCTCTCGTTTCTCGGCAAGGCCGTCACGGTCCGGAGCCGCGATGGCGCGGCCGCGACGACGATACGCATGGCGGACACGCCGGCCGATGCGGCGCGCGCGAGCATCGTCGTCTTCGGGGCCGCCGACGGCGAAGGCGCGGTCCTCGAGGGATTCACGCTGGCGGGGGGGCTAGGATGCGATGCCGCCCTGGATATCTTCGAGGCGGGCCTGCGCGGCCGGTGCGGCGGCGCGGTTCTGGCGACCGGGGGCAAGGCCGGCGTGCGCGGCTGCACGATCGCCGGCAACCGCGCGGACGTCGGGGGCGGCGTGTGCGCCATGGGCGGCTCGGAGCTCGCGCTGACCGACTGCACGCTCACGGCGAACGAGGCCCACGAGGGCGGCGGGCTCGCGGCGCTGCATGCGGCTCCCGCGCTGTCGGGGTGCACGATCAGCGGCAACCGCTCGCTGATCGCGCCGTGGCAGCACTGGCGCATCGACGGCGACGGCGGCGGCGTCTTCCTGCGCGGGATTGCGGGTCCCGACACCCCGAAGAGCGCGACCTTCGCCGGTTGCACGATCGCCGACAACCGCGCGGATGACAACGGCGGCGGCATCTTCGCCGGGTACAACGTCGGCGTGGCGTTCGCGGACACGACCGTGGCGCGCAACGGCGGCCGGAACGGCGGAGGCGTCTATCTCGTGTCGAGCGGGTTCATGACGGCCGTGCGCTGCACGATCGACGCGAATCACGCCCGCGAATTCGGCGGCGGCATCCACGGCGACTACGGCGGTTGCACGCTCGACGCCTGCGCGATCAGCGCGAACACGTGCGGCGACGGCAGCGAGGCGTACGGCGGCAATGGCGGCGGCGTCTACTTCAGCTACATGACGCTCGTCTGCACGAACAGCAGGTTCGTCCGCAACAGCGCGGCGGGCAACGGCGGCGGCATGTGGCTCGGCGACACCTCGCCCGTCCGGTTCGCGAACTGCGCCTTTCTCGATAACGCCGCCGGGTACGAGGGCGGCGGGATCATGCTCTACTACGACACCGTCGAGTTCGAGCACTGCACGATTGCGGGCAACGCGGCGTCGAACCGGGGCGGCGGCGTCCATATCTTCGGGGGCAACAACGTGCGGTTCTCGAGCAGCATCGTGTGGGGCAACGCGGGCGGTGCGTTCTTCCCGACCGACCCGCAGGCCCAGTTCGCCGCGGAACGCTCCTGCATCGAATTGCCGGCCCCCTGGCCGGGCACGGGCAACATCAACGCCGACCCGCGCTTCTGCGGCTGGGGCGGCGCCGGCGAGGTCTTTGTCGACGGCGCGGCGCCGGCGCCGGGCGACGGCACGGCGGCGCATCCCTTCTCGGCGCTCGCCTCGGCGTTCCAGTTCGATTACGCGCTTGCGGCCGGACTGTCGCCCTGCATTGGCGGCGGGCTGGACGGCACCAACATGGGCGCGGATACGGGCGTGCGCGCGTGCGCAACGCCCCCGGCCGGGGCCCGCACGATCAACGTCGCCGGCGGGACGTATTCGATGGGGGGAAACGTCCTCAGCAACCACGCGAGCCTCGTGGGTGGCGCGGGCGGGTCCGCGACCGTGCTCGAGGGGACGGTCGCCGGACTCAGGACCGGCGCGACGCTCGAGTCGGCGACGGTCGCCGCCGGCAGCGGCGTCCGCGTCGCCGCCGGCGAGGCTCCTTCGATTCTCGGCGTGACCGCGATCGGCAATCGCGCCAGGTACGGCGCCGGCCTCTTCTGCGGGGCGGGCTCGGCGCCGGTCGTGACCGATTGCGTCATCGAGGGAAACACCGCGCTGGAGAGCGGGGGCGGGTGCTTCCTCGGCGATCTGTGCTCGGCGCGGATCTCCCGGACGCGCATTCGCGGCAACAGCACGACGGCGCTCTACCTGGCGCCGTGGGGTGGCGGCGGCGGTGTGTTCTGCGGCGCGAACTGCTCGGCGGAGCTCGCGGACAGCCTCATCGTCGAGAACTGGTCGTACTGCGGCGGCGCTCTCCTGTGCGTGGCCGAGGCGAGCCCCGCGCTCGGGCGCTGCACGATCTCGGGCAACGGCGCCCTGACGGGGAGCGGCGCGATTCACTGCACCGATGCCGCGCCGGTTCTCAACGGGTGCATCGTGTGGGAGAACGTCGGCGCGTCCATCGTCGCCGATGCCGATTCGCGTCCCGCCGTGACCGGTTCGTGCATTGAGGGCGGGTTTCCGGGCGAGGGCAACGTCGATGTCGATCCGCGCTTCTGCGGCTATGACGGCCGGCTCGACATCTACGCCAATGCGGCCAATCCGCAACCCGGCGATGGCACCGAGGGGAATCCCTACCGGGAGCTCGCGCCCGCGCTCGCGTTCAGCTACGCGCCGGCCGCGGATTCGCCCTGCCTGGGCATGGGCGTGCCGCTCGAGCCGTGTCCGGCCGGTGCTGCGACGCAGCCGCGCATTCACGTTGCGCCGGGGACCTACTCGATCCTCGGGCTGAGCCTCGTCCACGGGGCGAGCGTGATCGGCGCGGCGCCGGAGACGACGATCGTGCGGGGAACCGTGTTCGGCCTCGCGGCGGGTGCCCTGCTCTCGAACGTCACGGTGACGGGCGGGACGGCCGGCGGCGTCGTCGTGCAGCCGGGCGCCGCGCCCCGGATCGAGAACTGCATCATCACGGAGAACTTCGGGAGCGGTATCGTGTGCACGGAGGGATCGGCGCCGGCCATTCGAGACTGCCGCATCAGCCGCAACGACGCGGAAAGCGGCGGGGGGATCTACGCGGAAGGCGCGAGTCCGAGCATTGCCGACTGCACGATCTCCGAGAACATTGCGGACTGGGGCGGCGCCCTGAGCTGCAAGAGCGGCGGGACGGCGACCGTCGTCAGGACCGCGATCACCGCGAACTGGGCCTGGAGCGGCGGCGGGGTGATCAGCGCGCGGGCGTCGATCGAGCTCAGCGAGTGCGGGATCATCGGGAACATGAGCCAGTACGACGCCGGCGGGATTCAATGCTACGGGAATCCCGCGCCTCCGGGGGCCGCCGTCACCGCCGTCAACTGCATCATCGCCGGCAATGCCGAGCACGGCGTGCTCGCCGGCGACAGGGCGCGGGTCGTGCTCGTCAACACGACGATCGCGCAGAACCGCGCGTACGACCTCTACTGCGGCGGAACCGGCGTGGGGACGCTCAAGAGCTGCATAGTGTTCGGCCAAGCGGCGTCCGAGGCGCCGTTGAACGCGGCAGGCTGCGTCATCGGGCGCGATCCCTTGTTTGCGGCGAACGGCGTGTTCGATTTCGCTCGCATGCAGCCGATCGAGATCGGGGGCGTGTCGTTCGCCGTGCCCGACTTCACGGTGTCGGAG
Source organism: Planctomycetes bacterium UBA4800 (assembly GCA_002402755.1). Lineage (GTDB taxonomy): Bacteria > Planctomycetota > UBA8108 > UBA8890 > UBA8898 > UBA8898. The sequence goes on from DHGK01000294.1 coordinate 6,566, forward strand.
CCCGACTACCGGCTGCAGCTCTACTCGCCGGCGCTCAACATCGGGATCAACGAGGGCGCGCCGGCGGCGGACATCGACGGCGTCGCGCGCCCGTGCTACGGCACGGTCGATGCGGGCGCGTACGAGCTGTGCGGGCTCGGGCCGAACGAGCCGCCGGCGCTGTCCGTGAGCCCCGATCACGCGAATCTCGAGATCTGCGGCGGACCGGCGGTGCTGGCGCTCGCGGCGACGGCCTCGGATCCCGAGGCCGCGGAGCTCAGGTACGAGTGGACCTCGGAGCCCGCCGCCGTGGTCACGGGAGCCGGGGCGTCGGCCGAGGTCTGGCTCCCGGCGGCAGGCGACTACACGGTGACGTGCATCGTGCGGGACGGGATCCACGCGGCGAGCGTCGCGGTGCCCGTGCGCGTGACGTCGTGCGGCGGGCTGATGCTCCATGTCGGAGACGTCAACAACGATATGCACATCGACATCGCCGACGCGATCCGGACGCTCGCGTATCTCTTCGCGAACGCGGACGAGCCGCCGTGCCTGGCGAGCGCCGACGCGAACGGCAGCGGTTCGGTCGACATCGCCGACGCGATCACGGTTCTCGGGTATCTCTTCAGCGGCCGGGCGATGCATGGCCCCGAGGGCATCGCGATTCCGCCCGGCGGCGACGGCTGCTTCTCGTACGCGGCGGAGGTGGTGACGATCGAGTGCGCGACCCCCTGCACGCCGTGAGCGCGGCGGCGATCGCGCGCGTTGCCAACGGCGTCGTCCTCTGGTAAGCTCGGGGCCATGGAGCTTGACCGCGAAGGCGTGTTGCAGGAGGTTCGTTCGCTCGTCGATCGCTACCGGCAGCGGTGTCTCTGGTTTCTGCGCGAGGACTACTACCCGGCGACGGTCGGCGAAGTCGAGCAGGTGCTGCAGGACATCGAGGCGCACGGCGATCGCGAAGCCTACCAGGAGGCCCGGCGTGTAAGAACATGGCTCTCACGACTCTCCAGCGGGACATCTGCAAGCTGATCGCCGCGCAACGGATCGAGAGCGGCGAGAGCTACCTTGCGGGCGGCGCCGCCTTGAATGCGGTGATGGGGGCGGGACGGGTCTCGCGCGATCTCGATCTCTTCCACGACACGGCCGAGGCGCTCGCCGCGACGTGGGATGCCGACACGCACCTACTCGAAGCCCGCGGCTACCGGGTGGAGGTCGTCCGCGAACGACCCTCGTTCGTCGAGGCGATCGTGAGCCGCGGCGAGGCGCGCGTCCTCGTGCAGTGGGCGCAGGACAGCGCGTATCGCTTCTTCCCGCTCGTCCGGCACGACGAGCTCGGGTTGATCCTGCATCCGTTCGACCTCGCGACGAACAAGGTGCTCGCGCTCGCCGGGCGCGTGGAGCCGCGCGACTGGGTCGACACGATCGAATGCCACGAGCGGATCCAGGGCCTGGGGTTTCTCTCGTGGGCCGCGTGCGGGAAGGATCCGGGGTTCAGCCCGCGTGCGATTCTCGACCATGCGGCGCGCACGGCACGGTATTCCGCCGGCGAGATCTCTGCCCTGTCGTTCGAAGGGCCGGCGCCCGACGCCGGCGAGCTGGCGCGCCGCTGGAAACGGTGCCTGGGCGAGGCGGAGCATGTCATCGCCCTCCTGCCCGAGGTGGAGGCCGGGAAGGCCGTCGTCGACCCGGAAGGCGGCATCTACCGAGGCGCTCCGGATGACGTCGCGCGCGATCTGGCGCAGGGCATCATGCGGTTCCACGCCGGCGCGATTCGGGGCGCGTGGCCGCGCGTCATGCCGCGATAGCGCCCGGTGCCTTCGGTACCGGCGGCGGACGTTATCGGGGCCGCCGGATTCGGATACGATCCGTATCGACGACGACGGCGCAGCCTTGCAGGTCCGCCAGCTCGCCCGCGTAGGCCAGCGCGGCTCGGATGTCTTCGATGACAAGCTGCGGATAGTGATCGATGAGTTGCTCGGGAGACAGGCCCTCGGCAAGGCCATCGAGAAGCGTCGCGATCAGGATTCGCGTGCCGGTGATGCAGGGTTTGCCCCCGGCCACGTTCGGATCGACGCTGACCCGCTTCAGGAGCTCAGCTTTCTGCATGGCGGTTTCACCCTCCTTCGCTTGTTGCGCGTTGCCGCGGCAGGACATCGCCGGACCGTCCGAGTGGCGGGCATTCTCGCCGGAGCCCACGCGACGTTCATTGTAGTAGCGCGGACGCAGGACACAAGTTTGTCCGCCGGCACGGAGCGGATGTCGGGGCTCACGTCGAGGCGGGCGGCTTCGCGCGGCGCGAGTTCAGGAAGATGACCGCGCACAGGCAAAGAAGCGCCAGGGGCGCAAGCAGATTGAGCGTGCGGCCGACCAGCACCGGGTCGGCGCCGCCGCGCAGCAGCGCCGCGGGGACGTCGATCGCGTCGACGAGGGGCGCCGTCGCCGTCATGGACTTCAGGCCGCGCAGGAGGACGCCGACGATGGCCGCGCCGGCGATGAACCCCGAGGCGATGATCGTGCCCTTGTTCACGCGGGCCCGGAGCACGGTATCGTCCTTCGCGCCCTTCTTCACCGCCGCCGCGACGAGGGCGCCGATCAGGATCGGGACGTTGAGCTCCATGGGGAGGAACATCCCGAGGCCGAAGGCGAGCGGCGAGACGCCGATGATCTGGAGCATGAGCGCGATCATGGCGCCCGCGCCGTAGGGGAGCCAGGGCACCTCGCCGGTGCCGAGGAAGCTCTTGAGCGCGCCGGCGATCATGTTCGCCTGCGGCGCCTGGAGCGCGCCTTCCTTGGCCGCCGGATCGAACCCGCCCCCTTGCGCCAGGACGAGCACGGTGCCGGCGACGACCGCCGACGCGAGCACGCACGCGATCAGGCAGCTCCACTGGATGCGCCGCGGGGTCGCGCCGGTCCAGTAGCCGAGCTTGAACTCGGTGACCAGCGTTCCGGCCACCGAGAGCGACGAGGCGACGACGCCGCCGATGAGGAGCACCGCGAACTGCCCCGCGGGCCCCTTCTGCAGCCCCGTCGCCACGAGGGCCAGGGCCGTCACGATGATGGTCGTGACGGTCATTCCCGAGACGGGCGTCACGGAGATGGTGGCGATCGCCCAGGCCGAGACCGTGATGAAGAAGAACGAGGCCGCCAGGGCGAGGAGCACCGCGATGGCCGCGAGAAGATCGGCGTCGGGCATGCCCGCGAGCACGTAGAACCGGAAGTACGCACCCAGCGCCGCGGCCGTCAGGATGCCGATGACGGCGAGCGCCGGGTACGCGATGTCCGTGTCCGTCCGATCGTGCCGTCCCGCCGCCCGCGCGCCGCGGAAGAGCCCGCCGAGCGCCTCGCGCAGCGCGGTCATGATGATGGGGCTCATCTTCAGGATCGAGAGCACCCCGGCCGTGAAGATGCAGCCGATCCCGACGTTCTTCGAGATGGCCTTGAAGATCGCCTCGGCCGAGGTCGACTCGATCGCGGAGCTGATGCTCTTCAGGGCTTCGAGGCTGAGCGGCGCCAGGAGCGGCACGATGACGAGGTACGAGAGAATCGAGCCCGCGACGATGATCGCGGCGTAGCGGACGCCCATGATGAACCCAAGGCCGATGAACTCGGCGCCCGTGCCCATCGAGAACACGGCCTTGACCCGATCCGTGAGGTTGGTCCAGAAATCGCCGGCGAAGGCCGGAATGACGACGGAGCGCTGCACGGCCTCGATCGGCGCCGCGGGATCGGCGGCCGCGGCGGCTTCCTTCCAGGCGACCTCGATCTTCCCCGTCGTGAACACCTCCGACCAGAGCTTCAGGCCGGCGGTGCCCACGGTGTAGAGCGACGACACGAGGAACGAGTAGATCAGCGTGAGCGCCCCGGCGCCGCCGCCCTGGCC
>DHGK01000294.1:10524-15515 GCA_002402755.1 Planctomycetes bacterium UBA4800
CCGAGGATGTAGATCGCCGGCATGGTGAAGACGGTGCCGCCCGCGACCATGCCCGAGGTCGTGCTGATGGCGAGGATGTTGATGTTCTCGATGATCGTGCTGCGCCTGAAGCCGAGCCGCAGGAGCAGCCCCGACAGGCCGACGGCGAGAATCGAGATCGGGATGGCCGTCTCGATGCCCTGGCCGACCTTGAGCGCGATGTAGGTGGCCGCCGCGGCCCAGAGGATGTTCATCGCGATGCCGAACGCGATCGACCGCAGCGTCAGCTCGGGCGCCTTGACGTGCGCCGGCACCATGGGCACGTACGCCTCGCCGGGCTTGAGCTCCCGGTACGCGTTCTCGGGCAGCGTGTTCCTGATCTCGTTCTCGGACATGGTTCCTCCGCGCGGGGGACGGCGGACGTCAGCGGCGGCCTCGCCGCGGCTTCTCCCTGCCCCAGAGCCGGGCGAGCCCCAGGAGCACGCGAACGGCCGACTGCATCTGCTCCAGGCAGGCGAACTCGAGCTTGGAGTGGAAATTGTGCATGCCGACCGAGAGGTTCGGGGTCGGCAGCCCCATCTCGCTCAGGCGCGAGCCGTCGGTGCCGCCGCGCACGGACTTGAGCTCGGGCGCGAGCCCCGCGGCTTCGATGGCCCGCGCGGCAAGCGCGACCGCGCGCGGCTCCCTGGCGAGGTGTTCGCGCATGTTGCGGTACTGCTTCTTGACGGCGACATCGATCGCCGCCTCGGGGAACTCGGCCTCGACCGCGCGCGCGATCGTCCTGAGGAGCCGGGCCTGGCCGGCGAGCTCCGCCGTGACGAAGCTCCGCAGCAGGACCTTGATCTTGACCTCGGGGACGCCGCCCTCGATCACGTAGGGGTGCATGAAGCCGTCGCGGCCCGATGTGACCTCGGGCGCCAGGGTCTGCCACGGCATCGACTCCAGGAACCTCCCCGCGATGCGCACGGCGTTGCGCATCTTGCCGGTCGCGAAGCCGGGGTGGATGTTCCGCCCCGTGATCGTGACCGTGGCGAGGTCCGCCGAGAACGTCTCGTTCTCGATGAGCCCCGCGCCCTCGCCGTCGAGCGTGTAGGCGCAGGCGGCATCGATCTTCCGCGGATCGATGCGGTCGCAGCCGCGGCCGACCTCCTCGTCGCAGGTGAAGACGATGCGAATCGGGCCGCGGGGGAACTTCCCGCGGCGCAGGAGCTCGGCCGCAGCAGTCATGATGACGGCGATGCCGGCCTTGTCGTCGGCGCCGAGCAGCGTCGTCCCGTCCGACGTGATGATCGTCGTGCCGGCGAGGGCGGCGAGCCCCGGCGTCTCGCCGACCTTGATGACCTGCGACTTGTCGGCGGGAAGCACGATGTCCTTGCCGTCGTAGGGCGCGTGGATGACGGGAACGACGTTCTTGCCGCTCGATTCGGGCGATGTGTCCATGTGGGCGAGCCAGGCGATCGCCGGCGCCCCGGGCGCGGTCGCGGGAATCGTCGCCATGACTATGCCGTCGGCGTTGACGCGCGCCTCGGCCAGGCCCAGGGAACGCAGCTCGGCGGCCAGGCGCTCGCCGAGCGCGCGCTGGCCGGGCGAGCTCGGGTAGTCCTTTGCGCCCTCGACCGACTGGGTGTCGACCTTGACGTAGCGGAGGAAGCGATCGAGCAGCGTGTCTCGCGGCATGCGTCTTCTCCTGCGGGGCGCCTGCGTCGCGCGGCCGCGGCCGGCGGCGCGCACCGTACCTTTGTAAAGGTTGCGGCCCGTTCGCGCAATGGGGGAGGGCGGTGCCGGGGGCTATCGCCGCGGCGAGACGCCGGCCTCGAGGGCCAGCTCGTGGTATCGGCGCAGGCAGCGGTACTCGATGAGCTGGGCCATGGCGGTGTCCTCGGCGACTATGCCGGCCTCGTGGAAGGCGGCGCAGGGGTTGAGACCGCCGGCGATGATCATGCCGGCGCGGCCTTCCTGCGGGGTGATGCCCAGCAGCGGCTGATTGGGCGTTCCGAGCAGGAGTAGGCCGTTGAGGCCGGCGGCGCGCATGCGCAGGAGGAGCTTCTCGGCCTCGCCGATGGCGACGCCGGGGATCTCGCGGTAGCTCGCCGTGATGCGGCCGTTGCCGGTGCGCGCCGCCTCGCGCACGCGCGTCAGGCCGCTCTTGATGAAGATCTCGAGGGGGTCGAGCGAGGTGCCCTCGTACGAGATCACGTCGGTAAAACGGGTCGGCCGGCCGTTGTGGAGCTCGAGCACGCCCGCGAAGCGCGACACGGTCGGAATGCGCTCGTTGAGAAGGACGCCGTTGACGGTGACGCTGCACACGGTGCCGATGCCGATGCGGCCCGGCGGCACCTGGAACGCGCCCGCGCTCTCGCCGGGCCGGAAGAGCGCCGCGTAGTCGCCCATCGCCAGGCCGGCGTCGAACACGGGGACCATCTCGGCGACGGCGGCCGCGAAGTCCTGCTCGGCGATGAAGGTCATGTTGAGGACGACGAGGCCCGCGGGGTGCGGGAGGTCCGGATTGAAGCTCATGCGGTAGGCGAGCTCGTCAATTCTGGCCGACGTGAAGCCGACGCGCTCGATCGCCATCGCATCGCCGATCTCGCGCAGCCCGCGCGGGGTGATGGCGCGGCCGCCGCTCCGGCCGCGCCGCGCGGGCTCGACGAGCCCGCTTTCCTCCATCTCCTTGAGGTGCACGCGGATCGCGCGGGGCGTGAGGTCGATGCCGTAGCCCCGGGCGATCTGCGCGATGCGGGCGCTGCTCGCGTTGCCGCCCGCCTCGCGCAGCACCCGGAGGATTGCGATCTTGTGCTTGGCGGTGCTCATAGCAGGACTATACGCTCCGGAGTGGGGCTTGACAAGCCCGGTCTAAAATGGTAATACTTCCCAGATAATCTGTGATCACGAGGACGGCTGCCCATGATCCAGGTTCAGTTTGTTTCTGATGCTCATGATTGAACTGTGCTTTGAGTCGCCTGAGAGCAAGAAAATGAAGTTCTTCGCCCGTATAAATCGGCAAATAGGCACATCCTTGATCATTAAAACGTCGGTTTCTGGTTCTATATTGTGTCAATAATGCCCATTTAGGACTCCGTTGTTGCCGTCTGCGCCGCCCGATTGTGGCGCGGCGCCGGCAGGACGAGCCCCGTGGATAACGAGAGGATCAAGACCATGTCGGCGTACGTGAAGGAAGTACTGGAGATGGTGGCCAGGCGGGATCCGGCCCAGCCCGAGTTTCAGCAGGCGGTCAGAGAGGTGCTCGAGTCGCTCGAGCCGGTCGTCGAGCGGCACTCGAAGTACCGGGAGAACGGGATTCTGGAGCGCGTCGTCGAGCCCGAGCGCCTGTTCATCTTCCGCGTGCCGTGGACCGATGACAAGGGGCAGGTGCGCGTCAACCGCGGCTTCAGGGTGCAGTTCAGCAGCGTGCTGGGCCCCTACAAGGGCGGCCTGCGGTTCCACCCGAGCGTCAACCTGAGCATCCTCAAGTTCCTGGGATTCGAGCAGGTCTTCAAGAACTCCCTGACGACGCTTCCGATGGGCGGCGGCAAGGGCGGCTCGGACTTCGACCCCAAGGGCAAGTCGGATGCGGAAGTGATGCGCTTCACCCAGTCGTTCATGACGGAGCTCTGGCGGCACATCGGCGCGGACACCGATGTCCCGGCCGGCGACATCGGCGTCGGCGGCCGCGAGATCGGCTACATGTTCGGCCAGTACAAGCGCCTCGCGAACGAGTTCACGGGGGTCTTCACGGGCAAGGGCCTGGCGTGGGGCGGCTCGCTGATCCGGCCGGAAGCCACGGGCTACGGCTGCGTGTACTTCGCCCAGAACATGCTCGCCACCAAGGGCGACTCGATCGAGGGCAAGACCTGCGTCGTGTCGGGTTCGGGCAACGTGGCCCAGTACACGGTCGAGAAGATCAACCAGCTCGGCGGCAAGGTCGTGACGCTGTCGGACTCCAACGGCTCGATCTACGACAAGGACGGCATCGACGCCGAGAAGCTCGCGTGGGTCATGGAGCTCAAGAACGTCCGGCGCGGCCGCATCAAGGACTACCTCAAGAAGTTCAAGGACGCGAAGTACCTCGAGGGCGAGACGCCCTGGACCGTCAAGTGCGACTGCGCGTTCCCGTCGGCGACGCAGAACGAGATCGGCGGCAAGGACGCCAAGGCGCTGGTCAAGAACGGCTGCAAGCTCGTGGCCGAGGGCGCCAACATGCCGACCGATTCGGAGGGCGTCGAGGTCTTCCAGAAGAGCGGCATTCTCTACGGGCCGGGCAAGGCCGCCAACGCGGGCGGCGTCGCCACCTCGGGCCTGGAGATGAGCCAGAACTCGATGCGCATGTCGTGGACGCGCGCGGAGGTCGACAGCCGCTTGCACGGCATCATGAAGGCGATCCACGACAACTCGTACGCGGCGTCGGTCGAGTACGGGCAGCCCGGCAACTACGTCATGGGCGCCAACATCGCCGGCTTCGTCAAGGTCGCGGACGCGATGCTCGACCAGGGGCTCGTGTAAGGCGAGCGCCGCGGTCGAAGAATACACCGGAATCTGCGCGGGGCGGCCGCCGAGCCGCCCCGTGCCGTTGTTCCGGCGTCACGGTTTCTTCGCATCGACCGAGTCTGCCATCGTGAGGCGGCGGAAGTCGGCGAACCTGTGGAAGGTCAGGAAGTTGGCGTCGTGGTTGTTGCGGGCCCCTCCGCGGCCGTCGTCGTATGCGGTGCGGACGGCGGCGATGATGTCCTCGCCGTCGAAATGCCAGTCCGGGTACTGGAAGCCGTGCTTCGCGACGTCCGGGTGGTACAGGAGCACGCACCTGACGGTCCATGTCCTGAGGTCGGGCGACGCCGTGAGGGCGAGCGTGTTGCGAATGCCGCCGGGATTCTGCGCCCGGTGGCGCTCGCCGACGATGCTCGCCAGGGCGAAGTAGAGCTTGGTCTGCGGATCGAAGCGGATCGCGAACTTCTTGGCGCCGCCCGGGAAGGTCGTGAAGCCCTCCGCCGGGTCGAAGGCGAGGGACTTGCCGTCCG
>DHGK01000172.1:0-14412 GCA_002402755.1 Planctomycetes bacterium UBA4800
CTTGTCGATGATGCGGCCGCCGCCCGGCGGCATCTCGCCGGGCCGTATCCACGCGCAGAGCGTGCACGCGTCGGTGAGGTCGAGCCTCGCATCGTGCGCGACCTCCAGGTAGCCCCGGCCGTCCAGATGCACGGCCTTGCCGCCCGGCGAGTCCACGATTTCGATGTCGCCCACGATCTTCGCCGGGAGCCCGCTCCCCGCGTCGTTCGGAAAGCGATCGCCGTCCCCGCGCTCGAACGTGTAGTCGGCCAGGAGCGCCGCATCGCCGCGGAAGTCCTTGCCCGCGGCCATGGCGCCGATCTCCTCGGCGCTCAGCGCGCGCCCGAACACGCAGGCCCGATCGATGTCGCCGATGAAGCGGCTGCCCGCATGGCTGTCGGCGCCGATGCGGAGCGGAATGTCGTTCGTCGTGATCGTGCGGAACCATACGCGCAGAGCCGCGGCGTCGGCCGCGCCGGGCGCGGCGGGAAGCGGCCGCGCGGCGGGAACCGGCCCGAGGGCTCGCGGGGTCGCGCCCCCGAGCAGTATCTGCACGGCGGCCGTGTCCGGCGTCTTCTCGTACGGGAGGCGCACCGATGCTGGATCGAAATCCGTCCACTCCCGCCCGTTCACGCGCACGCCCGTCACCGGCCCCGCGCCCGCGGTCGCGAGGAAGAGCCGCTTCGTCCCGAACCTGACCGGGAAGCGCTGCTCGAGCGCCGTGATTCCCGGCGGAATGTGCGGGACGAGCGACAGACCGTCCGCGCGGTACAGGTACTCGAAGAGCCCGCGCATGAAGGCCGCCGGCGGCCCGAAGCTGTCGTAGCAGAGGTTCACGGCCTCGCCGGGCTGGTAGACCTCGCTCCCGAACCGGACGAGCGGGTTGTCCATGCGGAATCGCCGTGCGAAGCCGAGCATGTGCTCCATCGAGGCGCGCGCATCGCCGAACGCGCCCAGGCGGTAGTACGCCATGACCATGCGCGCCTCGCACGTCGACCAGTGCCCGCCGTTGACCCACGTGCCGAAGGCCCACAGCCCCGCGGGCGCCGTGTACATGTCGTCGAGCGACGGGTAGTTCGGGATGATCACGCGGTGCGGGCGAAGGCCGGGGATGCTCGCGATCTTCGCGAGGATCCGGCGGGACTGCGCATCGTCCGCGACGCGGAAGCACACCGCGTCGTGATTCGGGGACGTCTCGAGGTAGCCGTGGACGGGCGCCCCGAAGAGGCCGTGCACCGTGCCGTCCGGATCGATGGACCTGACGAAATACCCTTCGGGCGCGGTGAGGCGCGGAAGGCCCCGGCGCGCGGCCTCGCGCCGCGCCTCGTACCGGGCGGCCTCCGCCGTCCTGCCGGCGAGCTTCTCCAGCTCGATCAGCCGGTCGAGCGCCGCGATGTACGTGATGGAGAGCCCCGCGAGATACGCCATGCCGTACGTGCCGTCGGGTTTCTTCCACCCCGCGTAGCCCGGCGCGAGGAGGTTGCCCGCGGGTCCCGCCAGGAAGAGATCGTTCTCCGGGTCGCGCCGCGTCTCCAGGAAGTTCGCGCAGCGCTCGAGGAGGGGCAGGTAGCGCGCAACGGCCGCCTCGTCGCGCGAGATGAGGAGCAGCTCGGCCTGCATGACCACGCCCGCTGCCGTGAACTCGACGCCCCAGTCGTGAATGTCGACCCGGCCGTCGCCCTGCTTGTGGATCGCCTCGGTGTCGCTGGCCGCATCGCAGAGCTGGCCGTCCGGCACGATGCCGTGGTCGAAGCCGTGCCACGTCCAGCGCGTGCGGCCGTCGCCCATCCGGTTGAACCAGAGATCCTGGGCGTTCTGGAGGAACGTGATCAGGGGCTCGGTGTAGAAGGGCAGCGCGCAGTACGTCGGCCCGTAGCTGTTCTGGATCCACCACGCGCCCCACGTCGGCCCCTCGACGAAGCCGTTCCAGACGGGCGTGTACAGCATGGGCAGGTTCTGGAACTCGGGGTCGGGCGCGAAGAGCCGCCGCGCCGTGTCGAGGAGCGCGATGTACGCCGTGTCGCCCTCGCCGGAGTAGTACGCCCCCTCGAACCGCGCGGGCGCGCCGTCCGCCCGCGCCGCCGCTATCGCCAGCGCAAGAGCGAGTATCCGGGGACAGTCACTGATTGCTGCAATCATCGATTTCTCCTCGGGGGACAGTCACCGATTGTATCCGGGGGCAGTATCCGGGGACAGTCACTGATTTCCGGCGAGAAGATTGTTGCTTGAGCGAGCAGATTGCGGCTTGAAGGAAATCAGTGACTGTCCCCGGATACTGCGCGAGCAGATTGCAGCTTGAGGAAATCAGTGACTGTCCCCGGATACTGCACAGGATCGCGTCGTCATCGACTATGAGTATCCGCGTCGCCATCAGGATCGCTTCCTCTCCGCAGCGGAAGCCGTATCGTCACCGTCGTGCCCGCACCCTCGCGGCTCTCGATCGCGATCGTCCCGCCGTGCAGCGTGACGATGCGGTACGAGACCGAGAGCCCCAGGCCGGTGCCCTTGGCCTTGGTGGTGAAGAAGGGGTCGAAGAGCCTCGCCTTGACCTCCTCGCTCATGCCCACGCCGTTGTCGGCGATCGCCACGGTGAAGGAGTTCTCCCCTTTCGAGACCTGCGCGCGCAGCTCGATGCGGCCGGCGCGGCACGAAGCCACCGCATCGAAGGCGTTGTTCAGGACGTTGCTGAAGATCTCCTTCATCTGCAGGGGGTCCGCCTCGACGCGGAGCCCTCGCAGCGCCTGGTACCGCCTCCGGACGGCGACCTCCCCCTCGGCGTCCGCCCTCGATGCCAAATCGAGGGATTCGTCGAGGATCGCGGCGATGTCCACGCGCTCGATGTGCGGCATCCTGAGCCGGGAATACGAGAGGAGATTGTTGATGATCTGGTTGCTCTCCTCCACCTTGGTGTCGATGTGCCGGAGATGCGTCTCGAGCGCGGCGTCGCCGCTCTTTCTGCGAATGTTGTAGGCCGCCAGCTTCATCGCGACGAGCGGGTTGCGCAGCTCGTGGGCGACGGTCGCCGCGAGCGTGCCGATATCGGAGAGCCGCTTCGACTCGGCGAGGCGCTGCTGCGCCTGCTGCAGCTCCTCCTCGGCGATCGTCTTCTTGGTCACGTCGACCAGGGCGAAGACGAGACCTTCGACTTTTCCCTTCTCGTCCCGCATCGGCTGCAAGGTCCAGTCCCAGTAGGTCGCGCGCCGCTCCGGGTCGTCGGGAAAGACGAACGGCTTGGCGTAGACCGTGTACGGCTTCCCGGTGTCCCTGACCCGCCTGAAGATCGCCTCGTTCTCCTCGTGGGGATACAGGTCGAAGTGGTTCTTCCCGACGAAGTACTCGACCGGATGCCCGCACGCCTCGGCGTATGCCTCGTTCACGCGCACGAAGTTGAACTCCCTGTCCAGGCACGCCAGTTGGAAGTTCGTTCCGGAAAAGATCCTCCCGAGGAGCTCGTTGCTCCGGTGCAAGCTCGCCTGGACGCTCGTGCGCTCGATGATGGCCGCGAGCACGTTCCCGGCGGCGGCGAGGAACTCCTCCGCCTGCGCGTTCCGCCGGAACCCCTCGCGCAGGAAGATGCCGATGAGGCCGAGGGCCTTGCCGTCCCGGGACGTGATGGGAATGCAGTACGTGCACTGGGGGCGTATTCCCTTGTGGCGGCTCCGGCAGATCGGTGACGACGAATCGACGAGCCGTATGGCGCCTTCCAGGGCGGCGCTCCCGCATCCGCACTCCCCGAACGCGATGCGCGCGCACGTCCTCCGGAGCTGCGCGGGCATGCGCATATGCGCCACCAGCCGCAGGTGATCGCCGCCGTCCCCGCGAAGGAAGATGCTCCCCCGCGACTCGAAGCCGAACCAGGGAACCGCGAGGATCATCCGCAAGGCCTCGCGCAGGATCTTCTCGATCGGCAGATCCTCCAGCGCGAGGCGCAGCAAGGCGTTGATGAGGCTCTGGCCCGCATACCCCCGGCGAATCCGCTCCTCGAGGTTGAACTTCGTGATCCCCTCGCCCACGACGGGCAGCAGGCGCTCGAGGAACGCCACCGCGGCCTCCGACAGGCGGCCCTTCCGCCTGTCGGCAAGGTGCAGCGCCGCGATCGTCTCATCTTTGTAGCGGATGGGCATGACGGCAAGGGTGGCGAACCCCTCCTCGACGCACGCGCTCCGGAATCGCGCCCGGTCCCTTGCGGGAAGGCCGCGGATGAACGACCCGAGATCGTTCGTGACCAGCGAGCCCGCCTTCGTCCTGCAGGGGGCGTCCCGGGCTTCGCAGGCGCCGGCCGCCACCCTCGTGCACATGCACCGGTCGGCCCCGCACGCGATCCCCTGCTCCTTCCCCAGGAAGCTCCTGCCGAAACCGGTGTGGGATTCATAGGGTATGCGGCCGTCGTTCTTCACCACCCGGATGCCGACGGAGCGGCACCCGCTCCACGACGTGAGCCGGCGCGCCAGCTCGGCAAGAAACGCCTTGCGCGTGGCCTTGCGCGCCATCAGGTCGAGGATGAAACTGCGCGACTTGGCGAACGATTCGCTTTGCTTCCGCGCGTCGATTTCCCTGCTGAGCTGCTCGTTGGCGTTCAGGAGCTGCGCGGTCCGCTGGGCGACCCGCTGCTCCAGCTCCGCGTTCACCTTCGCCAGCGCAGCCTCCGCCTTCCTCCTGCGGGTGATGTCGACGCCGTACAGGTTGACGTAGCCGTGCTCCGGCACGGGAGTGAACTCGAACGAGAAGAACCGCGCGCCGCAGGCGAGCTCGACCGTCTGCCGCGATTTCGTGCGGAAGGCGTTCCGGACGGCCGCAGACACGTTCTCCGGAAGGGTCTTTCCCGCCGCACATTTCCATGCCCGCAGCACCGGAGCGCTCGCGCGGTTCGCATAGAGCACGATACTCTCGCGCGTCGTGCGGATGACCGGAGAGGGGTTCTCCCTCGGAAACCGCGAGAGCTTCTCGATCTCGTGCTCGAACCTCTTTCTCTCGGTGATGTCCTGGACGATGCCGAAGCCCGAGATGAGGTCTCCCCGCGCATTGCACTCCAGCACCGCCCGCTCGCGCAGCCACTTGACCCGTCCCTTCACCACGATCCGATGCTCGAGATCGTACTGTCCGCCGCGCAAGGCGGCCCTCCACGCCCGGTCGACGCGCGCACGGTCATCCGGGTGGACGAAGGCGAGAAACGTCTCGTAGCTCTGCGGCGCGCCCTGCTGAACCTCGAATATCCGGCAGGTCTCGTCGGACCACAGGAGCTCGTTGTGCTGCATGTCCAGGCGCCAGCTTCCCGCGTGGGCCACCGCCTGCGCGCGATTCAGGTCGCGCTCGGCTTGGCGCAGCGCCGCCTCCGTCAGCATGCGATCCATGGCGATCGCAACCACGCTGGTCACCGATGCCATGACATCGACCTCTTCCGGCCGAAAGCGGGGCCGGGAACGGGTGCCGAAGGAGAGCGTGCCGATGAGCCGGCCCCGGACGATGAGGGGATGGCAGCAGTACGCCTGAATGCCGTACGACTTCACCAGCTTCGTGCGCGGATCCCCGGTATTCAGGATATCCTCGGCGATCACGCGTTCGCGGTCGCGCGCGACGCAGCCGCATACCGCCACGCCGTAATCGAGCCACTCGATCCTGCGAGCATCTTCCTCCGGAATGCCGGCACAGGCATTCAGGTGCAGCTTGCCCGAACGCTCATCCGCCAGGAAATTGAAGAAGGCATGGCAATCGAGAAACTCCATCACCTTCCGGCATAACTCTTCGACGAGGCGCTGGGGATCGCTGCTCTCCAGCAAGCGGGCAGCGGTATCCGAAAGCAGTGCGTTGCGGCGGGCGCTCCACTCCAGCGCCTGCTCGGCTTCCTTCATGTCCTGAATATCGGTGTTCGTGCCGAACCACCGAACGACCCTGCCTTCCGCGTCCTGCAGCGGCCAGGCGCGCACCAAGAACCACCGGTACGTGCCGTCGCGGCGGCGAAGACGGATCTCGTTCTCGAAGAACCCCGGCGCCGCCAGCGCGGCGGCCCAGCGTCGCCGGGTGGCCGCCAGGTCATCGGGGTGGGTCGTCGTCTCCCACGTCCAGCCTTCCCCGGTCCCTTGCGGCCCGCCCGTGAAATCGTACCAGCGACGGTTGAACCACTCGATGCCGCCCTCGGGGCGCGCGGTCCAGACGATCTGCGGCAGGGCCTCCGCGAGCGCGCGGAACCGTTCCTCGCTCTGGCGCAGCATCTCCTGCGCCGTCTTGCGCTCGGTGATGTCGGCGACCGTGCCGACCAGGCTCACGGCCTTGCGGCTCGCTCCTTCACCCTCGAAGTCGGCGATCCCGTGCGCCTCGACCCATCGCATCGACCCGTCGGGCCGGTTGACGCGGTACTCGGCCTCGAAAGGCCTGGAATCGGCCGGATCCAGCGCCGCCTCGACCTTCGCCCACAGGCCGGGCAGGTCCTCGGGATGGATGAGGGCGGCGAGGATTTCATCGTTGGGCAACCGATGGCCGGGAACGCCGAATATCTCCTTGTAGCGATCGTCCCAGATCGATATCCGCGTCACGGGGTCGTAGCGCCACCAGCCGAGGTCGGCCGCGTGAAGCGCGAGCCGGTGCTGTCGGGCGAGACCCTGCTGCTCTTCCGATTTCGCCCGCAGCGAACGCTCCAGCTTCTTCCGCTCCGAGATGTCGCGCACGAAGACCGCGGTGCGGCCGCCCTCCCACGCCAGGTGCAGCGCGGTGATGTCGACATCGAAGACCGAGCCGTCCTTGCGCCTGTGCCGCGATTCGAATCTGTCATGGCCGCCGTTCGCGATCAGTCGCCCAAGGTGCGCGGCGGTCTCCGCCGGGCTCTCGGCGGCCTCGACGGCGCTGACCGGCATCCCGACCAGCTCCTCGCGCGAGTAGCCGGACATCGCGCAGTACGCGTCGTTGACCTCGCGGATCTCGCCCTGCAGGTCGTGGATCCACACTCCGTCGGACGTGGTGTCGAACAGCGCGCTGAACTTCTTCGCCGCATCCTGCAACCGGGACTCGATCTGCCTGCGTTCGGTCACGTCGGTGAGGACCGCAACGCTTCCGGCGATTCCGCCGCGCGCATCGAACACGGGCGATGCACTGTCGGCGATGAATGCCCGCGTGCCGTCGCGGCGCTCGATCTGCACCACTCGCTCCGCAACCGACTTGCCGGTCCGGATGGCCTGCACCGATGCCCATTCATCGGGCATGACCTCCGTTCCCGAATCGACCCGCCGCGCGCTGCACCTCCCGTGATCGCCCGCCCAGGGCGCCGCGGAGCGACCCTTCCCCCACATGCTCTCGAACGCGGCGTTCGCGTGCGTGATCTTACCCTTCGCATCCGTGATCGCTATGGCCGCCGAGGAGTTCCCCAAGAGCGCCTGGAGTGCGCCGCGCTCGAGTTTCAGCGCGTCTTCCGCCTGCAGCGGTTCCGCGGCGCCTCTGTCCGAGTCCATGGCGTCCTCTCCTGTCATGACCCACGCCTTTCGCCGGCCACAGCGGACCTCCACGGCTGCCTAGACACTCGAGATAAGGTCTGAGGCTCCGTATGTCATGCATGGTAGCATGCCCCCTGATTGGAATGAAGCTTGCAGGCGAGCGGTCGGGAGGTCGCCCCGGCGCGTACCCAACGGGAACACCGCGGCGCACGCCGTGTACCGATGCTTCTCACTCCCGCGGTTGCGCGGCGGCCGGGAAGAGCGCCCCAAGTTATTTCCTGCAAGCAACTTGCGGAGAACCCGTACCCGCGGCACTTTCTTTGCTTTCCCCGAGGGCGCGAGTCCGCCGTCCGCGATGCTGTTCGGGCGGCGACGGCAACTCCGTCAAGTCCGACAGGAGAGCGTCGCGGATGGACGGCGCTTCCTCCCGCCCGGATGTCTCGGGGCATTGTGCGGGAGAAGTCGGTCAGAGAAGCCGGAAACGCCTTGCAGGAGACGCCAGCCATGAAACGCAGGAGAGCCGTGGTCGCAAGCGTGATCGCGTGGGGAGCCGCCGCCGTGAGCGTGTGCGCGCAGGGCGGCATGGGCCCCGGAGGCGGGGGCATGGGAGGCGGAGGCATGACGGGAGACGGGAGCGGCCTCACCACCTTCGAGACCGCGGATTTCACGGGCTCGGGGAACTGTTCCCTCTGCCACGGAAACCTCATCGACTCCACGGGCGCCGATGTCTCGATCGACACCCACTGGCGCTCGACCATGATGGCGAACGCCGCGAAGGACCCCCTCTGGCAGGCCAAGGTCGATTCGGAGGTTCTCCGCACCCCCGCGATCTCGAGCATTATCCAGGAGAAGTGCAGCCGCTGCCACACGCCGATGGCACGCGTCCAGGCGACCGTCGACGGCAGCCCCGTCTCCCTGCTCGGGGACGGTTTCTTCTCCCCCTCCAGCTATCTGCACGAGGCCGCGATGGACGGCGTGTCCTGTGCCCTGTGCCACCAGATTCAGGCAGACGGCCTCGGGAGCCCCGCGACCTTCACGGGGCAGTATCCCATCGATACGACGACCGCAGCGCCCGACCGGATCATGTTCGGACAGTACGCGAACCCCCTCGCGAACCCGATGCAGATGCATGTGGGGTTCACCCCCGAGTACGGATCGCACAGCCTCGACTCGGCGCTCTGCGGAACCTGCCACACGCTCTTCACGCCCATCATCCGAGGGGATGGCTCCTACGGCGGAGAATTCCCCGAGCAGATGACCTACCCCGAATGGGAGCACGCGGCGCCGGCGGGCGGGAGCAAACCCACCTGCCAGGACTGCCACCTGCCCCCGGCGGCCGGCACGGTCGCGATCTCGAACCGCCCGTGGTGGCTGGAACCCCGGAGCGGCTTCGGGATGCACCACTTCGTCGGCGGGAATTCCTACATGCTCCAGATCCTGAAGGCGCGCACAACGGATCTCGGCGTCACGGCGGATGCGACCGAGCTCGACGCGACCCTCGATCGCACCCTGGCTGATCTGGGCACACGCGCCGCGACGATCTCCATCCCGGCCGTCCAGGTCTCCTCGGGCATCCTGACGGCGGTCGTGAAGGTCGCCAACCTGACGGGACACAAGCTCCCGAGCGGCGTCCCGCTCAGGAGAGCCTGGATCCATCTGAAGGTGGCCGACCGCAAGGGCAAGGTCGTGTTCGAATCCGGCGCGCCGGCGCTCGATGGCACCATTGCCGGGAACGACGCCGATACCTCTCCGGGAGCCTACGAACCTCACTACGACCTCATCGGGGCTCCCGGGGAGGTTCAGATCTACGAGTCGATCATGGGAGATGCGACTGGCAACGTGACGTTCACCTTCCTCCGCGCCGAAGGCTACCTGAAGGATAACCGCCTCCTGCCCGACGGGTTCGACAAGACCACGGCGACGCTGGAAATCGCGGTCCACGGCGGCGCCGAACTGGACCCGAGCTTCACGGGAGGGACCGACGAGGTCACCTACCGGATTCCCGTCGGAGCGCGCGCCGGGCGGCTCACCATCACCGCGCGGCTCCTCTACCAGTCCGTCTCCCGCCGGTTCGTGGAGGACCTCCGGCCCGACGCCGCGTTGAGCGGCCTCGTCGACCGTTTCATCGGCTACGACGACGCGGCCGATCGAACGCCCGTCGTGCTGGCGACCGCGCAAAAGCGAACGTGAGTTTCACCCGACGGCCGTTCCGCGGGCATCTCTGCAGACGGCACGAGAAGAACATGCAGTCCAACTGTACCGAATTCTACGCTCGCTTGCCCTTCTTGGAGGCGCCGGCGAGCGCCGGCTCCCGGCAATCCTCGCCGTACGAGGCCGCCGCACCCCGGAGAAGGAGATGGCTCGGCATGGGAATCACGACGCATCTTCGCGCTGAACGCTGCAAGCCCTGCGAGGGGGGCGTCGCCCCCATGGCGCCGGGCGCCGTGCAGCCGTACCTCGCGTGTCTCTCGGGGTGGGAACTGTCGCCCGACGGAACGACCCTCAGCCGAGAGTTCGTGATGAAGAGCTTCGCGGCCGGCATCGAGCTCATGACCGAAATCGCGTCGCTCGCCGAGGAGGAAGGGCACCATCCCGACATTCACCTCACGGGATACCGCAAGTTGCGCATCGATCTCTCGACGCACGCGATCGGCGGGATCTCGATGAACGATCTGATCATGGCCGCCAAGATCGATGCGCTCTCGGACAACGCACCATGAGAGGCCATCCGCAGGCGGCGCCGGAGGCCATCCTGCAGGGGCGCTACGTCGCCGCGCGCATCGCCGATGCGCGGCGTTCGCCGCGCGGGAGAGCCGCGCCGTTCCGTTACGCCGACCGCGGCAACATGACGGCGATCGGGCGATCGAAGGCGGTGGCCGACCTCCACTGGTGCCGCCTCTCCGGGCCCCTCGCCTGGCTCGTGCGGCTCGTCGTCCACCTGATGGGCCTCGTCTCGCACGAGAATCGAGCCCCCGTCTTCCTCCCGTGGGCGTGGAACTGCTTCACGCGGAATCGCAATGCCCGCCGCATCACCGGCGTCCCGAGCGACGCCGGGCTCCCGGATGCTCCCGCGGTCGAGGAGGTTCTCGTGCACCAGCGGCATGACCCGCCGACCCGCAGACTGCAGGGCGTTCCGATCGACACCCGGTCAGGCGCCCGACTGGTCATTGATGCTTCCTGCCGGTTCTGCCGCCGGTGGGGAAACCGCCTGGCACGATTCTCCGGCATTCCGGATGCGCCGTTTCCCACGACGAGCGCGGTCTGTCCGTGGATGACAACACGCGAGTGCGCGCAAGGTCTCATTCTGGTCCGTCATGATGGTACAATGTATCGCGGCGCCGCGGCCGTCATGAAGGCCATCGCTCAGAGAAAGGGGTTCGCATGGATAGACCGAATGTATGAGAGTCTGCCGGCGTTCAAGTATGTCAGCGACCGGCTGTACGGCTGGGTTTCCGCCCGCCGCCATCGGTTATGAGAGCACCGACTGCCATGAAGGAGGTTGTCATGTCGCCATTCACACTGCCGAAGTTGCCCTATGCCATGGACGCGCTCGCTCCCCGCATCTCCAAGGAGACGCTGGAGTTCCACCACGGAAAGCACCATCAGGCCTACGTGACCAAGCTCAACGGCCTCGTTGAAGGCACGCCCGAGGCGAAGAAGAGTCTCGAAGAGCTGATCGAGACAGCCACGGGGCCCGTTTTCAACAACGCCGCGCAGGTGTGGAATCACACCTTCTACTGGAGCTGTCTCTCGCCGCACGGGGGCGGAGCGCCGAAAGGTCGAATCGGAGAGGCCATCCAGAACAGCTTCGGCTCGTTCGACGGCTTCAAGCAGAAGTTCACCGAGGCCGCCGTGAATCTCTTCGGCTCCGGGTGGGCGTGGCTGGCGAGCAACGAGAACGGTGCGCTCGAAATCGTGCAAGGCAAGGACGCCGACAACCCGCTGCGGGTGAACAAGACGCCCATCCTGACGTGCGACGTGTGGGAGCACGCCTACTACATCGACTACCGGAACGCCCGGGCGAAGTACGTGGAGGCGTTCTGGGATCTGGTCAACTGGGACTTCGTCGAGCGCCGGTTGTAAGGGTGGCACGCCGGCCGCAACGTGCGTGCGGCAGTGACCGGCGTACCCCTCGGGGACGTTGCTCCCTGGGCAGTGTACCTTTTCTTCTCACTTCCGCCGCGGGACGGCGGTTGAAGCATCTTCCTTAAGACCTTTCACCTAAATAACTTACGAGAACTCTGCTCCCGCGGCACCTTCTTTGCTCCCATGCACCGGTATGGTGAATGACAACGATGCTCTGGAAAGTCAGCTCGCGTGCTTCCTCCTCGCAGGAGGCGAGGGCCGGAGGCTTCTGCCCCTCACGAAGTTCAGGGCCAAGCCTTCGCTGCCCTTCGGCGGCAATGCAAGCCTCATCGATCTGACGCTGCTCAACTGCCATCGGTCGGGCATCCGGGACGTGCACATCCTCGTTCAATACTGCGGCGAGTCCATCATGCAGGGCGTGAAGCACAACTGGCGCGCCGTTGAACAGTCCCGCGACATGGCGATCTCCTTCAGGTCCGGATCGAGCTCGCCCGGCGGCTACCGGGGCACGGCCCACGCGGTCCGGCACAACCTGGAACGCATGCCCCTGCGCAGGATCCGCGATGTCCTCATCCTCTCGGGCGACCACGTCTACGACATGGACTACCGCATCTTCCTCGCGTGGCACCGCGTGTGCGGGGCCGATCTCACGGTTGCCGCGACCGATGTTCCCATCGCGGACGCCTCGCGGTTCGGCATCCTGCGTTTCGACGGCGACTGCCGCGTGACGGCGTTCTGGGAGAAGCCGTCCGCGCCCGAGAAGTTGCAGTGGGCCGCGAACGCGAGACTGTACGCATCGATGGGCGTGTACCTGTTTCGGGCAGAGGCCCTCAGGGCGGCGCTCGCCGCGCAGCCTTCCCTGCGTCATGATGCCGACTTCGGTCGCGATGTGCTCCCGGCCATGCTCTCGAACGCGCGCGTCTTCGCATTCCCTTTCCTGGACCCGTCGGGACATGTCGGCTACTGGCGCGATGTCGGCACGCTGGAATCTTACTACCGGACGCAGATCGAGACCGCCGGCCGCCGCCGGCAATTCCAGATCCGCATCCCGCCCGATTTCCCGCCCTCCCCGCTCAGGCGCTCGTTCTGGGACCCGCTGACCGGTACGGTCTGCGGATCGGACTGCCGGATCGAGGGCGACGCCATCGATTCGGTGATCGGCGCGGGGGCGTGCATCGCGCGCCGTGCGCGCGTCCAGGATGCGGTGCTGCTCGAGAACGTCGTCATCGAGGAGGGCGCCTGCGTCCGTCGCGCCCTGATCGACCGCGGCGCGAGGGTGCCGGCGGGCACGATCATCGACGGCGAGACGCGCGCCGGCGCCATCCCGCACGCGATCCGCACGCTCCCCGGCGACGTCACGGTTGTCTCGACGGACGGCGGTTCGCAGCGCATCCCGCTGCATCGCCGGCCCGTCACGGCGTGACGCGGCCCGTTCCCGGGCATCGATCCTGCCGCGCGTGCCGGCGTACCCTCCAGGAACACCGCGCCCCGCGCGCTGTACCGTTCTTGCTCGATCCTGCCGTCGTACGGCGATCGGAGCCCTGGCTCTAAGTCCATTCGCGCACACATGTTGCGGAGAATCCGCTCCCGCGGCCTCCTCTTTGCTCCCACCGGAGGCTTGCGCGGTCGCAGTCCCGCTCGTGCGCATGTTGCATGGGCCGAGATCTCGCAACCCGCCCGCGCTGACAGCGGAGTGACCACACATGAGAGCAATGATCCCGTTCTCGGCCTGGATCGTTCTCGCGATGGCCTGCAGCCCCGTCCGGCCCGCCTGCCGCGCGGCGGCGTACGCCGTCGAGACCGGCGACATCCTCATCGCCAACTACCGGGGCGGCGGCAACACGGTGGTGAGAATCAACCCCGCGACCGGCGAGCAACGTACGCTGGGAGTCTTCCTCGTGCCCACCGATCTTGCGCTCGCCCCGTCCGGCGTGCTCTATGTCAGCGAGTGGATGGGCGCGATCAAACGCCTGAATCTCGCCGACGGCTCGATCTCGACCGTCAACCCGGGCCCCGACACCACGCTGTCGCAGCTCTGGGGACTTGCGCTTGGACCGACGGGAGAGCTCTTCGTGACGAGCGGAGCCGGCAACCGCGTCATGAAGGTCGATCCGGCCACGGGGACGGAAACGCTGGTCTCCGCGGGCAACGAGTTGCTGCTTCCCACCGGGATCGGTGTTCTGGACGCCGGCCATCTCGCGGTCGCGTCGCTCCTCAACAACAAGGCGGTGTCGATTTCCCTGGCGGATGGAACCCAGACCGTGCTGTCGCAGACCGGCGCCTCGCTCGATCAACCCTGGGGCGTCGCCGTCTTCGGCGCCCACACATACGTCGGCGCGCACGACAGCAAGTTCCTGCAGCGGATCACGGACGGCGCCGTCACCAACGTCGCGACGCTGGCCGGCACTCCCTTCGGCATGGGCGCGGATGCGACCGGGGCCATCATCGTGGGGTTGAGCGGCGGCGTGAGCGGTCCCTACGGGCTGGTGCGGGTCAGCCCGGAAGGCGTCGCGTTGAACACGTACACGGGCGGCTCGATCGGAGAGGTGACCGGCGTGGAAATCGCCGCCTTCAGCGTCCTCGCGGATGCGGGACCCAATTTGCCGCCCGAGGTGGCGCCCATCGCCGACAGGATCATCGACGAAGGAACCTTGCTTGCATTCACGGCTACCGCAACCGACAACGACTGGCCGCCGCAGAACATCACGTTCAGCCTGCGCGCCGGCGCGCCGGACGGAGCCGCCATCGATCCCGGCGGCAAGTTCACCTGGACGCCGACGGCGCTCCAAGGGCCGGGTGTCTACGAGATCACGGTCGACGCCACGGACGACGGAGTCCCTCCAATGGTCGGCTCCGAGGCCTTCACGGTCACCGTCAACGATGTCGCGGGGGCCACCTACGCCATCACGACGAGCGTATCGCCGAG
>DHGK01000172.1:14494-21731 GCA_002402755.1 Planctomycetes bacterium UBA4800
ATGCCGACCGGACGCTCACGGCCGAATTCAGCGAGCAGCCGCTCGTCTACGTGTACACCGGCGATGCCAATTGCAGCGGATCGGTGAACATCGCCGATGCGGTCTGCATCCTCGGGTACTTGTTCGGCGCGGCAACGGATGGGTGCAAGACGCCGTGCTGTCTCGCGAACATGGACGCGAACGACACGAGCTCGTTGCGGGGCGTCGACATCAGCGACGCCATCACAATCCTCGGCTTCCTTTTCAACGACGGCGCCATGACCGCCCCCGATGGCAACCCGATCGGCGCCGGCCGGGACGGCTGCTCCCCCCATGCGCCCGCGGACGTGTTTCTCGAGTGTACGACCCCGTGCCGCTGATGCTCACCGTCTTCGCCGCAGGCGCCGCCGCGCCGGCTTCGGGCCGGCGCCGCCGCGCCGGCTTCGGGCCGGCGCCGGGCGATTTCGCGGCGACGCGGGCGGGCCTCGGCCTCACACGCGATGCCCGCGATGGCCGCTTCGTCTCCGTGCGCGTCTCGTCCCGCCGGGCGGCCTGCGTGCGAAACTCGCGCGGGGTCATGCGGCTCACCTTCTTGAAGACGCGGATGAACGACTCGGGGTTCTCGTACCCGAGCTCCGCCGCGATCCCGGCGATGGAACTCCCCGTCTCGGCGAGAAGCTCCCGGGCTCGCTCGACGAGCGCCTCGCTCCGGAACTCGGTGAAGCTCTTCCCCGTCGCCTCCTTGAAGAGCCGGCTCACGTACTTCGGGCTCAGATAGACGGCGGCCGCGACATCGTCCAGCGTGACGCGCCGGCGCACGTTCCTGCGCACGAAGCGCTGTATCCTCTCCACGGTCTCGGGTATGCCGCCGGGGGGCATGCCGTCCGCGTCCCGCGCGCGCGCCACGTACTTCTCGATCAGGGCCCGCGTCTTCGCGAGATCGATGGGCTTCTCCAGGTAGTCATCGGCGTGCGCCTTGAGCGCCTCGACGGCTACATCCTTGGAGCTGTACGCCGTCAGGATCACGACGCCGAGATTCGGATCCGCCTCCTTGATCCTCCGCAGCACCTCGGTCCCCCTCATGCCGGGCATCATGACGTCGAGGAGGACCAGGCAGATCGCGTGGGCCTGCGAGAGGATCCTCAGCGCTTCCGCCCCGTCGGCGGCCTGCACGACCTCGTACATGTCGAAGCACTCGCGGAATTCCTCCCTGAAGGCCTGGTTGTCATCGACGAGGAGAATCGCGTCCTTCATCGTCCAGGCTCCTGGTTCGAAACCGCCGGCGTCCGGCCCCCGCGGAATTCAAGGACGGGCTCCCGCGCGCCATCGAAGGCTCGGACCCGCGCGAAGCGCCGAGCCGGAATCGCCCTGCGAGTCCATTGTATGCGACCGCCGGCACGATTCCAGGCCGGCGCGGGGCCGTACGCGCACGCGTCTCCGCCGGCATCCGTCTCGTCCCCCGAGGTGGAAAAACGTCAAGAAAATGGGGCATCTGCTCCTGGTGTCGCATGTGCGGCGATGCTTTGATGGCACCATGGCGCGGGACGGCGGCTGGACACGTTCGGCAAATCGAGTGTCTCGGACACTGACGGCGCACGTTCGGCAACGCGTGAGGACGCACTAGTGGAAACGCACAGAATCGCCATCGTCGACGACGACATCGAGTTCCTCGGCGAGATGGAGGACCTTCTCAGGGCGCACGGCTTCGAGACGGAGACCTACTCCGAGCCCGCGACGCTCCTCGCCGCGGCGGCGGATTCGCCGGCCGATGCCTTCGTCGTCGACCTGCGAATGTGCGGCCAGGGGGGGCTCCGGCTCGTGCGCGAGCTGCGGCGGCTCCCCCGGACCGTCCAGACGCCGATCGTGGCCTTGTCGGCCTTTCACCGCGCCGAGGAACTGTCGGCACTGGCCGAATCGATAGGGATCGACCGGTGGATCATGAAGCCCTTCGATCCGTACGATCTTCTCGATCAGCTCCGATCGCTGTGGTCGGAGGATCAGTAGGCGATGCCCCGCCGCCGCGGGGCGAATTCGGACGAGACCTGTGGTCGGCGCTCGACGCGCGAGTCGAAAGGTCACACGGTAGGCATACGAGGAGAGGAACGATGGATCCGCACTCTCACGAGAAACCGCGTTGCGGGCACGCCGCCTGTCGTCGGATTCTGCTGTTCGAGAGGGCGGTCGAGCTCGGCCCCCGCATCGAGCGGCTCTTCGCGGGGGACGAGGTGCAGGTCGTGCGCGAGACGAGCGGCGCACACGTCCTGAGACGCGCCGCCCGCGAGGCGTTCGACCTCCTTCTCCTCACCGACGCGGCCCTCGCCGCGACGAACGGCGAGCGGCGGGCCTTCGACGATCTGCTCGCAGGGCGGTCCGCCGGCATGCGGGCGCTTGTCCTGGCCACCGCGCCCGCCGCGGAGCCCTCGCCGGCCGCACCGGCCGGCGCGTGCAACCGCGCGGCGCTGCCCGCCTCCGACCGGGATCTTCAGTTGCTGATCGAGGATGCGCTCGAGGACCGGCTTCCCGGCGGAGAAGGGTGCGGCCGCATGGGCGAGCTGATAGGCGCATCGGCGGCGATGCAGGCCGTCTACCGCCAGATCCGGCAGGTCGCGCGGACGGAGATCCCCGTGCTGATCCTGGGGGAGACCGGCACCGGCAAGGAGCTGGCGACCGCCGTGATCCACGCCCTGAGCAGCCGCCGCGACGGCGCCTGCATCGCGGTCAATCTCGGCGCGCTCCCCACCGAGCTCGTCGCAAGCGAGCTCTTCGGCCACGAGAAGGGCGCGTTCACCGGCGCCGCCGAGCGCCGCCTGGGCAAGTTCGAGCTGGGAAGCGGCGGCACGATCCTGCTGGACGAGATCGACAGCATCGATGCCAAGGTGCAGGTGAGCCTCCTTCGCCTCCTCGAGCAGAAGGAGTTCCACCGCCTCGGCGGGCGGGATGCCATCCGGAGCGACGCCCGGCTCATCACGGCGACGAACCGCGATCTGGCGCGGCTCGCGGCCGAGGGCCTCTTCAGGGAAGATCTCTTCTACCGGCTCGAGACCTTCTGCATCACCATGCCGCCTCTCCGCGAGCGGTCCGGCGACGTGCGCCTTCTCAGCGAGGCGTTTCTCGAGCGCGCCGGCGCCGAACTGGGGCGGGGCGTGACGGAGATCGCCGGCGACGCGCTCGCCATCCTCGAGTCGTATGCGTGGCCCGGCAACGTCAGGGAGCTCAGAAACGTCATCCAGCGCGCCGTGCTCCTCTGCTCGGGGCGCAGAATACTCCCGCGACATCTGCCCGAGCGCCTGCGGCCGGCCGAACGGCGCCCGCCGAGCGGCATTCCGTTCCCGATCGGCATGCCGCTGCACGAGGTCGAGCGCGACATGATTCGCA
Source organism: Planctomycetes bacterium UBA4800 (assembly GCA_002402755.1). Lineage (GTDB taxonomy): Bacteria > Planctomycetota > UBA8108 > UBA8890 > UBA8898 > UBA8898. The sequence continues at coordinate 17,849 of DHGK01000172.1, forward strand.
GAGTGCTCGCATCGACGATGAACAATCGAACCAGGGCGGCCGAGCTTCTCGGCATCACGCGACGCTCGCTCTACAGCAAGCTCAACAAGCACGGGATCGGCGCCTGCGAGCACGCGGCGCAGGGCGCATGACGTCGATCGCCCGCAGGTGACGGAGGCGCGCGCAGCGCGGTCATGGGAACCAACGGAACGGCCATCGTCCGGGATCTTGCGTGGGGAACGCATCTGTGCCAGTTCTTCGAGAGCCCGGATGACCTCGTGGAGGTGCTCGTCCCCTACTTCGCATCCGGCCTGGAACGCGGCGACGGCTGCCTCTGGATCGTGTCGGATCCGCTGGGCATCGGCGATGCGCGGCGCGCCCTGGCAACGGCGGTGCGGGACGTGGATCGCCGCATCCGCGCCAAGCAGATCGAGATCCTCTCCTCCGAGGAGTGGTACCTCCGCGGCGGCGGCTTCCGCAGGGAGTCGGTCCTCAAGGGTTGGCTCGCCAGGGAGGCACAGGCCCTGCGGCGGGGATTCGGAGGCCTGCGCCTGAGCGGCAACGCCTCGTGGCTCACGGGCCGCCGCTGGAAGCCGTTCATGGCGTACGAGGGAGCCGTGCAGAGGGTCCTCGCCGACCATCGCATCATCGCCCTGTGCTCGTATCCGGCCGCGCGGTGCGGTCCCGCCGAAACGGTCGAGGTCGTGCGGCATCACGACCTGGCGCTCGTCAAGCGCGGCGGCACATGGGATGCATTCGCAAGCCCCGACCGGAACGACGCCGCGTCCGCGGCGGACGCACGCGAGCAGCGGTACCGCGACATCCTGGAGCGGGTCCCCATCCACCTCGCGGCGGTGGACGCCGCGGGCAGGTTCACCGCATGGAACGAGTACTCCGAGAAGCTCTTCGGCTACACGAAGAAGGAAGCCATCGGGACGCTGACGCCCGCCGCGCTCCATACCTCGCCGCGAGGCGCCGCCGAGGTTCTGCGGCGGGCGCGGGTGGATGGGATCTTCGACGGCGACGTCGAGCTGCGGCACAAGGACGGCAGGCGCATCGCCGCGCACCTCAGGGTCATTCCCCACCGCGACAGGGCGGGCGCCATCGTCGGGTACTGCGGCTTCGCCGAGGATTTCACCGATCGGATGCGCGCCGAGGAGCAGTCCCGCGCGCTGGCCGCGCACCTGAACGCCGTGTTGAACAGCATCGCGGAGGGGTACATCGCCATCGACCGCGAAGGCCGCCTCGCCACGATCAACCGCGCCGCACTCGACCGGTTCTTCCGGCGGCCTTCGGAGGAGCTCCTCGGCAAGGTCTTCTGGGAGGAGTGCCCCGAGTACGCCCGCGCGGAGCTCCGCCGCTTCTGCCGCGGCGCGCTGCGCCGCCGCCGGCCCGCCCACTTCGAGACGGCGTCGCCGCAGGCGGATGCGTGGTTCGAGGTGCATGCCTATCCGCGGGCCTCCGGCCTGGAGCTCTACCTGCACGACATAACGGAACGTCGCAGAAGCGAAACGGCGCTGAAGGCCGTCTCCCGATTCCCCGAGGAGAACACATCGCCGGTCCTGCGCATCGACCGCGCCGGCACGGTCCTCTACGCGAACCCCGCAAGCCGCTCGCTCGCGGGCAAGGGCGGCATCCGCATCGGCGGGCCGCTGCCCGCGCCCCTGCGCGCGCTCGCCTCCCGAGGCGCAGCGTGCCGAAGGAGATGCGAGCTCGAGATCGCCGTGCGGGGCAGGGTCGTCTCCTTCATGGTCGTGCCGGTGGCCGGCACGAGGTACGTCAATCTCTACGGGCGCGACGTCACCGACCGCACGCGCGCCGAGGCGGCCCTCCGGCGCGCCGGCGGGGACCTCGAGAAGAAAGTCGCGCGGCGCACCGCGCAACTGCTGCGAGCGAACGAGGCCCTGAGCCGCGAGGTCGCCACGCGAAAGAAGCGGGAGGTCCTGATCACGGCCGAGAACTTCATCCTCGACCTTCTCGCGAAGAAGACCTCGCGCCGCGAGTACCTCGCGGCGGTGGCGGGCTGCCTGCGCCGGCTCACGGGCTGCCGGTGCGTCGGCATCCGGGTCGCCGGCGCGGACGGCGGCATCCCCTACGAGGCGAGCGCCGGCTTCAGCCGGCGGTTCCTGGCGCAGGAAAGCGACATCTCGATCGCGTCCGACGCATGCGTGTGCACCCGCGCGATCAGCCGGAGGTTCGAGCCGTCAGACGACGCGGCCCTCCGGCCGCGCGGCTCGTTCTGCATCAACGACACGGCGTCGTTCGTCGCGGGGCTCGACCCGTGCGACCGCCGGAAGTATCGAGGCGCGTGCATGGCGGCCGGTTTCTCGTCGGTGGCGGTCATCCCCATAGTCCACCGGGGAGCCGCGATCGCCGCCATCCACCTGGCCGACCGAAGGCCCGGCAGGGTGCCTCCGGCCGTCATGGAGCTCGTCGAGAGCCTGACACGTCTCATCGGCGAGGGCATCAAGCGATTCAACCTCGAGGACGACATCCGCCGGAGCACCATCGTCCAGGGCGTCGTCAGCACCCTGCTGCGCTCCTCGCTCGGTCACATCGATATCGACCGCGTCCTCCGGAAGGCGTTGAACGTGATCCTCTCGATCGACTGGCTCGGGTTCGAGAAACGGGGGGCCGTTTTCCTGAGCACCGAGGACGGCGCCGCGCTCGAGCTTCGGACCCAGCGGGGGCTTTCCAGGCAGTTCGCGCGCCGGTTCCGCTCGCTGCGCCTGGACTCGTGCCTGTGCGGGCGCGCCGTCGCGCGCCGGGCCGTGGAGTTTCGACCGTGCATCTCCGCGGCCGAGAACCTCATCCCCGCGGGAATGCGCCGGCTCGGGCACTACTGCATACCCCTCGTCGCGGACGGGAAGGCCATCGGCGTCATCAGCATCTTCCTCCGCAGCCGCTGTCGCCGGGACCCCGGGAGGGAGCGCTTCCTGCTGCCGATCGCCAACGCCGTCGCCGCCATCGTCAAGTACAAGCGGACGCAGATGCGCCTCCACCAGACCAACGAGATCCTCGAACGCGTCTTTTCCAGCACGAACTTCCTCATCGCCTATCTCGATGCCCGGTGCCGCTATATCCGGGTGAACCAGGCATACGCCGATGCCGACGGGCGGCCGCCGGAGTTCTTCGCCGGCAAGAACCATTTCGACCTCTTTCCGGGCCGGGAGCACCGGCGCATCTTCGCCGACGTCATCGCGACGGGCCGTCCGTTTGCGGCGTACGCGAAACCGTTCGCGAGCGCCGGCCGGCCCGGCGGGCAGGCCACGTACCGGGACTGGAGCCTCCACCCGGTCACGGGCGTCACGGGCGCCGTCGAGGGCCTCGTGCTCCTGCTGGTCGATGTGACCAAGCGCACGCAGGCCGAGGAAGAGCTCCGCAAGACCCAGACGGCGCTCGGCGAGGCGCGGCGGCTCTCCGACATCGGCACGCTGGCGGCGACCGTCGCCCACGAGCTGCGGAACCCCCTGGGCGTCATCCGCACGGCCGCGTACAACATACGGCGCAAGGCCCAGAACCCGGCGCTCGAGAGCCATCTGGCGAACATCGACAAGAAGGTGATCGAGTCCGATCAGATCATAAGCAACCTCCTCTTCTACTCGCGGATACGCCCTCCGCAGCGCGGGAACGTCGCCATCGGGGCGCTGCTCGAGGAGTGCGTGCAGGATGTCGCCAGAAAGTTTCCCAAGCACGACGCGGCCGTCGAGCGGCGCTGGCAGGACCTGGACGGCGTCGCGATCGAGGCCGATGTGCACCAGATCCGCGAGGTCTTCGCCAACGTGCTCAACAACGCCTTCGAGGCGCTCCCGGAGAAGCGGGGACGCATCGCGATCACGGGGCGCCTCGATCCCGCGGCGACGCGGATCGCCGTGACGATCGAGGACACGGGCGCGGGCATCGC
>DHGK01000112.1 GCA_002402755.1 Planctomycetes bacterium UBA4800
CCTCCGCGGGCGCCTCTTCCTCGGCCGGCGCCTCCTCCTCCGCGGGCTTCCTGGACGCACGCGCATCCCTGGCGTCCAGGACCGGGGCGAAGATCTTGTAGCCGTACCCGTACCGCGCGCAGAGCTGCTCGACGGCGGCCTTCATGTCATCGGAGAGCTCCATGGGCTCATCGGCGATGAAGTTCGTCCCCTCGATGTGGCCCTTCTTGGGCTTCTCCTCGGCGCCCCGCTTGTAGGCTGTCTCGATCTGCGTGCAGGTCCTCACCAGGTCGGCCTTGAGATTGCCGGCGTAGATCGCGGCGGCCCGCTTGCCGCTGGAGTCGGCAAGGAGCGTGCTCGCGCCGGGCACGCGGTACAGATAGCACTCGTAGACCTGGATCACGATGGCCCCGAGCAGGCACAGGGCGGAGACGAAGAGCAGCGTGGTCGCGAGCGCATCGCTCACGCGGCGTTCGGCGATATCCTCGTCGAAACTAGAGGAGCTGCTTGGTCTTGGCATCGTCGCCCTCCTTGATCTCGGCGCCGTTGACCACATGAACGACCTCGGCGCCGCTCATGTCCGTGTACACGTTGACGATCTTGACATCGCCCAGGTACTTGCCATCGCGGTGCACGATGAAGACCATGCCCTCGACGACCTTGTCGTCGCTCCCGACGGAGAGGATCACGAGCCTCTTGCCCTGCACGGTGAGCACCTTCGCGGCGATGTCGGGGAACGGGGTGCCGACATCCATGCCCTCATTGACCCAGACTTTGATTCTCGTCCTCAGGCTGTCGTTCTCGTCGCGCAGGTCCGAGATCTCCTTCTCGAGCGCCATGAGATTGTCCTTGAGCGAAACATAGTCCAGGAACTGGCGGTTGCGGTCCGCGACCGCATCGGTGCGATCGGCCACGGCCTTGGTGCGCGCATCCTCGGACTGCCGCACCCTGCTCGCCAGCGCCTGCGTCTCCTGGCTGACCTGGGCGAGCTGGGCGGTGAGCTTGTCGAGGCTCGCCTGCTTCGTGGTGTTGTCCGTGGTCGCCGCCGCCAGCTTGGACTCCGCGTCGCTCAGCTTGCGCGCGAGGTCCTTCTTGAGCGTGTCGGAGTTCACGATGTCGGCGTTCTGCACCGACATGACGGTGGCGTACAACTGGACCTTCTCGGCAAGCTTCTCGATGTCTTCTTTCTGCTTGTCGAAGTTGCCCTTGTACAGCTTCGTCAGCTCCTCGGACTGCTCCTTGAAGTCCTTGCGCACGCCGAAAAGGGTGGCGGAGGTCCCCAGAAAGAGCAATGCGAGGACCAGGTTGATGACGAGGAAGACCTTGGCAAGACCGCTCATTCCACAATCCTCCGTTTACCGTGCTAGGCCTTGGGCAGGACAACCTGCCGGATGCTTCACTTCCGAACTACGAACACCGCATGTGCGTGCCGTCAAGAGAGAAACGACCGGGGGTGTGCAACGCGTCTCCTGACTCGCTTCATTTCTCCCGGAAGACACTCTACACGTAGTTTCGATTATACGCAGGGCACATGGAAAGTCAAGGCGGTACCGGCACGGCGCGCCGGCGCTCGCGTCCGCCGGGCGGCATGAGCGCGTGACGTGCGCCGGCGAGCAGGCCTCCCGCGCCCGCGCGGTCGACGACCTCGATGGCGCCCTCGCGAACCGCCGCAGGCACGAACGCGTGCACGTCGCCGGGGCCGCTCCAGGGATGCAGGAGCGGGAGCGGCGGGGCATCCTCCCATGACCCTATTTTCATCTCGAACCTGCGCGCCAGCGCCGGCCTCAGGAGCGCATGCGTCAGGGCGACCATGCTCTCCGGATCGCCGGGCATGAAGAGGCCGGCGCCGGCACGTGCCAGGGCAATGGCCGCCGTCGAGCCCGGAATCATCGCCACGGACTCGGCGACGAAGCGTATGCCGCCCGGCCGGAACGCGTCGATCGTCACGTCCGTGAGGCCATCGCCCGTCCCGCCGCAGGCGACGACGCAGCCGCCGGCGAGCGCGTCGACGATGCACCCGCGAATCCGCTCCGCATCATCGGGAAGCGCCGCAACCTGCGTCACGGGTATCCCCAGGCCGCCGAGGGTGTCCCGAAGCCACGGCGTGGCGAGGTCGGGAACGACGCCCCGCGCGATCTCGGTCCCGATGACGACGACGTGAACGACGGGAGGGTCGATGACCTCGACTTCGTCAAGCCCGGAGGCCCGGAGCAGCGCCGCGGCGCCGGGGCTTATGCGCTCGCCCCGTGCGACAACGATCGTGCCGGCCGCAAGAAGACTGCCGGCGGGAACGGCGGTCTCCCCGCTCGGAGACGGCAGCCGAACCGCGCCCGTGCCCACGAGCGCCGCGGAAACCGCGGGCACCACATCGGCGCCATCGGGAATCGGGGAGCCCTTCTCGACGCGATACGTCGTGCCTTCCCCGGGGGCATGCGGAGGCGGCGCCGCCGGGGAGTACTCGCCCGCGACCCGATACACGCCCGGCGGCGCGCCGGCGCCGACCAGGAACCCGTCGCGGCCCGCCGTCCGGCGGGCGGGCACGGCGGCCGCCGCGCGGCAATCGCACGCGGCGTATCTCCCCGCCGCCCGCGCGAGCGGACACCGGCAGCGCCGAGGCGCCGGAAGGGCGCGCGCAAGCAGGCGGATCGCCTTGACGAGCGGTACAATTCGGTGTTCCATGGGCGGTAGATCATCGCAGGCGCGGCGCCGAATGGCCAGGGCGTGCGGCCGGCCGCGGCGCCCCGGTCGATGCGGAGGAAATTCTGCGCATGTTCACAGGGATCGTCGAGTGCACCGGCAGAGTGGCCGCACCGTGCGGCCCCCGCGGGGGCGCGCTGGCCGTGGCGCCGGACGCGGCCTGGCGCGATCTGGCGCCGGGAGAGAGCATCGCGGTCAACGGCGCATGCCTGACCGTTGCGGCGCACGACGGCGGAACCGTCGCCTTCGACGTGGTACCCGAGACGGCGCGCGCGAGCAACCTCGCCGCGCTCGCCGCCGGCGCGCGCGTCAACCTCGAGCGCGCCCTGCGCGCCGGCGACCGCATGGGAGGACACTACGTCCTCGGCCACGTCGATTGCGTCGGCCGCGTGCGCACGCTCGCCGTCCGCGGCGCCGAGACCGAGTTGCGGGTCGAGTTTCCGCCGCGGTGGGGGCGTTTCGTGCTTCCGAAGTGCTCCATCGCCGTGAACGGCGTCAGCCTGACGGTGGGGGAGGCCGGGCCCGCGCACTTCACGGTCCACCTCGTGCCGTACACCCTCAGGGAGACGAACCTCGCGGCGCTCTCCGCAGGCGACGCGGTCAACATCGAATTCGACTACATCGGGAAGTGGGCCCTCGCGCGCGGCGCACCCCCCGGAGAGGGTCTGAACTCGACGCTCAGGCAGGCGGGTTTCACGGCGGAGGACGAGTGGAACACGTAACACGCCGCGAGACGACGCCCGTGCGCATCGGCGCGGTCGCGATCGGCGGCACGCATCCCATCGCGGTCCAGTCGATGACGACCACGCCCACCGAGGACGTCGCCGCCACCATGGCGCAGGTGCTGCGGCTCGCCGCCGCGGGCTGCGAGATCGTGCGCGTCGCCGTGCCGCACCCGAAGGCGGTGCGCGCGCTGCCCGCGCTCGTCGCCGAGTGCCCGATGCCGCTCGTCGCCGACATTCACTTCCGCGCGGACTGCGCGCTCGGCGCGATCGAGGCCGGCGCCGCCAAGATACGCATCAACCCCGGCAACATGGAGCCGGATGCGTTCCTGCGCGTGCTCGACGCCGCCGGCGCGCGCGGCATCGCGGTCAGGATCGGGGTCAACTCGGGCTCCGTTCCCATGGATCTCATCGAGGCGTTCGGCGGGCCCACGCCCGACGCGCTGGTCGAGGCCGCCGCGCGCTACGTCGCCGTCGCGGAGCGGCGCGGCTTCACCTCGATCGTGCTCTCCCTGAAGTCCTCGGACACGCTCTGCAATCTGCGCGCCTACCGTCGCGCCGCCGACCGCTTCCCCTATCCGCTGCACATCGGCGTGACCGAGGCGGGGGATGCCGACTACGGGCGGATCAAGAGCGCCGCCGGCCTCGGCGGGCTGCTCCTGGACGGCATCGGCGACACGATCAGAATCTCGCTCGTGGGCGACCCTGTCAAGGAAATCGAGGCCGCCTACGACCTCCTGAAGGCTACGGGCCGCCGCATCCTGACCCCCGAAATCGTCGCCTGCCCGACCTGCGCGCGGCGCGGCATCGATGTCGAGGCCATCGTCGCGGAGGTCAAGGCCGCGCTCAAGGACCTGCGGGCGCCGCTCAGGATCGCGATCTGCGGGTGCGTCGTCAACGGTCCGGGGGAAGCCCGCGAAGCGGATCTCGGGATCGCGGGCGGGGGAGGCGAGGGCGTGCTCTTCAGGCGCGGGAAGACGCTCATGAAGGTCCCCGAGAGCAAGCTCGTCGAGACGCTCGTGGCGGAGGCGCGCAAGCTCGCCCAGGAATAGCGCGCCGCCGCGCATGACCGCCGGCCGCACGTGCGGGAACCCGCGCAAGGGCCGGGGATGGTGAAGATCGCCGCGAAGGCGCCGGGGCCGGCGCGCCCATGCCGCGCGGGGGATGCGCGCGAGCCTACGGGCTGCAGTCGGACGGCGTCATGCAGGCCGCGAGCCCATCCCACGTCGGATCGAGGCCGCAGGCGGGATAGGGCGGCGCGATCACGCTGCGCCGGGAGCCGAATATCGCGCCGAGCAGCGTGATGGGATCGGCGATCGTGATGCGGCCGTCGTCGTTGACGTCGGCCGCATCGTCGCAGCAGGCGAGCGGCTCGGCGCCGAACAGGAACGCGAGCGCCGAGATCGCATCGCCGATCTCGACCGCGCCGCTTGCGTTCAGGTCGCCGCGGCGGAAGGCGCGCTCGCCGTTCGGCCCGACGATGGGAACGCCGCTCGCGATGACCGTCACGCGGAGCGCGCACGGCGCGGACGGCGCCACCGCGACATCGATCCAGCTCCCGAACTCCTCGTACACGCGCACGACGAGGTCGCCGGACGGGACGGACAGCGTCTCCGCGACGCGGGCTCCCTGCCGCTCGCCCAGCACCGTGCACGCAACACCGGCCGATGCCGCGTCCACGAGCTCCGGCCGGATGGCGACGGTGTACCCGATGGTGCCGCCCAGGGTGCAGGCAAGGCGCTGCGTCCCGAGCGTCGCACCGGCGCCGAGATCGACCGTCTTGTCGTACAGGAGCACGCTCGTCTCGGTCCGCATCGCGCGCACCAGGACGAACGCGCCCCGCGCATCGTTGCCCGCGACGAGGAGATAGGCGGCGCCTTCGTTCTGCACGGCCGCCAGGCTCGTGATGACGCCGCCGGGCTCCACGGGAACGACCTCGCGGGGCCGGATGAACGTCCAGCCGCTCACGGGCGAGTACGAGGTCGACCACAGGTGCGCGCCGCCGGCCGGCGACGGGCTGCTCAGGAAGAAGACTTCCGCGCCGAGCATCGCCACGCCGACCGGCCCGCCGCCCGGGCACGCAATGCCGTCCAGGGGCGGGATCGACGCGCTCGGGAGCAGGCTCCCGTGTTCCCGCGTCAGCACCGCGATCCTGCCGCCGCCCGGATCGGCGATCAGCAGCTCGCCGGAGGGAGAGAACGCCGCATCCCACGCGAAGAGCCCGTCGACGTACTCGACGGCCGGCGACGAGAAGGACCCCGGCACCCAGTCGGCGGCGGGCAGCGTTTCGATGCGCCCGCTCCACCCGTCGAAGAGCACGAGCTCCTTTCCGGGACCGAATTCGCACGCGCTCAGGTGCGCGGAGGGCTCGCCGCGCACGATATCGCCCGTGATGATGCGCCGGTAGGGGGTGGCGCCGACGTAGGGCTCGATCTGCAGCGCGAAGGCGCATGCGGCCAGCGTGCCGTTCCCATCCGCCATCAGCAGCGTCCCGCCGCTCGGTTCGTACGCGATGGCGGCGAGGAATTCGATCACGTCGCCGTCGACGTCGAAACGCGACCATGCGCTCGGGATCCGGGCCGCCGAGGAGAACGTGCCCGCATGTCCCGCGGGCGACCGCAGGAGGAGCGCGAGCGGCGAACCGGGCAGCAGGCCCGCGACCTCGAAGCTGCCCCGGCGCGCATCGACGGGCGACAGCCCGAGCGGCCGGCCGCTCTCGGAGACCTCGAGCGTGTAGCCGTCCAGCGCCGCGCCGTTCCAGCACACGAAGCACGAGGGCGGCATCTTGCCCGACGGGACGACGTTGAGATCCCCCGGCGCGGGGATGACCGGCGCGAACGGCATGCCGAACGCATAGAGGCGATCGGACTGCCCGCCGGCGAGGAACAGCGCGTCATCCCCGACGGCCGCGGCGCGGAACACGCGATCGGGACAGCCCGAGACCCTGAATGCGCGGCACGCCGCGCCATCGGGCGTCACGTTGTCGCAGGGCATCCAGGCCACGCCCTCGTGGGCGTCGCCGCCGAACGGAAACACGATGCCGCGCCGCAGCGCTCCCCCCGCTTCGCGGTCGACCGCGAAACCCCAGACGGCGAAGAACGGCGGCGGGCACGGCAGGGGCAGCGCGACGGTCGCCAGCTTGTTGAGCATCGCGTCGAGGATCAGCACGTTGGCCTTGCGCGGCTCCAGCCTCGACGTGTACAGGACGAGGAAGTGGCCGCTCCCCTGGTCGCAGCTCAGCGACCACACGTACGGCTCGGGCGTGGAATCGAGGAGGGGAAGCGCGCGCGCTGCCGGGGCCTCCCCGGGAACGCCGCTCCACAGGTGGAGCATGCGGGAGCCCTCGCAGACGAACATGAGCCCTCCCGGCAGGAGCTCGGTGGCGCCGGGAATGAACGCGGCCGCGGTGGGAGCCCCGGGGAGTTCGGCGGGAAGCGACAGGCGCCAGTCGAAGACCGCGCTCGTCGCGTCGAGCGCCACGAGGTCGAGCCCGTCCGGGAGGACGGCGAATACCCGGCTCCCGCCCGCAACGATCGCCGTCGACGGCCTGCCGAGGTGCGCGATGCGCGCCGGCGCCGCCGCGACCTGCCCCGGGACCAGGGCCGCGGCGCGCGGCTCGGAAACCCGGTGCAGGATCTCCTGCGCCGCGCCGCGCACCGCGAGCATGCACGCGACAAGACCCGCGCACAACCCGATCTTCCGGCAACGGCTCCGCGTCGAGCGCCGCGCTCTCATGCTGACACCATCACCTTTGCTCGCCGGCATTACGCTTCTCCGCTGGCAGCCTCACTAGACGATTCTATTGTCGGGGGAAAGCGCGCGCAAGAAGTTTCCGGCGCCGCCCACCGGAGTTCCGGCCGCGGCGGCAATCCCGCACCCGTCATGATTACGTCAAGAACTAACCGGTAAACCAGAATAATAATTTTTCAACGAGGTGCGCAGCCCTCGCCATGAATCGCCGCAGCGGAAACAGCCAGCGATCCCGGATCGGCACGCGACCCGCGGCGCGGACGCGCTCGGCATACGCGCGCAGCCGGAACGCGGTGGGGCGATCGAGCGCGCGCGCCAGCGTCTCGGCGGCCTCGCGGGCGGTGAGCGCGGCCCACCTGAACCCCGCGCCCGGGCGGTGCGATCCTCCCATGGGAAGCGCCGCGTCGCCCGCGAGCAGCACCCGCTCGCCGTGCAGCCGGCGCCGCGCGGGCGGATAGGCGCCGAGTATCCTCGTGCGCCACTCGCCGACCGCGGCGCCGCGAAAGATCTCCTCGATCAGGGGATGGCCTTTGAGCCGGGTCACGATGTCGCCGGGGCGGAAGCTCCAGTCCGAGAGCGTCTCGGGCGCGATGGCGCCGCGCACGGTCACGATGACGTCCCGCGGCATGCGCAGCACGGCCGCCGCGGCATCCCTGCAGCCGGGGAGGTTCTGGAGCTCCAGCAGCATGCAGCCCGGGCCCTCGCCGCCGTCGCGCCTCGCCAGGCACTGCTGCGACACGAAGAACACCCTGCCGCCGGCGGCGCGGCGGCGCAGCAGACCGTTGCGCGCAAGCAGCTCCTCGTCGGTACCCGACGCGATCAGCACGGCCTTGGCGGCGACGGCGGCGCCGGCGGCGCGGACGAACACCGGGCCGTCCGGCTCCGCCGTGATCTGCTCCACGCTGAAATCCTCCCGGAGCGTCACGCCTGCGCGCTGCAGGATGCCGCGCAGGTACGCATCGAGATCCGCGCGCGCGAAGGCCGAGAGCTCGCCGTGGGGGTGGGGCCGCACGGCCGCGATGATGAAGCTCCGGCCGAGCCAGGCGACATCGCGGCGGACGACCGGCAGCATGAACTCGGGCCGCGGCAGCCCGAACGCGCTCCACCACGGACCGTCGGACAGGTTCCCGCCGCTCGTCTCCTGGCCGATCTGCTTGCCGCGCTCCAGGACGATGACGCGCAGTCCGCGCCGCGCGAGATCGTGGGCGGCCAGGCTTCCGGCGAACCCGGCGCCGACGACCGCGATGTCCCACGCATCCTGCACGGCGTTCACCCCAGCGCCTCGGCCGAGAACGATGAGAGGAACTCGTTGTTGGTGCGGGTCGCCGCGAGCTTCTCCAGGAACACGCGCGCGCCCCGCTTCAGGTCCAGCGTCTGCAGCACCCGGCGCAGCGTCCAGATCTGGCGCAGCACGCTCGGCAGGTAGAGCTTCTCCTCCTTGCGCGTGCCCGAGACCTTGATGTCGACCGCCGGGAACACGCGCATGTCGGCGAGCTGGCGCGACAGGATGCACTCCATGTTCCCGGTTCCCTTGAACTCCTCGTAAATCACCTGATCCAGGCGGCTGCCGGTGTCGACCAGGCACGTGGCGACGATGGTGAGGCTCCCGCCGTGCTCCAGGTCGCGGGCCGCGCCGAGGAACGCCTTGGGCTTGTCGAGCACCGAGGCGTCCAGGCCGCCGGAGAGCGTGCGGCCGGTCTCCTTCGTGTTGAGATTGTAGGCCCGGCCGAGGCGCGTCAGCGAGTCCATGAGGATGAACACGTCGCGCCCCGTCTCGACCAGCCGCTTGGCGCGCGCGAGGGCGAGTTCGCTCACCCGCACGTGGTTGGCGGGCGACTCGTCCGAGCAACTGCTCACGATCTCGCCGTCGGTCGTGCGGCGCCAGTCGGTCACCTCCTCGGGGCGCTCGTCGATGAGCACGACCATGATGTGCGTGTCGGGATGGTTCTCCGCGATCGCGCGCGCGATCTTCTGCAGCAGCATCGTCTTGCCGGCGCGCGGCGGCGAGATGACCAGGCAGCGCTGCCCCTTGCCGATGGGCGTGATGAGATCGAGCACGCGCAGCGAGATGTCGTGGCGGCTGTCCTCGAGCCGGTACTTCTCCTGCGGATCGACGGCGGCCAGGTCGGTGAAGCGCGGGCGCAGGGCGGCGGCGTCCGGCAGGAGCCCGTCCACGCGCAGGACGTTGCGCAACACGTAAAATTCCTTCTTTTTTTCGGTTGAAACCTCGCCCTCGACGTAGGACCCCGGCCTGAGGCCGAGCTGCCGGATGAGCTGCGCCGGCACGAAGCAGTCCTGGAGCGGCCGCTCGCGCAGCGTGCGGATGTCGCCGCGCAGGTGCCCGTAGCCCTCCTTGTGGATCTCCAGGACGCCCGCCTGCGGCCGCACGGGGCCGATGAAGGCAGGCCGCCGCGGGCGGTGGTCCTGCGGGCGGCCGCCGCGGTCGACGCGGTGGTGGGGGCGCATGTCGCCGCGCGCGCGGGGGGGGCCGTGGCCCCGCTCCCGGCCTACGAAATCACGCTGGTCTCGCATATCCGTGTCTCTGGCGCCGTCCCGGGCGCATGGGGGATTGCGCAAGGCCGCGCGCAGGGCCGCCGCAGGCGCCGCACGCGCGCTCGGGGAAGAGGCTCTTCACGATCCTTGCGCCCATATTGTACGCCGTGCATCGCCTTTTGTACAATGGTATTCGTGCGCCGCGCCGGCACGGGCCGCGCGCGCCGCACCGGAGGCCAATGAGCACCACCGTGCGCCCCGGCATCGCCGTCACCGCGGACGGTCCGTTCGACCCCGCCGCGGTGCGCGCCGCCGACTACTGCGAGATCCGCGCCGACCTCTGGCCGGGAGGACCCGCCGAGGCGCTGGCCCGCATTGCCGCGAGCCCGCGCCCGGTCGTATTCACCTGCCGGACCGCCGCGGAAGGCGGCCGCTTCCGCGGGAGCGACGCCGAGCGCGCGCCGCTCTTTGCCCGGGCCCGCGACCTCGGCGCCGCGCTCGTCGACATCGAGCTGCGCAGCGCGCTGCTCCGCCGCGGCGTCGCCGCGGGCTGGCCCGTCCTCGCATCGCTTCACGATTTCGCCGGTCCCGTCGAGGACATTCCCGATCTCCTCCGTACGGCGCGCGACGAGGGCGCGGCGGCGGCGAAGATCGTCTCCACGGCGCGCTCCATCGCCGACGTGGTCGCCCTCAGGCACGCGCTCGACGAGCCCGCGCCGTTGCCGGCGGCCATGTTCGCCATGGGCCCATGCGGCATCCCGAGTCGAATTCTCGCGCTCACGTGGGGGTCCTTGCTCTCCTACGCCGCCGCCGAAACGCCCGCGGCTCCCGGCCAGCTCACGCTGTCCCTCTACACGGAACTTTACGGAGACGCGCGCACGCTCCCCGCGCACATCGCCCTGGCCGGCGTCGAACGCGATCTCTGGCCGGCAGCGCGCGCCGCAAACCGCCTCTGCGCGCAACGACGCCTCGGCGCCCGCGCCGTCCCGTATCCGGATGCCGCGCCCGCCGACTTCCCGGCAATCATCGATATCCTCGGCGCACAGGCCGTGCTGGACATCCGTCGCATCGAGGGCGCCGGCTGGCGCTGCGCCGTCCACCGCGCCCACATGCAACCCGCCACGCACTCGGCCTCCACGCTTGATGCGGCGCTCGACGAAGCGCTGAGCGCTCTCTCCGCAAACCGGGAGGAGGGCGCGTAAAGGCCACGCAAAACCACGTCGGCAGCGATGCGGGTAAGACCGCGAAGCGGCACCCACACCCAGAGGCATGCGTGGTCTGAGCGCACAGATCCCTCCGAAGGCCCGCACAACCCGGCGCGGGGAT
>DHGK01000108.1:0-12365 GCA_002402755.1 Planctomycetes bacterium UBA4800
GCGCGCACCTCGGCGGCGCCTTCTTCGGGCGATTCGGCGAGCTCGTTGTGGCTGCCGCGCGGGAGGGTGAGGAGCCGCGCTCGGGCGCGGGCGGCCTCGGGCAGCGCCGCCGCGAAGATGTCGAGGTGGTGGCAGGGGACGATCGTGTCGGCCTTGCCGTGGATGAGGAGGAGCGGTTTCTCGGGCGGCCAGGCGGCGAGCCCTTCCTTGGGCTCGGGCCGGAACGGCGAGAGCAGCGTGTACGCCAGCGGATACGCGAGGAGCCACGTGACGGGGTTCGACATGAGCATGTCGCACGCCTCGACGTGCCAGTCGGCGAACGCGGAGACGAGGCACAGGCCTGCGACGGCGGTCCTGAGAGCCTCCTCGCGCATGGCGAGGGCGGCGGTGGCGCCGCCCATGCTCTGGCCGAGGAGGAGGATGCGCGCGCGGGGGAATTCCCGCCGTGCGAAGGCCAGGGCGCCGGCCGTGTCCTCGACGGCCGAGAACCGCGACAGGGCGCCCCGCTCGCTCAGGCCGAACGAGCGGTAGTCGAACATGAGGACATCGCAGCCTTCCTCCAGGCACATCCGCATGGGCGCCACGAACTGCCTGCCCATGTTGCCGGCATTGCCGTGGGCGTGGACGACGACGGCGCGCGGCTCGCCGCCGGCCGTCCGCGCGCCCTCGATGAGCCAGCCGTGGAGGCGCAGTCCGTCGCGCGATTCGAAGTAGACGTCGCGCCAGGCGTTCCAGCCGATCTCGCTCGGTGTCGGGAACGGCGTCCCCGCCGATGGCATGAAGCCGAATCGCTCGAAGCAGCCCGAGAATCCCACGAGAAAAAGCGCTCCGCACAGGNNGCTCTCGATCCCCGAAGCCACGCAGCCGCAGGGGATACTCCCCGCGCGCCGACAATGCTATAATCAGACCCCGGAAAGCACAACCGCGCGCCAGTAGCTCAGCCTGGATAGAGCATCGGATTTCTAATCCGACGGCCGGGTGTTCAAATCACCCCTGGCGCGCCAACTTCAAACCTCGCGTCCGCAATAGCTTGCGGCGTGTCCGCATTCCGCCGCCGAAACCCGGACTACCAGCCAGGGACCACATCGAGGGACCACAAGGAGCTTAAAACCGCCCGGCAGAGGGACCCCGGCGGGGCTCGCGCCGAGGCGCGGGGAAAGGGTCAAAGGAGGCGGGCGCCCTTACCCCAGGCGCTTCGCGACCTCCTGCGCAAGGAAGCCCGCGAGGACCCACCACCCGCAGGCGAGGGCGCGGCGCATCTCGCGGGATGCCTTCTCGTCGGCTTCCGTGCGGATGGCCCCGTCGCCCGCCGTGCGGGCCCGCCGCTCCCGCTCGTCGGCGTCCTTCCGCGCTTGGGTTTCCTCGTCGATTCGACTGTGGAGGACGCCACTCTCCCTCTCGAGCTCCTTCACGCGCCCCTCGAGGTCCGGCGGCACGCTGGAGGCGCGGGCGTCGAACGCCTCCACCACGACCTCCGCCGCATCCGCAACGACGGTCTGGGCGCGCCCGGGGTGCCTGAGCCACCAATCGCGGAGGCGCTTGCCCTCCCAAAGGAGGCCCGCCATGCCGGCGACCTGGAAGACCGCCCCCGCGACGTCGAGGCTCTTCGCGCCGAGGAGCGCCGACGCGCCGAGGAGCGCCGGGGGAACAACCCAAAGCCAAGGAATCCACTTGAGCATGTCGGTTCACGGTACGCCCGAGGGAAGGGCGCGTCAAGCGCTTGCTCGGCGCGCCGCCATCCATCACAATGCCGGCATGATAAACAAGCGCATTGACGAAATCGAGGAGCGCGACATCGACGCCCTCGTGACGGACGGGGAGCCCGAGAGCCGTACCATCGACTACAAGGGCGAGCTACCCGGCGGCAAGGACGACGACAAGAGGGAATTCCTCGCCGACGTCTCCGCGTTCGCGAACGCCTCCGGGGGCGACATCGTCTTTGGCGTGGAGGAGGGGGGAGGCGACAAGAAGGGCATACCCACCAAGGTCGTCGGGCTGAGCGGCGACATGGACGGCGCAATCCTTCGGCTCGAGAGCATGCTCCGGAGCGGGCTCGAGCCCGTCCTTCCGGGGCTCCGAATCAGGCGCGTCGACCGCGCGGCCGGGCCCCCCGTCCTCGTCCTTCGCGTGCCGAAGAGCTGGCTCGCCCCGCACCGGGTCACGTTCAGGGGGCACGACCGCTTCTACGTGAGGACGAGCGCCGGCAAGGACAAGATGGACGTTACCGAGCTCCGCGCCGCGTTCGCCCTCTCGGAGGGCCTGCCCGAGAGGCTCCGGCGCTTCCGCCGGGAGCGCCTCGCCCTGATAGCGGCGGGCGAGACGCCGGCGCCGCTCGTGCCGGGCCCGAAGGTGGTCCTGCACGTCGTGCCGTTCGACGCGGGAAGGCATCTCGATATGACCGCCGTCGCCCGGGAGAAGGACGAGCTTGAGCCGATGAACACCACGTACGTGGGCTACCGTTTCAACGTCGACGGCTACTTGGCGCATGACCGGCCCAGCGGGCCCGCGAGGCCGGGCGAGAGCTACGTGCAAGTCCTCCGCTCGGGCGCGCTCGAGTACGCATGGGCACGCCTTTGCTGGGGCAAGGACCAGCGGACGATAGACCGCTTCTTCCTCGAGGGCAATGTCGTTGAGGCGCTGCGTCGTGGGGTGGAGCTCTTGCGCGGTCTCGACTTCGGGCCTCCCATCTTCGCGCTGATGACCATGTTGGGCGTGAAGGGCTTGGCGATGGGGAGAGAGAATGCATACAACGACCTGTGCGCGGAATCCGACCCCTTCGACCGCGACGACCTCCTCCTGCCCGACGTGGCCGTCCAGGACTTCGCCGACGACGCGCCGGCGGTCCTCAAGCCCGCGTTCGACACCATGTGGCAGGCGGCGGGGAAGCCGGGGTCCCCGAACTACGACAAGGATGGGACGTGGACCGTCAAGTGAGTTGGTTCAGAATCGCGCGCACTCGCGGTCGGGGTCCCGGTAGTAGCACGTGTTGTAGAAGACCTCCGCGCCCGCTATGTCAATCCGTTTCTGCCCGACGAGAATCCTCAACTCGGATTCGAGGTTGTCCTTTGCCCTCCAGCCCAGATCGAGAAGGAAGGCGTGGATTTCGGCTATCGCCGACACGAACCCGTTGAAGCTGTCGTTGGAGACGCAGAAGTAGTAGAAGGCTCTCGCGGCGAAGAGCGTCGCGTCGTCGGTCTCGGGAGCGTCATCCCCGCAGAAATCTTGGAGCCCGTGGTTGCGCCATGTTCTGCGCAGGCTGGAATCATCTATGTAGCTGGCGCTGACGACCTTGCGGAACTCGTTTGTCAGCCTGCTCTTCATCGGAGGCCGAGAGCTTCCTCGAATCGGGCCTCCGCCTCCTTGACGGTCGCCTTGATGCGCTCGACTTCGTCTTCCCCGAGCCCGTCGGCGTAGATGTCCAGCTCGTCGCCGTCCTTGGCCCTTCGCCAGGACGCGCTCTTGTCGTGCGAGGCCTCCGAGACGCCGCGCGCGCTCTTCCCGGCGACCATCCCCACGGCCCGCTTGACGGCCTCCACCTCGATGGGGTCCTCCAGCCGCGGCACGCCGTCGGCCGGAGAAAGAACGAACCGAAAGGCCTCGTGCTTCCCCCTCGGGCACATCTCGATGCGGAGGAACTCCTTCGCGCGCAACGCGGCGAGGAGGTCGTCGCACCGGTCGATGCCGGGCCCCTTCGGCATCCGGACTATGGGCCACTTGGACAACGTGCCGTGCGCCCTCTCGTCGTCGAAGTAGAATCGATGCGCCCAGTAGAACGCCTTGAACAGCTTCGTCTTGCCGACGAGCGTCCCTCCCGCTTGGCGGACTATCTCAAGGATGATTCTCTCGGCCTTGTCCTGTCCCATGTCGGGGACGCTGGGCCTCATGCGGTACCTCCCGGCAATCTATCTTACCCAAGTATTGGCCGCCGTTTACCGCCTGTCAACACCCAAGAACTCCTCGATCGTTTTTTCGTGGGCCGGTCTTTCATTTTCCCCGCCAGCCTCAGAGCAACAGCGTCCACCGCAGCGCCATCGTCGCGACGACCTCGGGAGAACAGCCCTCGGGGTCGTCGATGTCGCCGCGCAGCACCCGCAGGACGTCGACGTCGACGCCCGAACGCCGCATCTCGTCGTCGCCGAGGTCGTTCGATGGCGCCCCGAGCGCGCTCTGCGCGACCGCGACCTCCCGCTCGCCGACGGCGTACACGAGGACGTCGACGACGAAATCAGGTACCGGCATGCAGCCTCCGTATCGCCCGCGCGTGCCGCCCGAGCTCGCGGTCGGTCATCCCCGCGACGTCTCGATCGAGGGGCAGGCGCAGGTACGCCGCCTCCTCGGGCGGACCTGCCCACGCCGGACGGTTTCGTGGAGATCCCGCCCGAGGTCGTCGACCGGGTCGAGGGCGAGGTCTGCAAGGTCACGATCACGCCGGAAGAGGAGCGGCCGGGCGAGCCGGAAGCCGAGGCGCTCCTGCCCGTGTCGGCCGAGGAGCGCGATCGCCCGCGCGCGGCTCTTGGCCGGAAAACGGGAGGCGACCGAGGAGAATCTCATGCTGGAGGCGCTGCGGGCGTAGGACATTCCACGGTCGTGGAAAAGTCCACGGTCGTGGACAAATCAGTAACCATCCCCGGATTTCCGACACGTTGACGTGTTGTAGCCGATGGGCTACATTCGTGGTATGATCTCGATGCGCAAGACGGATGTCTTCGCCAGGTGGCTCGATGGCCTGCGTGACATTCGCGCCAGGGCGCGCGTGCAGGTTCGCATCGAACGGCTCGCCATGGGAAACCAGGGCGATACCCGATCGGTCGGCGAAGGAGTCTTCGAATTGCGGATCGATTACGGGCCGGGTTACCGCGTGTACTTCACGAGGCGCGGGCGCGAGATCGTCATCCTCCTGGCGGGGGGCGACAAGCGCACGCAGGCCCGGGACATCACGAAGGCCATCCGCCTGTCGCGAGGACTGTGAGACGCGAGCGATGAAAAAGACCATCACTACCCGTTACGACGTCGCCGAGCATCTCCGGACGCCGCAGGAAATGGCGGCCTACCTGGAAGCGTGTCTCGAGGAAGCGCAGGGTGATGCCGCGCTCGTGGCCAAGGCGCTGGGGGATATCGCGCGCGCAAAAGGCATGGCGCAGGTTGCGCGCGATGCCGGGCTGTCGCGCGAGAGTCTCTACAGAGCCCTGTCCGGCGAACGCAGCCCGAGCTTCGATACCATCTTGAGGGTCGTGGCGGCGCTGGGGCTCGCGCTGCATGCCGAGGCCGTCCGCGGCTGACGGTGGGAGAACCCGCGTCAGCGCTGCGGCGTTTCCGCCGCTTCCACGGCGCGCCCGATCGTTCCCCACGAGAAGCGCGTGAGCAGCTCGCGCGCGCGGTCCGGGTTTGCGGCCCAGGCGGCGCGCGCGGCTTCCTCGACCGCGGGCTGGAGCGCGTACGTGGCGTCCTCGATGGCGTGCAGGCGGCGCCTCGCCTCAACGATGCGTTTTTCGTAGTCCGCATCGATCCTGCGCGCGTGATCGCCGAAGAGCCGGTATGCCGGCGCGCCCGGCGCGGCTGCATTGCCGGCATCGAAGCCGTACGCCGCGGGCGGCGGTCCCGCCCACGGATAGAGCGGCACGAAGGGGTTCGAGCACGGCTGGCAGAGACACAGCCACCAGACGATGCCGATCGGGGCGGGCTGCGAGGCGCGCAACTGGAAGACGCTCGCCGAATTCGTTCGGGGCACGCAGATCGTCCGCACGGGGCCGTTGTGCGGCGAGACGCCGGCCGGTGCGGCGAACGGCGTGCCCTCGTAGTGATCGCGCAGCACGGCCGCGAGCGACGCGACCGTCACGGGCGACGCGGGCTTGACGCAGAAGGGGAGCGGGGCGGAGCCGGGCGCCGGAACCGCGCCGGCGGCGATGCGCGCCAGGCCGCGCCACGCGCGATGCGTGTTGCTTGCCGCAACGCGCGTGTTCTGATCCGCGTAGGCCTTCTCGAAGCTGAAGGGCTCCTTCGAGGGATCGTGCCACCCGCGGCGCGTTGCATACTCGACCAGGTCGTGCGACCCCAGGAAGCGGGCGCCGTCGGCCAGATCCACCTCGCCGATCGTGTACGTGTTGGCGATCACCGCGACCGCGTCGTCGGGAACGCGTGCGGCGACCCAATGCTTCCCGTGGACGACGGCGACGAGCCACCCCTCCCGCGGGTCGGCGATGAGATAGGTCCTTCCGCTGACGGCGTAGCCGACACGGTCGACGAGCGCCCCGATGATCTCGACGCCCTGGCGCGCGGTGCGCGCCTCGCGTGCCACGCGATGCCTGAGCTCCGGGCCCGCGATCCCGCCGCCGGCGAGCTCGGGCCGATCCTCGCGCGAGGGGCAATTGTCGCTGGCGATGGCGACGCCGTGCTCGTTGAGCAGGACATCGCTTTCCGGGCAGCCGGGCATCTGCAAGCACGCGTAGGCCGAGGCGCCCGCCGCGCTCGCGCGCGGGAACATCCAGAACCCCGCCGCATCTTCGAGCGCGTTGTCCTCGTTGTGGGCGAAGAGGACGCCGCCGCACGCCGTCGCCGCGCGGCCTGCGACGATCGAGAAGCACTCCTGGCGATCGGCCGCCGCCGCGGCGAGCGGCGCGCCTGCCGCGACAAGCCCTACGAGAAGCATGCGAATGTGTTGCATGGATACGAGTGTATCCGCGCGCGGTGCCGAAAGACAGCGCCAGCGCGCGGTGGGCCGTCATTGTTGCGCCGTGCTGGCCCGAGGCGCGTGCGTCTCTACCGCCGTCGTGCTCGTCCGCAGCAGCTCTTGTACTTTCTTCCGCTGTTGCAGGGACAGGGACCATTGAGAGGAATCGGCAAGTTGTCAGGGACTGCCTTCGTCTCGAAATCGATGACTTCCAAGGATGGTGTCCGGAATGAAAACACGGTCCGTTCCTTGAAGTTGGTGACTGCGAAATCGCCCTGTCCGATGATGCCCATTCCAATCAAGACATCGGTCGGGGCAGGAAGGTCCCCTTCCGTCACCCGGACACCCGGGATTCCAACCTCGCTCGGCAACACGATGTTGACCAAGTGCGTGTTGACGGTTCTCACACCGTGAGCGCCATGGACGTTCGCCATGCCGGTAGGCTTCAGTTTCAACTGGGAGACGACCTTCTGCGTGATGACGGAGCCGGTGGCCCCGGTGTCCCATATGCCTTGATACTTGACGAACGGGGGATGCCGGTCCTTCGGAACGGTCGTTGGGTCGAAGGCGGGGCTGAGCAGGACAGGACTGACAAGCTGATTCGCCACACCGTTACAGCGAGCGGTGAAGGCGCGTGGTGGGATCGTTCACGCACTCAAGCGAATGCGGCGCGAGAGTGGAACACCTGTGTGTAGGAGTCCTGTCCAGGCGCGCACTTCTGAACCAAGAACGTGCCGAGGGCGTGCCCCTTCTTCACCGTCTCCTGAACGGCATCAAGCTCGGACGCATAATCTCCGATGACCTTGCAGTCCTTGATGACGACAAAGCGCCCGCGGTATTTCTTGACCAGATCCTTCTGGTTGGCCAGATAGAACTCGAATTCTGGTTTCAGGTCGCTTTCCATGGCTCTGTCCTTGCCGGGTCAATGCCCGTGCCATCAGGTAGTATCGGGTGCGCCATCAGCGCCGTCAACGGTCCGAAGCATCAATTCCGACCGGGCGAGGTTGATGCCGCCCGCGCTCTGGTCCCCTCGCCGTCGCCGCCATCCGCCTGCTCGTCAGACGACCGAGGCGAATTCAGCAGTACGGGAGAGCCTGGGGCCAGAGCCGGCTGGGGCGACGGCTTCGGGCTGACGCATCTGCCGGCCGAAACGCGCGCGCGGATGCTGCGCGACATCGCGGCGCTCGCGGGGGCCTGACCGGCGCGCGGGAGCCCTCGTCTCGCGCGCGCTCCCCGGGTATGATGCAGGGCCATGGACAAGGCCGTACTGAGCTCCATCGACATCGTGCTCGTCGTCGTCTACCTCGCGATCGTCACCGCCGTGGCGCTGTGGGCGAGCCGCGGGGTCAAGTCGAGCAAGGACTACTTTCTCGCGGGGAAATCGCTGCCCTGGTGGGCGGTCGCCCTGTCGCTCGTCGTGTCCGACATCGGCGCCAAGGACATGGTGGGACTGGCGACCGACGGCTACCGCTGGGGCGTCGTGATGATGAACTTCGACTTCCTGGGGTGCATCTTCGCGGTGCTCCTGGCGGCGTTCCTCTTCATGCCGTTCTTCTGGATGGCGGGCATCTACACGGTCCCCGAGTACCTCGGCCGGCGCTACAACAGCTACGTCCGGACCTTCTTCGCCGTCGTCTGGACGGTCTTCATGGTGGCGACGCTCGGGACGATCTTCGTCAGCGCCGCCGCGATGTTCAAGGTGCTGCTCGGCTGGGACTTCTGGATGTCGGTCGGCATCGTCGCCGTCGCGGGCATCGCCTACACGACCGTCGGCGGCCTGCGGTCGGTCGTCTTCACCGAGGTCCTGTCCTGCATCATCCTGATCGCGGGCGCGGCGCTGATCTGCTTCTTCGGCCTGGAGCGCGCCGGCGGCTGGGACGCCATGCGCGAGTCGGTCGAGAAGCTCTGGTGGACCGAGCACCACTTCAGCCTGATCCCGCCCGCCGACCACCCCGCGTTCCCGTGGCCCGCCGTGTTCCTCGGCCTCGGCATCGTGCTCGGCCCCGCGTACTGGATCGGCAACCAGGCCATCGTGCAGCGCGACCTCGGCGCGCGCAGCGGCAACGACGCGCGCGCCGCCTACGTGATGTGCGCCGCGATCAAGCTCGTCTTCCCCGTGCTCCTCGTCGTGCCCGGGCTGATCGCGCTCGCGCTTTTCAGCGACACGCTGGGAGCGCCGTTCACCGGGCAGCTCGGCCAGGAGAACCCGGAATGGCAGGGCAAGCTCGTCCTGCCGCGGCTCGTCGTCGAGCTGCTTCCCCGCGGGGCGCTCGGCGTCGTCGTCGGCGCGTTCCTGGCGGGCATCACCTCGAACCTCGACTCGTACGTGAACTCGGCGAGCACGCTGCTCGTCTCCGACATCTACAAGCCCTTCGTGCGGCCCCGCGCGACCGACCGCGAGTGCCTGCGGCTCGGGCGCTTCCTGACGGTCGGGCTCATCTGCGCCGGCGTCGCGGCGAGCTACGTCGTCGAGACCTACTATCGCGACAAGTCGGTCTTCGAGGCCTTCCAGGACGCGCTGACGCTCTTCCAGGGGGCGCTCTTCGCGCTGCTCCTCCTCGGCATGCTGTGGTCGCGCGCGACGCAGTGGGGCGGCCTTGCCGGGATGCTGTGCGGCGTCGCGTCAGCCGTGGTGCTCATGTGGGGCTACGACATGCCGTACCTGTGGGTTGCGTGGTGGTCGTTCGTCGTCGCCGTGACGGCGACGGTCGCCGTGAGCCTCGTCACCAGGCCCTACGACACCGAGCGCCTGCGCGGGCTCGTCTGCTGGATCCCGATGAAGGAGGACGCGAAGCCATGAGCGCGGCAATGCTCTCGGGGCTCCTCCTCGCCGTGACGTTCTCCGCGGGCAAGTGCGTCTTCGTGGCCGCGATGCTGCTCCTCCTGGCGTGGCTCATCTGCATGCCGAGGCGGTTCATCGGCCAGGCCGAGGGCGCGCCCGTCTGGTGGCGCAACGTGCGCATCTGGGCCATCGTCGTCAACGTGATCCAGATCTGCATTTACATCGTCGCGGGCTAGTCGCGGAATCGTCCCGCGACCGAACGCGGACCGGGAGGCTCCCATGCGAACCACACTGCTTGCCGCGGCGCTCGCCGGCGCGGCGCTGCGGGCGGGCGGACCCGCCGCGCCGCCGCCCGCGCCCGTCGATGAGTACCGCATTCACGCCGACGGGGGCATCGTGTACGACCCGCTCAGGCGCGAGGCCGAGAAGACGGGCGCCCTGGCGCGCTTCGCGGGCGCGCCGGCGACCGGCGCGACGCTCGCGAGCGGTCCCTTCACGCTCACGGTCAGCGTGCCCGCCGCCGCGCGCGCCTACGACGTCGTGCCCGTTGCGTACGAGCTCGCCTGGAAGGACTCGCGCGGCGGCCTCGCCGCGGAGTTTCCCGTGGCCGTCGAGAGCGTCGCCTTCGAGGACGAGTCGCGCCGCTGCGGGCGCGATCTCTTCGACCTCGCGCTTCCCGGCAGGATCGACCTCGCGGTCGAGCTCCTCGGGTCGATCACGGCGCACATGACGCCGGACGCGCGGCACAAGCTGACGCCGGATTTCTCGGATACGCCCGGGACGTATCCGCCCTTCGCGCGCAAGCCGTTCGTACGGTCGGGCGTCGTCGAGGCCGGCGACCTCGTGTGGTTCAAGCTGCGCTTCACCAACACCGGGACGACGATCCTCGACCCGGAGGGCTTCGGCGGCTCGCTCTTCTACCCGCAGCTCCTGCGCAAGAACGAGCGCGGAGAGTACGCCGTCGCCGGCGAGCCGTACAACCTGTACTTCCGGGACCTGGAGTACCTGTATCCGGGCGAGTCGCGCGAGATGTGGTTCCACCTGGCGAGCTGCATGCCGGGCTACGCCTCGCCGGCCGATGCGCCCACGCCCCAGGGATTCGGCCTCGTGCCCGGCGAGTACAAGCTGCGCGTGCGCCTGATCTACAGGTGCTACCGGACGCCCGACCCGTTCTTCAACATCTGGGAAGGGCAGCTCGGATGCGTGTGGGACCTGCCGTTCGCCGTCGAGCGCGAGGCGCGCGAGGCGCCGATCGCGCC
Source organism: Planctomycetes bacterium UBA4800 (assembly GCA_002402755.1). Taxonomy (GTDB): domain Bacteria; phylum Planctomycetota; class UBA8108; order UBA8890; family UBA8898; genus UBA8898. The sequence continues at coordinate 10,709 of DHGK01000108.1, forward strand.
GGCGGAGCCCGTGCTCCGCGACGGCGGCGCCGGCCGGAAGATCACGCGCTTCATTCACACCTTCGAGGAGTTCATGACGGCGTTCGACTGCCACCTCGCCCCGCCTGCGGGCGCGGAGGGGCGCATTGCCGGGACGCTCCACCTCCAGGTCGCGCCCTGGACGAAGCACGTCGTCGTCAAGCTGATTCGCGGCGGCACGGGGGAGATCGCCGCGCGGGCCGTGCCCATCGCGATCGACTGCGGCGCGCTCGCCGTGCGCCCCGCGCTCGATCCGCGGACATGCCTCGTCCGGAACGGCGTGCGCGAGCCGATCATCGCGTCTCAGACCATGGCCGACATGCGCACGAACGTCCAGATCGGCCCCTTCCCCGAGAAGCACATTCGCGCGCGCCTGCGCGAGATGGCCTCGTGCGGCATCAACGTCGTGAGCACGACCTGCATGCCGTGGCTCTACGACGACATGCCGCCGCGGCGCTCCAACCACCAGGGCGATGCGCTCAGGTACGTCCTGGATGTCGCCCGCGACGAGGGAATGCGCGTCGAAGGCATCGGCACGTACCCCTTCGACCGCGCAACGAGCGGCCCCATCGCGACGTGGCTCACGGGGAAGCCGTTCGCCCTGGCTGACGCCGGCATGGGCTACGGCGCGATTTCGCGCGCGGATCCGCTCTTGCCCGCCGTCAACGCCGCGCTGTGGCGCTACCAGTTCGCCAGGTGGGGGGATCTGTACCTCGAGACCGAGGACGGCGCCGTCCCCATCAGCGTCGAGGACACGTGGGGGTGGATGCGCCAGGACGTCAACGTGCGGCACCCGATGGGCCCGCTCACCGTGCGGGCGTTCCGCGCGTGGCTGAAGGCGAAGTACGGCGCGATCGAAGACGTGAACTCCGCGTGGGGCTCGGCGTTCGAGGACTTCGATCGGATCGAGCCCGAGGCGGGCCAGGTCAGGAACCGGTTCGGGCACATCTTCGAGTACACGAACCCCGCGCATCCTTTCCACGACTGGAATCGCGCGGTCGCGGATCTGGACGCGTTCAGGACCGAGCTCAGGGTCAAGAACTACCGCGAGACGCTCGAGTTCGTGCGCAAGGAGATCCCGGGCGCCGTCGTGTGCCTGCGCACCGAGGGCGCGAACGCGCTCGTCGCGGGACTCGATCCGGCGGATCGGAATTCCCACTTCCGCCACGCGTTCCTGAGTCAGCGGCGCTGCGCGGCCGTCGCCGAGATCGTGCAGGCCTCGGGCCTCGTCAGGTACCACGCCGATTACACGACGCTGCCCTACACGCCGTCGGAGCTGCGGTTTCTCGTACGTTCCGCGGCGGAGCAGGGCATCGTGCCCGTGTTTCTGCCGCAGTTCGACAACATGCGCGACATCGCGATCAACGCCGCCTACGGCACCGACTACCAGGTCCACTACAACCTCCCCGAGCCGCGGAAGGGCTACATGATGCACTGCCTGACGGCGCTCTTCCCGTGGTTCCGGGCGGTCGCCGAGGAAGGCGGCATTCCCGGAATTCTGTGGGAAGACTACCAGTGCGACGGGTTCGCGACCGAGACCCAGAAGCGCGAGATGCGGCTCTTCGCGGAGAAGGTCAGGGAGGCGTTCGCGACGGGCGCCGCGCGCGAGAAGCTCGCCGCGCCTGCCGCGGCGCGTTCG
>DHGK01000108.1:12403-14268 GCA_002402755.1 Planctomycetes bacterium UBA4800
AGGTCCTGGAGAGCTACCTTGCGCGCGCGATCACGTACGCCGACATCCTCCACGGCCTCGGGGACGTCGATGAGAACGTGCGCATGCTCACGAACGCGGGCGGCAAGCACTGGTACTGGGCGAACACGCGCTCGCCGGCCTGCCCGGACGGCTTCAACCAGGAGGAGACGATCAAGGCGATCTGGGCGGAGCCCCCGGCCGCCGCGGGCGCGTCCGCGGATGCGCGCGCCGGGCAGGAGGTCGCCTGGCCCGAGAAGGACTGGCCGCGGGCGTCGGCCGAGGAGGCGGGACTCGACGCGGCGCTGCTCGCCTCCGCGCGCGAGTACGCGCTGGCGGGCGGCGGCGCGGGAATCGTGACGCGCGGCGGGCGCCTCGTCCTTGCGTGGGGCGACGTGCGCGAGAAGTTCGACCTCAAGTCGACGACCAAGTCCTTCGGCTGCATCGCGCTCGGGCTGGCCCTGAAGGACGGCCTGCTGAAGCTCGAGACGCAGGCGCGCAGCCTTCAGCCCGCGCTCGGCGTCCCGCCCGATACGAACGCGCGGACCGGCTGGATCGAGAAGATCACGATTCTCCACCTCGCCTCGCAGACGGCCGGATTCGAGAAGCCGGGCGGGTACACGCCGCTTCTCTTCGAGCCGGGCACGAAGTGGGACTACAGCGACTCGGGGCCGAACTGGCTGGCCGAGTGCCTGACGCTCGCCTGGAAGCGCGACCTGGACGAGGTCATGTTCGAGCGCGTCTTCGAGCCGCTCGGCATCACGCGGGCCGATCTCTTCTGGCGGAAGAACTCCTACCGTCCCGCGACGATCGAGGGCGTCGCGCGGCGCGAGTTCGGGGCAGGTATCCACGCCAACGCCGACGCCCTGGCGCGCGTCGGTCTCCTGATGCTGCGCGAGGGCCGGTGGAAGGAGCGCGAGATCCTGTCGCGCGACTTCGTCGGGCAGGCTTCGCGCGTTCCCGCGGGGCACGAGCGTCTCGATGTGCTGCACCCCGAGACCTACGGCCGCGCGTCGCGGCACTACGGGCTCCTGTGGTGGAACAACGCCGATGGGACGCTCCAGGACGTGCCGCGCGACGCGTACTGGTCCTGGGGCCTCTACGACAGCCTGATCGTCGTCGTGCCGTCCCTCGGCATCGTCGCGGCGCGCGCGGGGAAGTCGTGGAAACGCGCGGAAGGCGCGGACCACTACGATGTCCTGAAGCCGTTCCTGGGCCCGATCGCCCGGTCGGCCGGCGCGAGGCGATCCCCCGGCGCCGGCGCGCCGTGCCCGCCGAGCCCCGTCATCGCGGGCATCGAATGGGCGCCGCCCGAAAGCATCGAGCGCTACGCGAAGGGCAGCGACAACTGGCCGCTCGCCTGGGCCGACGATGACGCGCTCTACGCCGCCTACGGCGACGGGCGCGGGTTCGAGCCCTTCGTTCCGGAGAAGCTGAGCCTCGGCCTCGCCAGGATCGAGGGCGCGCCAGGCGATGTGCGCGGCACGAACCTGCGAAGCCCGACGGCGGAGGCGCTCGGCGACGGCGCGCGCGGCCGCAAGGCGAGCGGGCTTCTGTGCGTCGGCGGCGTTCTCTATATCTGGGTTCGCAACGCGGCCAATTCGCAACTCGGCTGGTCGTCGGATCACGGCGCGACGTGGGCGTGGGCGGACTGGAAGTTCACGGAGAGCTTCGGTTGCCCGTCCTTCCTGAGCTTCGGCTGCGACTACGCCGGCGCCCGGGACGAGTTCGTGTACGTGTACTCCCACGATGCCGGCAGCGCGTACGTGCGCGCCGACAGGATGGTGCTCGCGCGCGCCCCGAAGGAGCGAATGCGGGAGCGGGCGGCGTACGAGTTCTTCGCGCGGCTCGACGAGCGCGGCGGCGCG
>DHGK01000121.1:0-129 GCA_002402755.1 Planctomycetes bacterium UBA4800
GGCTCTCCCCCTACTGGGATGCGGCGAGGAACGCGCCGCGCGAGGGCGCCGCGCCGGCCGCCGCCGCGACGCGGCCGTGACGCGCGCGTGACGCGCCGTTCCCCCGTGTAACCGTTCACGGTTTTCTCG
>DHGK01000121.1:286-2762 GCA_002402755.1 Planctomycetes bacterium UBA4800
GGCGGAGATTCGCGTGTTCGGAATGCCCTGTGAACGGTTACTTGATTCACAACGAGAAGACGGAGCTCACAGAGACGGGAACGTGCCACGAGGCGCGGCCTCAAGCCCATTGCGATTCGGTCTCTCTCCGTCCTTCTCTGTGCTCTCGGTGTCTCTGTGGTGCACTTCCTCGGAGGGGACGCCTGTCCGCCTGCGTGAACACGATGAGTAAACCGTGAACGGTTACCCCCCCGTCAATCCCCGCACGTGTACGGATCGGTCGGGGTCGGGTCATGCCCGGCGCCGGGGAACGGCGGGGCGGGCGGCAGGCCCTGGGCGAAGAGGTAGCCCAGAAGCCTGATCGCGTTGCTTATGTCGATCTTGCCGTTGTCCGCCACGTCGAGCGCGTCCAGGCACGCCTTCGGCGTCTGGCTCGCGAAGAGGTAGCCGAGAATCGCGATCGCATCGGCCAGATCGATCCGTCCGTCCGCGTTGGCATCGCCGCGGATGAAGGGCGGGTTCGGGGGCGCGCCGGCGTAGGTCCACTTGACCGCGTCGGCCACCACGACGTCGCCGCCCGAGCTCATGTTGCCGAGAACGACGGCGGCGCCCCAGCCCTCCGCGAACTCGTAGGCGCCGAGCACGATCCATTCCTCCGCGCGGGTTTTCTGATCCACCGTGACCGTCTCGCTGCCGCCGTCGTACTCGACCGTGTAGGGCGCATCGACCACGCGGTTCGTCCCCGGCACGTAGGTGACCGACACCTCCCACTCGCCGCCGAGCGGCAGGTACGGCCGGTACTCGGCGCGCGCCGTCGTCGCGGGCTGATCGGTCGTCCAGTAGTAGTCATCGCCGTAGCCGCCGGCCGAGGAGCCCTTGATCCACGAGCCCGTGAAGGTCATGTCCGCATCGTTGTCGTCGATGATGACCTCGCCGCCGCCCTCCGCCGCGGTCGCGAACGTGAAGTCGCCGGACATCGATTCGTTGCCGGCCTCGTCCGACGAGCGCACGCGGAAGTGGTACGTCGTGGCCGGCGCGAGCCCGCCCAGCGTCACCGAATGCTCGAAGACGAGCGTCGTGACCGCCGCGGTCGCGCCGTACGCCGCGGTCGCGCCGTACTCGACCCGGCCGTCCGTCCTCTCATCGGTGTGCCACAGGACCGTGGCCTCCTGCGACCCGAACGGCATGCCCCGCACGGCCGAGATCACCGGCGGCACCGTGTCCGGGCTCCCGTCGAGCCACGGATACGGCGGCACGGGCGCCGCCGCCGCGTAGCGCGCATCGATGTCCGCGGTGACCGCATCGGTCACGCTGCTCGAGGCGAAGAGGGCCGCGCCCTCGGCGCCGACCGCGCGGGCGATGTCGATCTCCGCGCCCACGACGCCGTAGCTCGCGCCGATCGACGGCATGAGGTGCCGCCCGCCCGAGCGCTCGTGGAACCAGCGAAGCGACGTCTCGAACACCGCCATGTCGGCCGTGTAGAGCATCGGCACGGCTATGTCGATGAGGCCCTCCTCGAGCCACCGCTGGGCGTCCTGGCCCTTCCTGCGGCTCGGGTAGATCAGCGTCGCGGAGAGCGTGCACCGCGGGCGAACCGCCTTGGCCGCCGCGTTCAGGCTCCCGACGAGCGCACTCACGTCATCCTCGCAGAAGCGGGCGAAGACCTCCTCGCCGGGCACGGGATCGCGCCCGTACACGGCGCGGAACGCCGCCAGGTGCCGCGGGCAGAAGCAGTGCCGGTCGCTCAGGTACCTGATGTAATCGAGATGCACGCCGTCGACATCGTAGTTCGCGACGATCTCCTCGACGATGGCCGCCAGGAACGCGACGAACCCCGGCTCGCGCGGGCAGTAGCTCACGAACGCATCGGCGGTCGCGGCCAGGTCCACGTCGCGAACGCCGTCCGCGTTCTCGGCCGACCACTCGGGGTGCGCGTTGATGATGTGCTCGGGCTCGGGCGGGTAGCCGAGGCTGCCGCTCCACACGTTGACGGTGTTGATGTACGCGTGGACCTCGAGGCCCTCCTCGTGGCCGCGCGCGACCGCCTCCCGGAGCGCATCGAAGTCCGGCGCGACGAGCGGCGAGCGCACCGTCACGGTCGAGTCGTACAGCGCCCGCGCATCGCCGAGCACCTGGCAGAAGAGCATGTTGAAGCCGTGGTCCGCGGCGTAGGCGACGGCGCCGGCCACCTGGCCGGCATCCTTCATGTACCAGCGCGTCACGTACAGCGCGCGGCCCTCGGGCAGCGCCGCGGAGAACGCGACCGGCGCGCACAGCGCCGCGAGGGCCGCCGCATATCCCCATCGCACGGCGCGCATCACGTCCCCACGTTCGTCGTTTTCACGGGCACGAGCTTCGCGCTCGGGTAGCCATCGACCGCGACCCCGCGCCGCCTGAGCGAGTCGGCCACGTTGGGCTTGAAGTCCTCGGGCGCCGCCGCCAGCGCGGCCTTGAGCGCCGCGAGGGACTTCTGGCCCGGGATGTGGTCGAGCGCCAT
>DHGK01000277.1 GCA_002402755.1 Planctomycetes bacterium UBA4800
TTCCTGAGCGCGCAGTTCGACCTGGGGATCGGCGCGCCGCCGCTCCTTGCCGGGGACGACGCGCTGCTCGGCTACTTCGGCCGGGCGTTCATGCCCGCCGGGGCGGCCGTCCCGGCCGGCGATCCGGCCTGGGCGTGGGCGGCGATCGAGGCCCCCGCGCTTGCGCGGCGGCTGTCGGACGCCATCGGACGGCTCATCGCGCGCGCCGAGGACGAGGAGCTTCTCGTCATCATGGCCGACCTCGCGATCCTGCCGGACGGCGAGCGCCGGCACCTCGTGGACGCGCTCGCCTACGCCCGGGCGCGCGGACACCGCGCCGTCGTTTACTGGCCGGAGATCCCGGCGCCGGCCGGGCCGTGGCACGATTTCTTGGCGGCGCGGGATGCGTCCCTCGCGGCCGTGCGCGCGGATCTCCGCGGCCGCGGCATCCCCGCACTCGCGTTCAGCGCGGCCGGCGGGTTCCTGCCGGTGCTCAGGCAGCTCGCGCTCCTCAGGCGCGCGCAAGGAGCCCTGCGATGCTGAGAACGAGCATGCCCTCGCTTCCCGCGCTCGTTGCGGGCGTCCTCGCGGTCCTGCTCCACCCGAGCGGCGACGCGCGCGTCGTGCTCGGGCTGTGCGCGTACGTCGCCGCGGGGTTCCTCATCCCGTCTCCGCTCCTGCGCTGTCTCCTGCCCATCGCCGGCACCGCGGGGTTCGACGCGTTCTGCACGGCGGCCTTCGCGACGCGATTCAACAACGAGCTTGGCTTCGCGCCGTTCCTCCTGGCCTCGACGGCCTGGGCGGCGCTGCTCTGCGCGGGGCCGTCCGCCGCGCCGCGCCGCGTTGCGCTCGCCTGCGGTCTGAGCGCGGCGGCGGCAGCCTGCGCGTTCGCGTTCATGGCGATCATCGACCGAGCCGTCGCCCTCTACGCGCCGTTCTCGCGCCCGAACGCCTTCGCCGATCCCCTGCACCTGATGCAGATCGTCATGGCCGCCATCGCCTTTTTCCTCGTCGTGTGGCTGGCGGCCGCGGGGTTGCGCCGGCGCCGCAGGGACAAGCTGGTCGCGTACGCCGAGGCATGCGCCGCATGCCGCCGGGAGCTCGATACCCTGGCAAGGAGGTTTCCGTGGTGAAGCGCCTGTACGAGTTTCTCGCGGTGGTGATGATGCTGGGCGGCCTCGGCGGCATGGGTCTCAGCTTCTACTTCCTGTACGCGATGCGCTTCATCGAGGGCTTCACGGGCGGCCTTTTCGGCTTCCTCCTCCTGCGCGCGGGAATACTCGTCCTCAGGCTCGCCGTGGCGCAGCGCGCGCTCGGCGATGCGCACGCGCGCATTCTCGAGCACGTGAGCCCGCGGGGAACGCCGCCGCCGCGGTAGAAAGGCCTGCGGCGCCGGTTACTTCGTGAACGAGGTCGGCGTCGTCCAGGAACAGAACGGTGCGCCGGCTCCCGGGAGCCACGCGGTTATCCGCACGCTCTGCTGCGGAGGGCGCCAGAACGTGAACTCGTAGGCATACTCGTACCAGCGCGGAGCGGCCGAGAGGTCGGGCGAGATGAACTTGTCGACTTGATCCACGGGGAGGCTCCAGAGCCTCCACGGCGTGCCGTCCACCTGCACGACCGGAAGAGAGACCTTCGTCAGCAGATACACCGTCAGCACGCCGCGATTGTCGGGGTGCGAGAGGAACAGATACGACCCGGTCGGCGAATTCCGCGGATACCGCTCGCCGATGCGCGCCAGGAGTCGGTCCGGCAGCCCCCGGGCGATCTCGTCGAGGAAGGCCTGCGCGAAGCGTTCGTCGGCAATCTCTCGGTCGATGCCGAAGACGAGCGGTCCCGCCCACGTCGGCATGATGAGATTCCACAGCCACGCCACGCGCCAATCGTGGCGCTCGAGAAAACAGACGGAGATCTTCGAGGCTGAGATCGAGAACGGCATCCTCGCGTTCTCGTTGCCCGGCAGTCTCGTGAACGCGAAGCTCGCCGTGGGAATCGCCCGCGCCGCGCCTCCCGGCTCCGCGCGCGCGTCGGGCGGCGCGCGGGTCCTGCCTCCGGAGCCCGGATCGTACTCCCTCTCCGGCACCCACCAGCAGGCAGGGCCGAGGAGAAGCCACATGCCCGTCGAGAGCACGCAGGGCCAGAAACGGTTCTCGCCGGACCCGTAGTACGTCTCCTGCGTTTCCGGGTCGTACGCCGGGGGCGCGGTCACCGTGAGCTCGATATCGTACGGGGGCAGCCCGCGTGTCTCGGCCGCCGCCGCCGCCGCGGACCCGGTCGAGGCCGGGTCGGATGCGCCGACGATCACCTTCGAGAAAAGGCCCATCTCGTCGAGGCATGCCGCGAGGTGCTCGGCAAGAAGCCGCGAATCGAGCAGCGTCGCCATGGCGGTCGGCTGCGAGGCCCCCGCCGCCGTCGCGGGTGTGCTCGCGCCGGCGGTTCTCCCCGTGATCTTGAGGACGAACGGCATCCTCTGGCGCGAGTAATCGGGGAGGCGCCCGTCCGCCGAAGCACAGCCGCATGCGGCCAGGCAGAGCCCCAGGAATGCGACGACGAGAATCCCGGCCGGCGCGCTCATCGCCCCTTCCTCGCACACGAGCGCCTGTCGCAGGCAGATGCGGTGAAAACGAGTGTGCATGGTCATGGCGCCGCGAACAGACGACGAACCCGGTGGTTGGCGGTGTCGGCCGCGTAGAACGATCCGTCAGGGCCTGCGGCGACGCCGCAGGGATCATTCAACTGCGCCTCCAACGCCGGGCCATCGTCGCCGCTGTAGCCCTCCGCTCCGGTCCCCGCCATGGTCGCGATGGCTCCTTCCGGCAGCACGCGGCGAAGACGGTGATTGCCGGTATCCGCAATGGCGATGGATCCTTCCGCGCCGATGGCGACGCCGCGGGGATCGTTCAGCTCCGCTTCCGTCGCCGGGCCCCCGTCGCCGCTGTAGCCCTCGGTCCCGGTCCCCGCCACGGTCGTTATGATACCCTCCGGCGATACGCGGCGAATGCAATGGTTGCCGGTGTCGGCAATCAAGAAGGATCCGTCGGGACCGACGGCGACGCCGCAGGGATTAGCCAGCCTCGCCTCCGCCGCCGGGCCGCCATCGCCGCTGTAGCCCTCGATCCCGATCCCCGCCACGGTCAGGATTAAGCTGCCCGACAGCAGGCGGCGAATCCGGTGGTTGCCGGTGTCGGCGATGTAGACGGAGCCGTCGGAGCTGGTCGCGACCCCGCCGGGGCCGGCCAACTGCGCAAGCGTTCCGTTGCCATACGCCAGCGTGATGACGCCGTCCGGCGACACGCGACGAATGCGGTTGTTGCCCGTGTCCGCGATGTAGATCGCCCCGTCGGCGCCGAGAGCGACGCCGCGGGGATGATTCAACTGCGCTTGCACGGCCGGGCCGCCGTTGCCGGAATAGCCGGGGGTCCCGTTTCCCGCCACGGTCGTGATGATACCCTCCGGCGACACGCGGCGAATGCGGTTGCTGTCCGTGTCCGCGATGTAGAGCGATCCGCCGGCGCCGACGGCGAGCCCGCAGGGGTTGTCGAGCTGCGCCAGCGTCGCAGGGCCGGCATCGCCGCTGTAGCCCGCGATCCCGCTCCCCGCCACGGTTGCGATGCTCCCCTCCGGAGACACGCGACGAACACGAACGTTGTTGGTGTCGGCAACGTACACGGACCCGTCGGCCCGGACGGCGACTCCGCGGGGGTAATTCAGCCCGGCCTGAACGGCCGGGCCGCCGTCGCCGCCGTAGCTGCCCGTCCCGGTTCCGGCCACGGTCGTGATGATCCCCCCCGGCGACACGCGGCGGACGCGATGGTTGCCGGTGTCGGCAATGTAGACGGATCCTTCCGGGCCGATGACGACGGCGCGGGGGTGATGCAACTGCGCCTCCGCCGCGGGAACGTCGTCGCCGTTGTAGCCCTCGGCGCCGATCCCCGCCACGGTCGTGATGGCGCCCTGCGGAGACACGAAACGAATGCGTTGGTTCTCCGTGTCGGCGATGTACATGGAGCCGTCGGAGTCGACGGCCACGGCGCCGGGGTGATGCAACTGCGCCTCCAGCGCGGGAATGTCGTCGCCGTTGTAGCCTTCGGCTCCGGTCCCCGCCACGGTCGCGATGACGCCCTGCGGAGACACGAAACGGATGCGCTGGTTCTCCGTGTCGGCAATGTAGATGGACCCTTCGGGGCCGAGAGCGATGCCGTCGGGGTAGTTCAATTGCGCCTGCGCGGCCGGGCCGCCGTCGCCGAGGTAGCCGGGGATCCCATTTCCCGCCACGGTCGCGATGATGCCCTGCGGAGACACGCGGCGGACGCGGTGATTGTCCGTGTCGGCAATGTAGATTGTCCCGTCAGCGCCGACGGCAACGCCCCGAGGGGAGCGCATCTGGGCCTGCACTGCCGGCCCGCCGTCGCCGCTGTCGCCTGCGGCGCCGTTTCCCGCCACCGTCGTGATGATTCCCTCCGGAGATACGCGGCGAACGCGGCGACCGGCCGTGTCGGCAATGTAGATCGATCCGTCGGGCCCGAGGGCGACGCTCCAGGGCTGCACGAGCTGCGCCTCCGTCGCGGGCCCGAGATCCCCCGTGAACTTCCTTCCCGCCGCGGTGGCGATCCACCCCTGATTCACGGAGAACGGCCCCGCGTGCTGCCAGCGCTCGTTCACCAGCCCCGACTCGGCGTTGCGGGCGCGCACGTGCAGCATCACCAGCGGCGAGGAGAACGGCTGCCCATGAGGCATGGCCGCCTGCGTGTCCAGGTACGAGTTCCATATGAACTTGTGCGGCGAGCCCCCGGGCTCCGCGTTCGGCACCGCGGCGCCATCGCCCTCCGCCGCGACCGCCGTCGCCGGCGCCGCCTGCGCGAGCCAGGCGCCTCCCGCGTCGATCTCGTCCTCCGAGAGGTCGTCCGTGTAGCACACATCGAGCTCCACGACGCGCTCGATCGAGTGCGAGAGCACGAGGTCGAGGCTCACATCGCCGGCAATCCGGTCGTTCACGCGGGGAGCCTTGATGTCGACCGCGATCTGTTCGTTGTCGACCACGATCGAATCGAGCCCGGCGATCGCCGCCTTGGTGGGCGCTCCGCCGACGAGGCGCGCCACACGAACCTCCGGCTGCACGTTCTCTTCGAGGCCGGCGATGGGCGCCGGCGCGCCCAGCGTGTTCCAGCGCAGATCGAAGTTCTGGAACGCGCTGGTGCCGGACACCGCCCCGGCGGCGGCCTGGATCGGCTCGGAAGCGCCGATGCGCACGAAAAGACGCGCATCGAGCGTCGCGGCCGCCTCGGTCCGGCAGCGGTACCCCACGACGACCGTCCCGAAGTACGGTCCGCCCTCCACCCACCGGGAGGTGTCCGTGTTCTCCGTCCTCACCGCGAGCACCTCGACCTGGGGCGGCGGCACGTTGTCAAGGGGCGCCCGGAATGCGTAGCTCCTCGCGATCCCCGCCTCGTCCACGTGAAGCGAAAGCCCCCATTTCACCGCAGGCAGGATTCCGTCTCCGGGCCCGCCGAGGTTCACATCGCTCGATGAGTCCCAGACGACCCCGTAGCGTGTGCCCGCGGCGCTCGCGGAGAGCGGGGAGACAACCGGCACCCAGTTCCCGCCGTCGAGTGCGAAGAACTGCGCCTTCGCCGCGCGTTCCTCCAGGTTTCCGTCGTTGAAGAAGAAGTACGCATCGACCGTCGCGGCGTCCCCTTCGGCATCGGAGAGATTGAACTCTATGGCGACATCCCCGGAGTGGTATCCCTCGGCCGGGATCGCCGGCGCGATGAATACGATCGAGGGCGGCGCGTTCGATGTTCCGCCGTCCCC
>DHGK01000296.1:0-16007 GCA_002402755.1 Planctomycetes bacterium UBA4800
GCTTCGGCGTCGCGAATCGGCGCGAAATCATCATCGACGGCGGCGATTATGCCCGCTACTCATGGTCCGTGGTGAGCGGCGAGGCAACCGTGACCGACAAGGGACGCGGCGCCGCGGATGTCGTCTGCAATGCCGAGGGCGAGGTCGTCGTCCACGTCCAAGCCGATGACGGCCACTGCGCGGCCGCATCGGACGAGCACGCCATTTCCTGCGGGGGCGGGGCGACGAAGTTCCTGCGCGGCGACACCAACGCCGACGCGAAGCTCAACATCGCGGACGCGATCTGCACGCTCGGCTACCTGTTCGGCGCGCCGTCCGATCCCTGCAAGCAGGGCATCCCGAACTGCTACGATTCGGCCGACGCCAACGACGACGGGAAGGTCGACATCGCCGATGCGATCGCGATCCTCGGCCATCTCTTCGCGAACAAGGGCCCGCTGCCCCCGCCGTTCGGCGAGTGCGGCTCGGATCCGACGACGGAGACGCCGGCCGAGCTCACGTGCGAAACGTTCGCGCCGTGCCCGTGATCGCGCCGCCGTCGCCGGGATGCATCGGTCTCCTCCGCGATGGAGCCTGTCGCAAAAGCTCCCTTTCGAGCGAAACCGAGCGAGAGACGTGGCGGCAAGGACGCAGGGGCAAGAAGCGCGGAAACGACCTCGATAGCGGTCGTTGAGCACTCTTCGCCCCGAGGACGCAGCCGCCGAGTCTCGCAGCCGGCTGCAGCCGGAAGGGGGCTTTTGCGACAGGCTCGATGTTCCGCCCAGCATGACGCGCGGCCTATCCCACCGCGGGCTGCGCCGATGGCGCGCCGGCGGCCCCCAATTAAACGTGCTTGACGACTCGTGCAAACTCCCGAGGGTCGCTCCGAATATCGTCCTGCGTGTCGAACTTCCCGTCCGGGCCCGCGCTGGTGATGATGCAGACCGGTTCGCCGTCGATGGCGGTCCACGTGATCCGCAAATCACGATCCCACGCATCGATGAAGGCGTCGGCGCCGAACGCATGGGCTGCCCGCAGCGCACGCACATCATCGAGCAGTGGCCTCCCGTCCGCGAGATCCTCGGCAAGGACCTGCATGACGCGAGCGATCCGGCTCTGGGTGAATCTCTCGGTCTTGATCCGGATCTTGCCGAGGAACGGCATCGTCGCAAACCCCAGACCCCCCAACACCACGAGGACGATGCCTGTCGCCCAAGCCGGATACCGCTTCCCGGATCCCCGCCGGAAACTGAACCACGAGACGTGCTCGCGAATCCGTCTGTACTTCACGAACAGAAACGTGCCGAGAGCCGTCAGTATCAACGAAAAGACGAAGATCTGGAATCCATAGACATCCGCCGCCGTCGCCGCCAGATACCCGATGTGCAGGTACGGCATATGTGTGGGAACCGAGCTTTGCGCATATACCTTCACGGGGCGCCTCCCGGGTCGCTTCAACAGACAAACGTCGCTTTCTTCATTACACCAGGTCGGTCAGCCAGCATCCAGAACATTTCCAGAATTGCCGCCTTGAGGTCGGCGCAGTTCGGCGCCGGCCGGTCGAGAGCCCCGTGCGCCGAATGGGCCTCCCCGCGGCAGCCGCCCAGGCACCACGCGCGCACGGCACAGCCGGCGCACGTGCCTCCGAGCGCCGACGCCGCCGTCTGCGCGCGGACGCGGCGCAAGACCGGCGCGTCCTTCCACACGCGGGCGAAATCGAACGCAGGGTCGCGCACGTTCGCGATCATGAACTCGGGAAGGTTCGTGTTGAGGCACGGGTAGAGGCCGCCGTCGGCATCGAGCAGAAACGTCTGCAGCCCGGTGCCGCAGGAACGGCGCCGCACCGAGTACCTGCAGGTATTCGCCAGAATCGAGACGCAGTCGCGGCCCGCCATGCGGAGGAACTCGGGATGCGCGGCGAAAAGCGATCCCGCCGTCGCGACCAGGTCGCGCATGCGCGCGGGCGCGAAGTCTCCCGTGCGGCCGCCGCCTATGCGCTTCAACGGAATGAAGCGCGCCTCGTCGGCGCCGAGCGACCGGACGAGGGCGTAGAAATCCTCGATGAAGGCCGCATTGCCCGCGTGGCACACGAGGCTCGCGATCGTGTGCACCTTATGCGCCGCGAGCGTACGGATGCCGCGAACGGCGCGCTCGAACACGCCTTTCCCGCGCACCGCGTCGTTGAGCTCGGCGGTGTGACCGTCGAGCGAGACCTGGACCTGCAGCCGCGCGGCGCGCGCGCCTCGCGCAAAGTCGTCGCTGGCGAGCGTTCCGTTCGTCGAAAGCACGCACGTCATGCGCCGTCGCGCGGCGAACGCCGCGACGGCGAGAACCTTCTCGGGTTCGAGCAAGGGCTCGCCGCCCAGGAGCACGAGCGATGCCTTGCGGCTACAGAAGGGACGCGCGCTCTCGATCACCGCGATCATCTCCTCGGCGGCGAGCTCGTTCGGAGCCTCCTTCGCGAGGTTCGGCAGGTAGTAGCAGAAACCGCATCGCAGGTTGCAGCGCTTCGTGATGTTGATGGCGATGTTCTCGATGGGCGTCGCCGAGGGCGCGGATGCCTCGGGCGGCGTTGTCGTTCCCCTGAGGACGCCGGAGGCGACCAACGTGCGCGCGGCGCGCGCGATGCCCCGCCGCGCCGCGAGCCACGCCGGGCGGCTGCGGGCGACTTCCGCGAGCGTGCGCGTGCCATCGAGCTCGTCGAGGAATGCGCGGAAGTCCTCGTCGACGACCATCCAGTACGGCACGTCCTTCCAGACGAGGAGGACCTTGCCGTTGCGCCGCGCCGTGTAGTCGGGCTTCGGGCAGGCGAGAACGGTGTGCAGTGTCCGCGGCATGAGCCTCTCTCGGCAATCACGGGGAGGCGCCGGCGGTGCGCCGGCTTCTCTCGCACGGCATCGTACCGCCGCCGCCCGCGCCGCGGCAATCCCGCAGAGCGCCGCACGAGAACGCCGCCTCGATCCCCTTCGGCCTGAAGGGATACCTCTTCCACTACGCCGGCGGGGTCGTCGACGAGAGAACCGGCGCGCTCGACCAGCTCGGGAAGGACCTCCAGGCCGTGAACGCCCGCTTCGCGGCCATCGGCGACGAGATCCTCGCGCTGGGAAACCCGACGGCGGTCTACTCGACCGCCATCAGCAAGACCGAGAAGGACCGTCCCGTCGAAGGCGCGCCGGCAGTCCCGGGCGGCCTCGCCCCCTTGCCGCCGGACCACTGGTTCCGGGTCGAAGGCGGCGAGCTCCTCGTCGGCCTCTTCAAGGGGCCGAAGGGATCCGATGTCCTCGCCGCGGCGTGCCACAACCCCTATGCGCCCCAGACCGTCACCCTCCGGTTCGGGTCGCCCGTCAAGGTCAGCCTCTTCGACCGCGCCCGGAAACGATGGACGCCGTCGCAGCCGGTCCGGAACACGATATCCTTCCGGGTCGAGGAGTACGCAACCGAACTGGTCAGGATCGAGCGCTGAGGAGCTCGCGATCCGCGGCGCACGCCGTGCCGCGCCGGGCGCGGCGTCACTTGCCCCGCGGCGCGGGGGAAGGCGTCTCGATCCTTCTCTCCGGCGGCGGCGGCGCCGCGCGGGTCATGGCAATGCGCATCTCCTTCTTCGAATCCGGGGTTACGGTGACCACCGCATCCTCGTACCCTTCGGAGCTGATGGTGAGCTTGACGGGCCTCGTCGCGATGCCGCGGACTCTCGCCTCGCTCTTCATATCGGAGGCGACTCTGGCGGTCCATTCCACTTTCGGCAGCTCTCCGCGATGCCGGGTCATTCCAGGGCAGCCAATGGAAGGGAGACGGTCGCCGGTCTCGGCATCGCAAGGGATGACGACGGTATCGAACGAGTAGAGCGCCTCCACTGTCGCCGTCCTTCGCAGATCTGCCGCGTACAGCAGCACGAGGAAAACGACCGCGACCGCGGTCACCGACCACGCGATCCGGCCGGCTGCCGCCGTGTCCCGCTTCGGCGCCTGGAACCATTCCCGAGCAGAAGCCGCTCGAAGCGCTATCTGCACGTACACGCATCCGGCGAGGAAGACGCTTCCCGCCATGCCCCCGAACACAAGCTCCGGAATGTCCGGAGCCTCCCCGGCCGCGATGATCATGTACGTCATGATCGCCCCCGCCGCGATGACGACAGCAATGCCGACGGCGGAGAAGAGAAGCGCCCACGCTCTGGCGGACCTCCGGCCGAGCAGGATCTCGTAGCCTATCGGTATTCCTACGATCCCCAGGTCGAACACAAAGCCGCCATCGAGAATGCCCGCGAGCATGTGCACGATTGCGCCAACGCCGATGGCGACTGACAGCGCGCCGGAAATGCAGACGGCGCGCGATGGCAGCGACTCGCTCATGTCCTCACCTCCGATTCCCGCGCCGATCGCCGGCGCGTGCGCGCATAGTACACCGCCGGATGACCGCGATCAACAACCCCGCCCGTCCCGCATTGCCTTGCGACCGCCGGGCAGGCTCGTCGATAATGAGACTTCCGTCCGGGGACAGTCACCGATTTCCCGCGGTTCCCGTCCGGGGACAGTCACCGATTTCCCGCAGGAAATCGGTGACTGTCCCCGGATTAGCGCGCAGAAAGGACCCATTCCCATGCAGAGAGAACGTCGCTTCCTTGACGCCGGCGCCGCGCGCGCGTGCGCGCGGTTTCTCCTGGTGTTCCTGTGCGCGGCTGCCGTTTCCCGCGCCGCCGACATCGCCGGCTCCAGGCCGAACATCATCTTCGTCCTCTGCGACGACCTGGCGATGGGCGACGTGGGCTGCTACGGGCAGAAGCTGATCGCCACGCCGCGGCTCGACCGCATGGCGGCCGAGGGGACACGATTCACGCAGGCCTACTGCGGCACCACGGTGTGCGCGCCGTCGCGCGCCTCCCTCATGACGGGGCTCCACATGGGGCACTGCCCCATCCGCGCCAACCGCGAGATCGAGCCCGAGGGCCAGATGCCGCTTCCCGCCGGGACGGTCACCGTGGCGCAGATCCTGAAGAGCGCCGGCTACGCCACGGCCTGCGCGGGCAAGTGGGGCATGGGAATGTTCGACACGACGGGCAGTCCCCTGAAGATGGGCTTCGACCACTTCTTCGGCTACAACTGCCAGCGGCACGCGCACAGCTACTTTCCCACGCACCTGTACCGCGATGACACGCGCATCGAGCTTCCCGGCAACGACGGCAAGGACGCCCGCGCCGTCTACGCCCAGAACCTCATCGCCGATGACGCACTCGCGTGGGTGCGGGCGCGCAAGGACGCGCCCTTCTTCCTCTTCTACGCGATCACGCTGCCGCACGGCAAGTACGAGATCGACGACCTGGGCCGCTACGCGCAGAAGGACTGGACGCCGCTCCAGAAGACCTACGCCGCCATGGTGACGCGCCTCGACACGGACATCGGGCGGCTTCTCGACCTCCTTGCCGAGCTCGGGCTGGACGAGAAGACCATCGTCTTCGTCGCGGGCGACAACGGCTCGTCCTTCGCGCCGGATTCCGAGATCGGCCGCCGGTTCGAGCAGTCGCTCGGGCTCCGCGGCTTCAAGCGCGGCATGTACGAGGGCGGACTGCGCCAGGCCGCCCTTGTCAGATGGCCCGGCGTCGTGCCGGCCGGGCGCGTGTGCGCCTCCCCGTGGGCTTTCTGGGATTTCCTGCCCACCTGCGTCGAGCTCGCCGGCGCGGCGCCGCCGGCTGGCTTCACGCCGGACGGATTCTCTCTCGTGCCGATGCTCGCCGGCGGCCCGGCGCCCGCGCGCGAGTACTTCTACTGGGAGCTTCACGAAGGCCGCTCCATCCAGGCGGCGAGGTTCGGGGACTGGAAGGCCGTGAAGAACGGCCCGTCGGCGCCGATCGAGCTCTACGACCTCGCGAGCGATTCTGGCGAGGCCCGCAACCTCGCCGCGGCAAAGCCCGATCTCGCGGCGAAGGCCGCGGACATCATGAAGGCGGCGCGCGTTCCTGATCCCGCCTGGCCGCTCAAAGAACCGGCCCGCAAGAAGGCCGCCGCCGCCGCCAAGACGGCGCGTCCCAACATCGTCATCATTCTCGCCGACGACCTCGGCTACGGCGATGTCGGCTGCTACGGAGCCGCGCGCGTCGCCACGCCCAACATCGACAGGTGCGCGGCCGAGGGCCTGCGCTTCACCGATGCGCATTCGTCGTCGGCCACATGCACGCCGTCGCGCTACGCGCTCCTGACCGGCGAGTACCCGTGGCGCAGGAAGGGCACGGGGGTCCTCCCCGGCAACGCGGCGCTGATCATCGAGCCCGGCCGGACGACCCTGCCCTCGGTGCTGCGCAAGGCGGGATACGCGACGGCCGCGGTGGGCAAGTGGCACCTCGGGCTCGGGCCGCGCGAAGGGGGCGATTTCAACGGCGAGATCAGCCCGGGGCCGCTCGACATCGGCTTTGACTACGCGTTCCTGATCCCCGCGACCGGCGACCGCGTGCCGTGCGTGTACGTCGAGAACCGGCGCGTCGTCGGCCTCGACCCCGCCGACCCGATCACGGTGAGCTTCGGCGGGAAGGTCGGCGACGAGCCCACGGGCAAGGACCGGCCGGATCTCCTGAAGATGCACCCGAGCCACGGGCACGACCAGACGATCGTCAACGGGATAAGCCGCATAGGCTACATGACGGGCGGCAAGTCCGCGCGCTGGGTGGACGAGGACATGGCCGACGTCATCACGCGCAAGGCCGTCGCCTTCATCGAGACGCACAAGGCCTCGCCCCTCTTCCTGTACTTCGCGACGCACGACATTCACGTGCCGCGCGTGCCGCACCCGCGCTTCGCCGGCGCGACCGGCATGGGGCCGCGCGGCGATGTGATCGTCCAGTTCGACTGGTGCGTCGGCCAGGTCCTGGAGGCGCTCGATCGCCTCGGCCTGGCGCGCAACACGCTCGTCATCGTGACGAGCGACAACGGCCCCGTCGTCGACGACGGCTACAAGGACGATGCGGTCGCGAAGCTCGGCGACCACCGGCCTGCGGGCGCGTTGCGCGGCGGGAAGTACAGCGCCTTCGAGGGCGGCACGCGCGTACCCTTCATCGTCAGATGGCCCGGGCGGATCAAGCCGGGCGTCTCCACGGCGCTCGTCTGCCAGATCGACTTCCTGGCGTCGTTCGCGGCGATGTGCGGGCAACGCCTGGACACGGCCGATGCGCCCGACAGCGCGAACGTGCTCGCGGCCCTGCTCGGCGATGCGGCCGCCGGCCGCGAAACGCTCGTCGAGCACGCGGGGGTGCTCGCGCTTCGCAAGGGCGCGTGGAAGTACATCGAGCCCGGCAAGGGCGCCAAGCGCAGCGCGAACACGAACGTCGAGACGGGCCTCGACCCGCAGGGGCAGCTCTACGACCTGGCCGCCGATCCCGCGGAGCGCGAATCGCGCGCCGCGACGCAACCCGACATGCACGACGCGCTGAGGGAGGTTCTGCGCCGCGTCCGCGAGGCAGGGCGCAGCCGCGACTGAGCCCGGCTACTTCCGGAGGGTCAGGACGACGCTGCGCACGTCCATGACCTGCGATCCCGGAATGTCGAGCGCGCGGAGAACGAGCGAGCCCCGCCCCTCGGCCAGGCGGAACTCGCCCAGCCGCAGCGGGCGGAAGTCCTTGACGTAGGACTCGCTGCCGCGCGGCACGCGGTCGTCCGCCGCGCCGACGAGCGGCGGGTCGTGCGCCTCGACGACCTTCGCCGTCACGCGGCTCGAGCCGAAGGACAGCTCCACGGTCGCGCCGACATCTCCCGCCGGGCACGTGTAATTGATCACGGCTTCGTAGACGCCCGCCGTCGCGACCTCGATGTCCCACGCGATCCTGTCGCCGGTGTCCTTCCAGCCGGTGAAGAACGAGCAGTTGGGCGCCCTCGCGCTGCGCCTGGCGCCGCCCGACGGCACGCCGTCGCGCGCGGGAAGCGGCGTCGCCGGAAACGCGGCGTACCCGACTGGAAACGGGCGGTCGTCCTTCCACCCCGTTGGGAGGACCTCCGCTCTCCACGACGCGACCGCGGCCGCGAGCCGCGCCGCCGTTTCCGGCGCTTTTCCGGCAATGTCGCGATCCTGCCCCGGATCGGCCGTCATGTCGAAGAGCCTGCCCGCGGCATCGAGCCGATGCGTCTGCGTGCGCACGCTGAACTTCCCTTCCTGGCGGGAGAACAGCATGCGATCGGGCCACGCCGCCTGCGGATCCCTGAGAAGCGGCGCGACGCTCACGCCGTCGAGCGGCTTGGCCCCGATCAGCGAGACGCCGGCCATGTCGGCGAGCGTCGGCACGAGGTCGATCGCCCCGGCGATCCGCGAGATCCGTGTGCCCGGTGCGATGCGCCCGGGCCACCTGACGAGGCACGGCACGCGCAGGCCGCCCTCGTCGGTCGAGCCCTTGCGGCCCCGCATGCCGCCGTTCCAGCGCCAGCTGTTCGGGCCGTTGTCGGAGAAGTAGACGACGATCGTCGTGCCATCGAGCTCGAGCTCGGCAAGCGCGTCCAGGACGCGCCCCACGTTCCAGTCGATGTTCTCGCACATGGCGAGCACGCAGCGCGTCGTCGCCAGGTCCTCCTTCTGCGGGTCGCGGTGGCGCATGGCGATCTCGGCGCCTGCGAAGCGATCGTGGAAACGGTCGGGCACCTGGAAGGGCGAGTGCGGCGTGTTGTAGGGCAGGTAGCAGAAGAAGGGGCCGCCCTTGTGCCGCTTGATGAAATCGATCGCGTGGTCGGTCAGGTCATCGGCGATGTAGCCCTTGCCGCGGACGGGCGCGCCGTTGTGTTCGAGCGGCGGGTCGAAGTAATGGCCCCAGTGCCCGGAGCAGAACCCGTAGAACTCCTCGAAGCCGCGCGCGTTGGGGTGATACGGATACTGCGTGCCGTTGTGCCACTTGCCGAAGGCGCCGGTCGCGTACCCGGCGGCGCGGAACGTGTCGGCGATGGTGGTCTCATCGAGATTCATGCGCTCGGCGCCCGTCGTGACGCCGTGGACGCCCGTGCGCGAGTAATAGCGCCCCGTGAGGAACTCGGCGCGCGTCGGGGCGCAGAGGGCGCAGACGAAGAAGCGGTCGAAGAGGGCCCCGTCGCGCGCCAGCGAATCGATGCGCGGCGTCTTCAGGTTCGCGTTGCCGTGACAGCTCAAGTCGCCCCAGCCCTGGTCGTCGGCGAGGATGACGACGACATTCGGCCGCTCGCCCGCCGCGCGCACGCCGCACGCGCCGAGAAGAAAGAGAGTGAAAACCGCACGGCGTCTCATGCGCACCTCCCTTGCGTGTTGCCCGCGACCGCGCCCGCGAAGGACGCGACTCCGGCTTCCCCATGAGTACCACAGCCCGCCCGGCGAATCCAGGACCGGAGATGCGCTACAATGAGGACGGCCGGGCGCGCGGATGGATTCCGGGCCGAGGAGACCGCGCGCCTCGAGAGGAGGTGCGCACGATGCGATGGATGCCGCAGCGATCGATGACCCTCGCTCTCGCCGGTGTGATCTCAGCCGCGACCGCCGCCGAGACGCCGCCGAACTTCCTCCTCATCATCGCCGATGACTGCTCGCACAGCGAGCTTCCGCTCTTCGGCGGCAGGAACGTCGCGACCCCGCGCATCGACCGCCTGGCCGAGGAGGGCATGCTCTTTCGCAGCGCCTACGTGAGCATGTCGATGTGCGTCCCGTGCCGGGCCGAGCTCTACACGGGGCTCTACCCGCTCCGGAGCGGCGTCTGCTGGAACCACTCCTCGGCGACGCCCGGCATCGAGAGCATCGTCCAGCACCTCGGCCGCCTCGGCTACCGGACGGGCATCGCCGGCAAGGTGCACGCGACCCCGCGGGCGGTGTTTCCGTTCGAGATGGTCGGCGGCTTCGAGCGCAACTGCGTGGCCGAGACGGCGGCGCACGATGTCTCCGGCATTCGCGCCTTCATGACCCGCGATCCGTCGGGGCCCTTCTGCCTGATCGTCGGCCTCGTCGTTCCCCACGCCCCGTGGACGGTCGGCGATCCCTCCGCATTCGATTGCGCGAAGCTCGTCCTGCCGCCCCACTTTCCGGACACGCCCGAGACGCGCGAATCACTCGCGAAGTACCTGGCCGAGATCGCCCACCTGGACGTGCAGGTCGGCGACGTCCTGAAGGCGCTCGATGCCGCCGGGCAGGCCGGCCGCACGGTGGTGATGTTCACGTCGGAGCAGGGCGGCCAGTGGCCGGGCTGCAAGTGGACCAACTGGAATCAAGGCCTGCACACGGCCCTGATCGTGCGCTGGCCGGGGCGCGTCACGCCCGGGGCGAAGACCGATGCCCTGGTCCAGTACGCCGACGTCCTGCCGACCTTCCTCGACATCGCCGGCGGGAAGCCCGAGGCGCTCGGTCTGGACGGCACGAGCTTTCTCCGCGTCCTGACCGGCGAGCGCGACACGCACCGGCGGTTCGCGTACGCCATGCACAACAACGTCCCCGAAGGCCCCCCCTACCCGATCCGCTCCGTCACGGACGGCTCCTTCCGCTACATTCGCAACCTCCTGCCGGACGCGCTCTACATCGAGAAGCACGTCATGGGCTCGACCGCCCACAACCCGTACTGGCTCTCGTGGCTGTGGGCGAGCGAAACCGATCCCCACGCGTACGCCATGGTGCGGCGCTACATGCGCCGCCCGGCCGAGGAGCTTTACGACACGTCGGCCGATTCCTTCGAGCTCGCGAACCTCGCCGCCGACCCGGCGCACGCCGCGCGGAAGGCCGCGCTGGCCGCCGAGCTCGATCGCTGGCTGGCGGAGCAGGACGACCCCGGCGCGCCGCTCGACACGCAGGAAGCCCTCCGCCGCAATCGGGAAGCCGCCAAGGAGCAGCGGCGCTGAACGCCAGATCTTGCGGCCCCGCGCCGCGCCCGCGTACCATTAAGGCATGAAGAACCTCATTCGCGTGCTCATGTCGTGCGTTTCCCTGCTCGCGTCGTGCGCCGGCGCCGCGCCGGAACCGAACGCCGCGCCGATGCCGAGCGCCGCGCCCAGGCCCAACATCGTGTTCATCATGGCCGACGATGTCGGCTGGGGCGATTTCCAGTGCTACAACGCGGCGGGCAAGATCCCGACGCCGAACATCGATCGGCTCGCGCGCGAGGGGATGCGCTTCACGGACGCCCACACGCCGGCCGCGCTGTGCGCGCCCACGCGCTACGCCGTCGCGACCGGCAACTACACGTGGCGCGGGCGTCTTCCCGGCGGCACGTGGGGCTGGAACCAGACGCCGCAGTTCCTGCCCGGCCAGAAGACCGTCGGCCACCTGCTGCAGGCGGCGGGGTACCGCACGGGCCTGTTCGGCAAGCTCCATTTCGGCGGCGAGTTCGAGAAGCGCGCGGACGGCGGGCCGGACTTCGCCAAGCCCATGAAGACGGGGCCCGTTCAGTGGGGATTCGATTACTCATGGGTGCTCCTCGGCGGCCACCAGGCGCCTCCCTACTTCTTCTTCGAGAACAACCGCATCGCGGGCGACTCGGCGAAGGTCGAGCGGCTCGAGGCCGGGCCGCGCAACGGCGGCGTCGTGCCGGCGGCCGGCCCCGGCCTGCCCGACTGGGACAGCCGGAAGGTCGGCGAGAGCCTGGTGGCGAAGGCGATCGCGTTCATCGACCGGGACAAGACCAAGCCGTTCTACATCCATCTCTCGACGGACGGCGCGCACGGCCCGTACACGCCGCCCGACACGCTGGCCGGAACGCCCGTCAAGGGCGCCTCCAAGATGACGCCGAAGACCGACATGGTGTTCGAGGTCGATGTCGTCGCCGGCAAGATCGTCGAGGCGCTCGAGAAGCGCGGCCTCATCGAGAACACCCTGATCGTCGTCACCAGCGACAACGGCGGCATTCCCACGCCCCGCGACCGCGCGTTCGGCCACGATGCCGTGGGCGGCCTGCGCGGGTCGAAGTCCTTCATCTGGGAAGGCGGCCATCGCGTGCCGTTCGTGGCGCAGTGGAAGGGGCGCATCCCCGCCGGCGCCGTGCGCGGCCAGCTCATCGGCACGCACGACATCGTGCCGACGTTCGTCGAGCTGGCCGGCGGCGCGTTCGAGGCCGATCAGATGCTCGACGGCGTCAGCCTGGCGCCCGTGCTGCTCGGCGAGCGGGGCGACGACCGGCCGGTCCGCCAGGCGCTCCTCATCCAGAGCAGCCCCGGGCGCGACGCGTTCGCCGAGCGCGCCCCCGACGTGCCGAGGCCCGCCAAGGGCGCGCCGAAGATAACGGGGCAGCAGCGCCAGGCCGCGGCGAACAAGGCGTGGAACCAGATCGCGAGGAAGGGCGCGAAGTCGGGCAGCCAGGGCATGGCGCACGCCTTGCGCGAGGGTTCCTGGAAGCTCGTCCTGGACATCGAGGGCGACAAGCCGGCGGCCCTCTACGATCTCGCCGCGGACCTGGGCGAGCAGAAGAACCTCATCGACGACCCCGCCCAGGCCGAGCGCGTGACGCACATGGAGAAGCTCTACCGCGACATTCGCGCCTCGAAGCGCAGCACGAAGGTCGGCCCGTGACACGGCGCCTGTTTCCCCTTGCGTCTCTCTGCGTTCTCTGCGGCCACGCGCTCGCCGCCGCGGGAGACGAATGCGGCGGCGCCCTCCGCGCGGCGAAGCCCAACGTCATCTTCATCCTCGCCGACGACCAGGGGTGGGGCGACGCGCGCTTCGCGGGGCATCCGTACGTCAAGACGCCGAACCTCGACCGGCTCGCCGCCGAGGGGACGTGGTTCAAGCAGTTCTACGTCGCGGCCACGGTCTGCTCGCCGAGCCGGTGCGCGTTCATGACGTCGCACTACCCGGCGCGGCACGAGATCCACGGCCATTTCGCCGACCACGCGCTCAACGCCGCGCGCCACATGCCCGACTGGCTGGACCCGAGCACGGTCACGGTCGCGCGGCTGCTGCGCGGCGCGGGCTACGCCACCGCGCATTTCGGGAAATGGCACCTGGGGAACGGCGCCGGCGCGCCGGCGCCGGGCGAGTACGGCTTCGACGTTTCCCGAGTCGTGAACGGCAACGGGCCGGCCCTCGGCGAGAAGGAGCCGGCGCCGTCCGGCGCCGGGAAGAAGCGCCCCGAGCAGACGGACCCGTACTTCCGGGCCAAGTCGACCGCGATGATCGTCGATGCGGCGATCGAGTTCATCACCGCGCACAAGGACCGCCCGTTCTATGTCAACGCGTGGACGCTGCTCCCGCACGCGCCGCTCAAGCCGACGCCCGAGCAGCTCGCTGTCTACGAGGGGCTCGCGCCGCGCGCGGACGATCCGGCGTTCGGAACGTGGATGCAGAAATACCTCGCGGAAGCCAAGGACCTGAAGAGCCAGATGCAGGTCTTCTGCGCGTCCCTGACGGACCTCGACACCCAGGTCGGGCGACTGCTGCGGACGCTCGATGCGCTCGAGCTCTCCGAGAGGACGCTCGTCTTCTTCTCGAGCGACAACGGCCCCGAGGACTATCGCATCGGCAATGCCGCCAACGCGGGCGTGGGCAGCACCGGGCCGCTCCGGGCCCGCAAGCGCAGCATGTACGAGGGCGGCATCCGCACGTTCGGGCTCGTGCGCTGGCCGGGGCGCGTGGCCGCCGGCCGCGTGGACGAGACGAGCGTCATTGCCGGGGTGGACTGGCTGCCGACGGTCTGCGCACTCGCCGGCGTCGCCGTGCCGGAGAGCGTGCGGCCCGACGGCGAGGATGTGAGCGACATCTGGCTCGGCGCGCCACGCGCCCGGCGGACGCCGCTTTACTGGGAATGGCTCTTCCGCGTGTGGGGCGATGAGTACCAGCCGCCGATGCTCGCGGTTCGCGACGGCCCGTGGAAGCTCTTCGTGAATCATGATGGCGGCGGCGCCCGGCTTTTCAACATTCCCGAGGACTCGGCCGAGCGCCGCGATGTCGCGGCCGAGCATCCGGATGTCGTCAAGTCGCTCTCGGCCAAGGCGCTCACGTGGCAGAAATCGCTGCCGCCGAGCGCGGCGCGCGACGACGCGGCCGCGACGCGCGCGCCGATCGACGGGCCGCGCCGGGCGGCGAAGGCGAAGAGCAGCGCGCAGGCGAAACGCCCCGGGACGGCGCGGTGACGGCGGCCGTATCGGCCGGACGGAACGCCTATGCAGAAAGACCGACTCGACATCGAATCGGCGGCTCCCGAACCCGTCGCCGAGCTCCGGGTCGGGGCGCTCCCGATCCTCGTCTACCGGAGCGCTGAGGACATGGGGCTGGCGACGGCCCTCGGCATCGCGGCGGAACAGACGCGGCTCGTTGAGACGCACGGCCGGACGAGCCTCATGCTCATGGCGGCGCCGTCGGCCTTCCCCTTCTATCGGGCGTACATCTCCCTGGCGCGCGAGTCGCCGGAGCTCAGGCGCGCGCTGCAGCGCACGCACTTCTTCCAGTTCGATGACTACGCGCTGCCGGCGGACCACCCGGCATCGTTCCGGTTCCTTCTCGCCCGCCACTTCTTCGCACCGCTCGGTGAGTGGACGGACCCCGACGCGATTCACCTCCTGCCGGCGGACGGCGCCGACCCCGACGCCGCCGCCCGCGACTACGGCCGGCTGGTCATCGAGCACGGGCCGGATCTCCAGGTCAAGGGCGTCGGCGAGAACGGCCACTGGGGCTACCACGAGCCCGGCATTCCGCTCGACGGCGAGCCCGCGTTCATCAAGGTCCGCCTGAGCGCCGCGAACGCCGTCCAGCAGATGCGCGACCACCCGGGGCTCTTCGCGACGCCCGACGCCGTGCCGCGCGACGCCTACACCGCGAACGTGCCGCTCTTTCTCAGGACGCGCGTTCTCATCGAGGACAACGTACCGCAGCCCTCCAAGGCGCTCGCGCTCCTTGCCGCCTACGGCAGCGATCGCGTCGATTCGTGCGTGCCGTCGAGCGCGCTCAAGCGCCACGGGCGCGCCGCCGTCAGGACGACGGACACCGCCGCATGGGCCCTGCGCGAGTACCGCGACAGGGGCTTCGTCTCCGCCGGCGCGATCGAGCGGCTCGCCGAGATTGTGAGGAACACGGATCTCGGCGGCGCGACGCCCGCCGAGCACGTGGCCCGCATCCTCGACGCGATGGACATCGCCGCGAAGCGGCCGTGAGCACGGCTCACTTCCTCCGGGGCGGCGCGGACGCGGGTCCAGCCACAACATACCGAGACGCGTTGCGTATTGCCTGCAACCTGACTGGCGAGTAAGATCGACCACCCAATGGAAGGCCAAGGCGGTTCTCCCGACCTTCTTCAACGCGAGGAACTCGAGGAAGAGACACGCTAATGCAGTATGATTTCGAGTGGGATCCGGAAAAAGCGCGGCTC
The DNA here is from genome assembly GCA_002402755.1 of Planctomycetes bacterium UBA4800. Classification (GTDB taxonomy): domain Bacteria; phylum Planctomycetota; class UBA8108; order UBA8890; family UBA8898; genus UBA8898. The sequence goes on from DHGK01000296.1 coordinate 15,245, forward strand.
AATCGAAGCCAGCACGCGGTGAGCTTCGAGCAGGGGGCGACCGTGTTCATGGACCCCCGAGCGCTTTCGTTGTACGATGATGAACATAGCGCGACTGAAGACAGGTGGATCACGCTCGGAATTGCGGCCGGCGGGATGCTGCTTGTCGTGCATCACACCTTCACGGAAATCGACGTGTCTACCGTGAAGATCAGGATATTCTCATGCCGCAAGGCGACGACGAACGAGATTTCCCGTTATGGGGAGTGATTCCATGAAGGATGACTACGATTTCTCGAACGCCGAACGCGGTAAGTTCTACCGACCGGGGGCGAAACTGAATATGCCTATCTACCTGGATGAGGAGGTACGGCAATTCGTCCAGGCCATTGCGGTGGGCAAGGATTCGGATCTCTCGACGGTCGTGAACGATCTCCTCCGGGTCGACATGAAACTGGCCGACACTTTGAAATCGTGAATGCAGGCCAAGATTGAGAATCTGCACGCGCCCGGGAGCACGGGGAACCCGTATGGTGAAGAAACTCACCCGACGCATAACAAACCATCCGCATTGTATTTGCGCCCGCTGTCGCCGTCCAGATCTCGGCCGGTTGACACAGAATCCGCCACGGTCCATGCTGGGAGTCTCCTGCCTTCATTTCCAATGAGATGGTATTGGCTCCGATTCGGCGACCCTGGCGCCTCCCGGTCATCGCCCTCGCCGCCTGGATCAATCGTGAATTGCAACGCGTCCGTTACGCAATTGCGGCTCTGCCGGCGCTAT
>DHGK01000296.1:16012-16886 GCA_002402755.1 Planctomycetes bacterium UBA4800
CCCCCTTCCGTCCCCCCTTCAGGGGAAGGGGGGAAACGCCGGCTACGGCCGGCGCGGACGCGGGTCGAAATCTATGCCGAGAGTATGCCACAGCGCCGGCGGTGTCAGCGCCTATCTTGGCGTCCAATCAGCGCAACGAAAGTACAGAGTACAAGTCAGCGGCCTCACGGAGACCCGCGAGTGAAGGACCAGACTCCTCCGGGATTCCGTTCACGGCCAATAGTGAGCCCTGGCTCCGTGGGTACTATAATGATTGATAGAGACGTGCTCCTGGTAAGATCATGAATCAACAGATTTATGTGACGCTGGATGCCGACGGGGTCATGCGGGTGGCGCAGACGCGTGTCATGCGTGACTCCGTTGTCGCCGCTTTCGAGGAGGGGCATTCGGCCGAGACGATCCAGCAGCAGTATCCGGTGCCGCTGCGGTGAAGCGCACGCTCCCGCCCAGCGTCTTGATGCGGCCGTTCGCGCCTCATAGCTCCCGCAGTCTGGCGAGGTCACGACCGGGCCTGTCCTTCACAGGGGCAGGCCCGTCCTCTATCTCACCTTCGCCCGTTGATCTCTCACCGATCCTGGCGAAACGCCGTCTCGTCCTCCCCTTGCCGCCGGTCCTCTTCGGGGCCTGCTCTTGGGACTCGTTCTTCGCCGACATGACAAACCTCCTTGAAAAAGGGTTGCTGCTGCCGACTCGACGAGCCCAACGTGCTTCCGACTGTTATCCCGCCTTAGGGGCCGCGCAACAATAACTTCCCATTTTGGTCTCCCTGGCTCGCGCCATCTACGACCGCTCCTCAATCGCGAATTCCTCGACGTATCTTCAATACGCCTGCGGATTCGCTCAATCGTCGCGGCCAAATCTGACACAATCCAGG
>DHGK01000243.1 GCA_002402755.1 Planctomycetes bacterium UBA4800
CACAACGGCATCGAGTACGGCGACATGCAGATGATCTGCGAGACGTACCACATGATGCGCGCGGCCCTCGGCATGAGCAACGCCGAGATGCACGAGGTCTTCGCGTCGTGGAACCAGGGCGAGCTCGAATCCTACCTGATCGAGATCACGCGCGACATCCTCGCCTACAAGAACGAGCGGGGCGAGGAGGTCGTCGACCTGATCCTCGACACGGCGGGCCAGAAAGGCACGGGCAAGTGGACCGTGATCGCCGCGCTCGACCTGGGCCAGCCGTTGACCCTGATCAGCGAGGCGGTGTTCGCCCGCTGTCTCTCGGCCATCAAGGAGGAGCGCATCACGGCGTCCGCGGCGCTTCCCGGGCCCCGGGCGAAGTTCGCGGGCCGCAAGACGGCCTTCATCGACGACCTCGGGCACGCGCTCTACGCATCCAAGATCGCGAGCTACGCGCAGGGCTACCAGCTCATGCGCGCCGCGGCCGAGGAATACGGCTGGAACCTCAACTACGGCGGCATCGCGCTCATGTGGCGCGGCGGGTGCATCATCAGGTCCGCGTTCCTGGGCAGGATCAAGGAAGCCTTCGACCGCGCCCCGGATCTTCCGAACCTGCTTCTCGATCCCTTCTTCAAGGACGCGGTGGCGAACGCCCAGACGAGCTGGCGCCGCGTCGTGTCGACCGCCGTCACGCTCGGGATCCCGATGCCGGCGACGGCCTCGGCGCTGGCGTACTACGACTCGTACCGCCACGAGCGCCTGCCCGCGAATTTGCTCCAGGCGCAGCGCGACTATTTCGGGGCGCACACGTACGAACGCGTCGACAAGCCGCGCGGCCAGTTCTTCCACACGAACTGGACCGGCCGCGGCGGCGACACGGCGGCGTCGACGTACACGGCGTGAGGCGGGCTCCTCACTTCACGGACGGGAACGGCTTGGTCTTCTCCTTGACGCAGGTGGTCAGGAAGGGGCCGACGGCGTACTCGCAGCTCACGACGTACTCGGTGTTCTCCTTGAGGCCATCCCATGTGGCCGAGCACGTGAAGCCTCAGCCGTACCGGAAGGAGCCGGTCCCGAGGACAGTCCCGTCCGCCGCGGCGATCGAGTAGGTCGGCTCCTTCGGGCGTTCCCCGTCCTTCTCGAGCGCGATCTTGGTCTTGTCGCCCTCGATGTGCGCGAGGTCGGTGACGCGCTCCCCCGCCGCGCCCTCGATCGCGAGCATGAGGAGGAGCTGCTTCCGCGCCTCGGGGTTCTTCTTCACCCTCTCGGCGTACTGCTCGTAGAGCGCGTCGGGCACGGTCGCCTTGACGACGAAGGGCTCGCCGAACGCGGCCTTCGCACCGCTCCCCGGGATCTCGATGTACGGCGTCGCCGCCGTCGCCTGGGCCTCGATCCGCCAGAGGTCGCCCTCGGCGTCCTTCTTGAGCGCGCGGTAGCCGGCGGGCAGGTACTTCCCCGCAGGGATCGCCGCCCGCGCCCCGCTCTTGACCAGCATGATCGTGGGCCCGCCGCCGTCCGCGACGAGCGTCATGCGCTCGATGTCGAGCGGGAACGCCGCCGTCACGGCGGCCGCCTTGGAGGGCTCGATGCGGAGGATCTTCCCGGCCGCATCGAAGCGCACGTCGTACAGCGCCGACTTGAAGACGAGGAGCGACCCGAAGAAGGTCCGTTCGCGGTAGTCGATCTCGTCTCCGGCGCTCAGGAACAACCAGTCGCCCCGGGGCGCGGTCTCGCCGCGCACCTCCGTCATGACGACCTTGGGTTCGATGACGCCGTTGACGTCGGTGTCGGCCAGGATGACCTTGAGCTTCGCGCCCGCGAGCTCGCACTCGCCGCGGTAGCAGCAGTTGAGCATCAGGTAGAAGTAGAACCGCTCGCTCTCGATCTCCTCGGCGGTCAGCCCTTTTTCGGGCATCTCGCCGGCAAAGTAGGAAACCGCGCTCACGCTGAAGGGCGTCGTGTACGCGCCGCAGTCGACCGTGAGATCGACCGCCGGGAAGCGCGCGAGGCGCGGCCGCTGCCGTGCGTTCTCACCCTCGGGCGGCGCAGCCGTCTCGCTCACGAGGTCGTTGCGAAGATCGCCGTCGCCGTTGGCATCGACGTAGAGGCGGGTGTAGAAGGAGTCCTTCGCGTCGCGCTTGTCGAGGATGAGAAGGCGCTTCCCCGACCCGATTGCGGCCAGCGCGTACACGGGGACCGCGCTCTTGAGCTCAGGGAGCTTCCAGTCGCCCGGCGGCGCCTTCGCGCTCTTCTCGAGCAGCACGTACCCGTACGGCTGGAAGCCTCGGTCGTTCTCGCCGTAGCGCTCGTACTTGAGCGGCACCTCCACGGCAACAAGCCCGAGCGCACAGACCAGACTTCCGGCGATCACGACAGCGCGCATTCTCATCGGGGCACCTCCGTTGCGGTCGCATTGCGTACCCCGTATTGTAACGCGGGCCGGGCCGCGCGGTAACGAGAATCTGGTCCGCATTCACGCGTCAGGGATCGGTCTTCGTCGGTTCCTTCACCACAACCACGTGTCGAGGAGCACCCTGGCAATCGCGCGAACGTCGCGGCAGACCGTTTCTCGAGCGCCTGGCGCAGCGAACCGGAGGGACATTCCGCTCGTAGCCTTCAACGCCCATCCGAGCAGTTCAGGCTGCTATGGAAGTCGACCGGCGGTGCGGTGCGGATTTCGCCCCGAAGCACCGCCATGGCGCCGAGGGGTGGGAGAAGGGGTACGCGGCAGAGAAACTCGTTGGGATGCTCGAAACCGGCAACGCCCGCCGAGAGGACGCGCTGGGCCGCACCACCCGTTGGTCGCGCGACATGCGGCTCAGGGACCGCGCAACGGGTACGACGAATTCGGCGCTGAGTATCGACGTCCAGTGCAAGACTGACTCGGGCGCAAGTTCTCAGAGAAACCCTGCGTACGCCCGGAAGCCGCACGCGACTCAGTGCCGAAAGCGCCGCCGAAGAAACGCGGCCGGATTCTTCGCCCCGGCAAGACCCGCCGTCAGGCTGACGACCGCGCCCACATCGTCAAGACCGGCGATATCCTCCTCGTACGGACGAGCATCGATCCCCGCGCGGCGCATCCAGGCCCGCAGCGAAGCCAGGGCCTTGGCAAGGCTGGCGCGCTCGCCTTTCTGGAGTCCCTTCTCGAGTCCTTTCTCGATGCCTTCTTCAAGGCCCACCCGGCGGCCCTTCTCCAATCCCTCTTCCAGCCCCGCCTTCTTGCTGGCCTCCTTCCCGACCATGATCAGAAACTCTCGCATTGTCAACGCCATGGAACGCTCCTTGGATCGCGCGACCCCGAGTATCGCACACAGATCTTCCGGCGAGGCCGAACCGCCTCGCGCTCCGCCTAGAGTATATGCCGTGCGTACCACCGCTTCCACCAAGGAAGGATCCGTCTCGCCCGAGAGCGCATCCATGAACGCTTCGGGACAGTTCTTGTCGTTCTCCAGCCGAGACTTCTCAAGGAGGAACAGCGCGGCAACCGCGTTCCTGGCGCGCCTGAGCACCTCGGCATCCAGCTTACGCACATTGACGAGATAGTAACGCAAGGTTATGGGCGGCGCGATCTCGGGCAATCGGGCTTCGAGCAGCTCCTCCAGGCGACACGGCGCGGTCCACTCCCGTTCGCCGCAGTAGATGACAATCGGAAGGACGAGCGGGAGTCTCGTGCCGGAGCCAATGGGGTTCTTCTCCTCGCACGCTTCCTCGACGAGCGTCTCGTAGAGCACGGTCACGTACCTCAGCATTCGCAACGCCATGAGGTACTGGGGCGTGCTCCGGTGCTCGATCAGCACGTACACGAAGCACTTCCGCGTGTCGACGGTCGGCACGCTCCAGACGATGTCGGCCTCCAGCGCCTGCGGGCGCGGATCGACGAACGAGCGCGGCACGACCCTGGCGCGCGCGAAGTCCAGACGCGTGCGAAGCGGCGCAGCCTCGGGCACGAAGTCCGTGAGCAACTCGCGCAGCGCCGTCCGGTGTGCGAGCAGCTTGCGCCACACGAGGTCGTGGACCTGACGTGGTTCCTTCTTCTTCCTCGGCATGGGCAAGGCACCTACGCAAGAAGCGTGCCAAAGGCATTCGACCGGCGTCTTCGCGCAATCACGGGGAGTGGCGTCCGAATTCGGACGTCCATGGTGGACGCCGCGAGTACCGGCAGTCCGGGCACATCATGATCCCGCGCGTCCCGCGGCGATTGCGCTCGATCGCCGACGTACGGTTCGACTGGCCCGGGCGCACATGCCGTCCGCCGGCAACATACACGAGCGGCGACTCGTGGTCGCCGCGGTTGACGTCTTCTGCCGGTTCTACCTATAGTGGAACCTGTCGTGATAGGCTCAGCGGAGACGAAAGCAGGTTCTCATGATGCATACGACCGTTCGGCGTCGCGGTGTGTTGTCATCCAACCTCGCGGACGTGCTGCGTCGCCTGGCGTGTGAGGGCGGGTGCGTCGCCGCCTCGGCGAGGCGCCGCGCCGTTCTCGCGCTTCGCCTCGCCGCGGCCCTCGCGCTCGCCGTGCCGGCCGGAGGCGCCGCCGCCGGCGGCGAGAAGATCGGCATCTTCAACGAGGCGTTTCCCGGCGGTGACGCGACCCTCCCGGCGCGGCTCGCGCGCGGGCTGCGGGACGATTTGAAGGTCGAAGTCGAGCTTCTCGGCGGCGCTGCCGCCCGCAACGAGCGCGTGGTCGCGGCGCTGTCGCTTCTCGTGATTCCCAATGCGCGCACGTATCCTGCGGAGGGACTCGCGGCGCTCGATGCGTACTTGAAGGCCGGCGGCAAGCTGCTGCTCCTCGGCGGCCCGCCGTTCGAGAACCCCGTGTGGCGCCACCGCGGCCGCTGGATCGATCGCGCGACCGTCGCGGCGGAACTCCAGGCCGTCGCGGCCGCGCACGTGGCGCTCGACTTCGAGGACGCGTCCGCGCTCAGCGCCTGGACGCGCGCCACGAACGATCCCTCGCTGCCGGCGCGATTCGCGCGCGAGGCCGGCGGGCCAGGCGGCAAGGGGATGTGCCTCGCCGTGTCGATCGAGAAGCTCACCGGCTGGTTCACGTGCGCGTCGCCCGTCCTCCCTGGCCTGTTTCCCGAAGGGCACGAGCTTCTGTGCTTCTCCGCGCGCGGCGATGCCCGCACGCCCCAGCTCGCGATCGAGCTCAACGAGGAGGACGGCTCGCGCTGGATCGCGGTGGTCGCGCTCGAAACGGAATGGAAGCGCTTCACGCTGAGGCCCGAGGATTTCCACTACTGGCCGGATTCGCCCGCCGCCGGGCGCCGCGGCGGCCCGGGCGACCGCTGCAACCCCGCGCGGGTCGTGCGGATCGTTCTCGGCGTCTCGGCGAGCCACACGCCCAGGGTCGACGGCGGGCCGCACAGGTTCTGGGTCGGCGAGATCGGCACCGCGCCGAACCCCTTCGCAGGTCTCGCGTTCGAGACCGGCGGCGGGCTCGCGCCGATCGAAGGGGTATGGCCGCCGTACAAGCTCTACGGCGACGCGCCGCCGGCGCCGTCCGGCGTTCCCGCAACGTTCCGGCCGTTCGCGCGCCCCGCGGGCAAGGGCTTCGGGACCGACGCCAAGTGGCGGTGCATGCCTTACCCGCTCGCGCCGGCGCAAGCCCCGGACCGCTCCTCCCCGCCTGCATGGGCGCTCTACCACCACGCGCCACCCTGCAAGGGCGCCGTGATCGCGTGTGTCGGCGCGAACGATGCCGAAGCGTGGGCGCGGGCCGTTTTCGACGCGGGCGATGCGGGGATCGGAGGAACGGTCACGGGCATGGCGCGCTTCCTCTCCCGGGAATGCGTGTTCCTGCGCGAGGCCGGCGCGGAGGAATTCGCGTA